>CARTIQ010000018.1 GCA_949068525.1 uncultured Eubacteriales bacterium | reverse complement strand
ACGACTTCTGCGAATGGTGCAAAGAGCTGATGCCGATAGACGAGATGAGAAAAGAAGTCCAGCTCGGCTACTTATGCGGAAACTGCCAAAGAACGATAGCAAGCCGTGGCGAAAAATTAACCTACGAGGACTGATAAAAGGCGGACGAAAGTCCGTTTTTTTATTTGAAAAAGTTTCAAGTTTGCCCAGCGTTTCGCTGGGCTCTTTCGGAGAATTACGGTATTGTTTGATTACAAAATCAAACAAGGGCGACAGCCCGAAAGGAGAACAGATGAAATTCAAAATCAAGATAGTAACAGTAGGAAAAAACTTTAAAGTAAGAGATGGTTTATACCTCTATGGTATCAGGCACAGCGACAGCGATATGGGTAAGCCCATAACAATTGAAAAATTCGTGCTGGTAAACAGATACGGATACATCGTGTCGAAACAACCGCTCGACAAGATTATAAACAGCGGACGGCTGTACTATAAGCTGAATAATGATGAAAGAGATGAGCTACTCCGCAGGGAGGACACGGGCTGGTTTGATGTGCGAGAGCTGTTCGACCAGTACGATGAGGAATAAGCACATACGAGGATAACAGAGCAGCGGACGAAAGTCCGCTGTTGCTGTTTGAAAAAGTTGTAAAAAGTTTCAAGTTTGCCCAGCGTTTCGCTGGGCTCAATCAGTTTTTTACGGTATGTTGTGTTTACAAAAAAACAGGGGACACCCAAAAAGGAGTAAACACATATGAGCGAATTCACCTTTGAAAAGCTAAAAACAGCCGATAAAAAAACGGCGGATGTAACCATCTATCAGAACGGAATGGTACGATTCAGTAGGCAAGCAATTGAAACCTATGGGATATCCGACACGGATATTTTATGGGGAGAAAACCAAGACAAAACCGTGCTGGCGATGCAGAAGGTAAGCCAAGGCAGAACCTTACGAGGAAAAAGAAAAGACACCACCAGCTGCCAAATGCAGATAGCAAAACGGTATGCAGGCAAATATTTTCTGAAAAAAATTGGGGAACTGCTGGTGCTGGAACAATACCCGAAAGAGGCGGAATAAAAAATATGGGAAAATATAATTTCGACTTTGAAGTATCCGCCAAGGGCTGGGGAAAATCCGAAGTAATTATCTATGAAAAAGGTATGGTGTATATCAGCCGAGCAACTGTAAAAAGGCTGGGGTTAAGCGGTGTGAAATTAAGATGGGGAGAAGATAAAGCCAATAAAACTCTCGCCCTGAAGAAAGACGAGAACGGAAGGATGGTACGCGAGGATGCGGTAACAAACTTCTACTGCCCAGCCGAGGTCGCTCGGCGGTACGCAGGCAGGTACAACATCAAGGTCGAGGAAGGTGTGTATGTCCTCTACCTAGTCGAAGGCGCACGCCCGTAGGGGCAGGGGGGATGCGAATCTCTGAGGGTTCTCCCCCTAACAGCGGGGCCGCAACTTCGCACGAATTTTCGCAAAATCAAAAATCAAACGTCGAAATCAATTAAATCAAAACTTTAACGTAGTTAAAAGGACGGCAACCGCCGCCCTTTTGATTTTATCAGAAAAATCAAAATAATCAAAAATCAGAAAAATCAAAAGCAGGGTAGATAATGCTGACAAACTATATTCTAAACACCGATTGCGTAAAAGGAATGTCTATGCTTCCTGCAAATAGTGTTGATTTGACTATTACCAGCCCACCGTATGATGATTTGAGAAAATACAATGGATACAGCTTTGATTTTGAGACTACCGCCAGGCAGTTATATAGAGTTACCAAGGTGGGTGGCATTGTAGTATGGGTTGTGGGAGATGCAACCAAGAACGGAAGCGAAACGGGTACATCGTTTAAGCAGGCACTATTTTTTAAGGAATGCGGATTTTGTTTGTACGATACGATGATTTATCGAAAGCAGAACTATGTGCCACTTTCGCATAGACGATATGAACAAGAATTTGAGTTTATGTTCATTTTTAGTAAAGGAAGACCTAAAACCTTTAATCCGATAATGGTTGAATGCAAATACGCAGGAACAACCACTTGGGGAAATTCGTTATTTCATAAAACTAATGATAGTGGACTGGTTAATTGCGGTGTAAAGAAGATAAATGACTATAAACGGCACGGAAATATTTTTACATACTTAACGGGTAAAGAAAAGCCAATCAATGGTAAAAAACACCCTGCGCCGTTCCCTTTACAATTAGCGAAAGACCAAATAAGCACATGGAGCAATATCGATGATATAGTTCTTGATATCTTTATGGGAAGTGGAACAACGGCTAAGGCGGCTATTGAATTAAACAGAAAATATATCGGATTTGAAATTTCGAGAGAATATTGCGAAATGGCAAATCAAAGAATCAAATAATAACGGAGGGAATATGGCAAGTGGTGGAAGACGCCCCGGCGCAGGACGACCGAAGA
>CARTIQ010000017.1 GCA_949068525.1 uncultured Eubacteriales bacterium | reverse complement strand
TTTTTAAAAGTAGTTATAATAAAATCCCAAGTCCCTTATAACTACTCAGCATGGTGCGGATAACAGGACTTGAACCTGCATGAAATTGCTTTCATATGGACCTGAACCATACGCGTCTGCCAATTCCGCCATATCCGCAAAAATTTTCTACTTCTCTATTGTACTGCACAAAGCCGAAAAATGCAAAGCTTAAATGTCATCGAAGCCATTTATTAAACTACTTCATGTGCGTAATTCCACATAAAATCTGCCTATACATTTATTTGATGCTTCAACGAAGTCTAATTCATCACAAAAATACAATAAAAGGTGACCCATGAAATTCACGATTATTATGAGAGAAGAACTTTTTAAATATGTAAAAGAAAAATTTGGGACAAATCCAGAGTATCTTTGGGCTAAAACTCCCGGATCATGCTGTTTTGAGGAATTCAGAAAATTCAAAATGGTATGCGATAGTAACGAATATTCCTTAAAAAGCGCCTAGGCCTAAAGGGAGAAAAGAATATATTGATATTCTGAATGTTAAATGCGATCCGATATCGATAGGCTCGTTACTAGGCAACAAAGGCTATTTTCCGGGATATAATATGAACAAAAAGACTTGGTCAACGTTGCTTTTAGATCGGTCGATTCCAAAAGGTGAAGTGTTTAATCTCATTGATTTCAGTTATGAGCTGACGGCAAAGAAGAAAAAATAAAAAACAAACAGTCTCTAAAATTGAAGTGAACCCCGTTTGTTAGACCAAAAAGAAAATCTAATGGAAGGGGTTCACTTCACTAAAGTTGCAGCTATAATAAATAATGCACTGGACGAACCGCTCTTTAAACAGTCATCTCTTGTTACGCTTTTATTATAGCGCTAAATGCAAAAAATATCAACATAAATTTTTTATCGCCTACTCTAAATTTAAAAGCCGTAGAATTTACGGGGATATTAGAAATACCGGAAGAAAATCAAAAAATCTTCCGGTATTTCAAATAAGAGCTCTATTCCTATCGGCACACTTAATATTCTCAAATATCAGATTTTTTCTTGTTTGTTTTCGAATTTAGCATTAATCCGAGAGCCAAGGTCATGACCAGTCCTAAGCCAGAAATCGTAACATATGTGAGCTCGTCACCGGTTTCTGCTGAATTTAAGGCACGTTGCTCTTTTTCGGTGTCTTTATCATAGATAAAGTATGGTGAAAAATGGTTCAGCTGCATTACGCCGAATTCATCACTACCTTCCGGGTACGGCCACCCTTCTACATATGTCACTTCAACATTTTCATCAGTTCCTTGCTGAATATAAAAGCCTTGCAGGTCGCTTTCATCCCAGTCGTTGCCGATTTGGACATAGACATCTACCGAATTAGATAAAGTCGAATAACGCGTGCCGTCTGGCGCGATGACGCCGATTCTAAAGAGCCAACCGCGGTTTTCTTCCACTTGCTGCCGAGTTTCTTCATCGATATCAGCAAACGCTTCTGGATGCTCTGTAGTATTCAGCCACTGTACGTAAAACCTTGAGCCGGCCGCGAAGGTGCCTGCGGAGTTATCGATTCCGTACCAAGCCGCGGTGCCTTCGGATTCCTCGCGTAACCAGATTATTCCGTTCGCATCGGTGTTTTCGGCCGAAATTTCCACGCTCGTTGTGCCGTCTGCACTTACGTAATGCGCTATTCCACCGTGAATTTCTTGTTCGCCCCAATTCGGGTGCTGGTTTGTGCCGTCGTCTGGAGTCCCGGGTTCTGCAGGTGCAGGGATAATCTCAAAACTCCAGGTTGCGTCCGTAAGACCGCTGACCGCTGTGTAAGGATCTCCATCGGCAACATCGATTGTAACGGTATAAATGCCAACTTCGGTAGGCGGGTTATCCAAAAGATTCCCGTCAGAATCGTAATAGTATACCGCTGTGATTTCGCCCATGCCAGTTATACCAGGATTTACAGCAACCGTGGCTTCCTTTGGCTCGCCATCGTAGGTCAAGTTCTCCGGCGGGATGAAGGTAAAGTCGCTCGCGGTTGGGATGTCTTTCGTCGTGGTGAAATTCACCACAGCGCTGTAGGTGCGCTCGTAATTATCTGTGCCTTCGGCATAGCAGCGAAGTTCGTAACTTCCGCGAAATGTCGGCATACCCGTAGTCCAGACCTCAGTGCCATGCGCTCTGTGCAGCCATTTTAAAGTGGTTTTATCTTGGTCTGCGTCGCCCTGCTTAAATGTGATTTGCTCTGCAGGGTAACTTGCACCGCTGCCGGTGTACAGGGCGGTTTGGTTCTCGGCCAGCTGCAGCGTTACGGCTGGCTTGCCAGCAACATCGTAATTATTTGAGGACGCATTAAACTGCTTTGTTTCAACCGACTTTGCCTGGTAGAGCGTCATAATATCGCCATCTTTGCCGATCGCTCCGCCGTTTGCAGCAGTCTCGCGGCCGGCAATCCAGAACTCAAGAGGATTGCCGTTATGGGAGCCAAAGTAAATCTTCTGATTCGTCGTGCCTTCGCCAACCAAGTCTGTAGTATTTGCAAGACTTCCCCAGGAGCACTGCAGGTCTGCTTTCATCGCGAAGACGCGGCCATTTTGCACAGCGCCGGATTCTGTCTTGCTTGTGCCCACAAAAGTCGTCGGGAGCGTAGCTTTGGCCAGGCTTCCTGTATTATCTTCCATCCAAACCTTCACCGTGTAGCCGCCTAGCGAACTAATGCCCCAACTTGTAACATCGATGGTCGCCGAAGTTTGGCCAGCTCCAAGCTGTTGCGCTGCCGCGTATCCCGTTGTGCCACTTGTTAGGCTATCATCTTTAAAGGCCTGAATCACGGCGTATTGACCAGCTTCGCCGCCCGTGTAGCCAACCGTCAGATTGTTGCTAGAAAGACTCAGAGAATTCGCGGTAAACGTCTTGTCAGACGCCGTCTTTAGGTACATTCCGTAGTCTGGTAGGTTACTTGAAGTCTTTTTACCAAAGTTTGTAGAGCTCGCAATTTCAATTTTTTGCGTGCCCCCTGCGGCGACGAGATTAGCGGCTGACGCCGCGGATGCAAAGATGACAGATGTCAGATTTATTTTGCAAGCGGCAGCGAGGGCGAGATCGTTGCCGACATTGTAGTCATTGGCGCGGGAGCCTCGCTCGGCTTCGAGCGCATGGTCGTCATTATTAAAGTAAGGTGAACGGAGCCAGGAGTTGCTCAAAGCGCCACAACTCCAGTAAGAAATTGGGATTATGCGAGCCTTGTCAGCGGCAGTATTTTTGCTATATTGCGCGTTTGCGCTAATATCTTCTGCTCCCCAGCTGGTTACTTGGTCATTGCCACTGCCATGATTCGCGCTGGGCAGCCAAAAGCGGTCGCTTGTCTCGTACACCGCTGTGGCCTCTTCGCTGCTGTTTAAAACATTTGTTTTGTACGTAAACGGTTGCACCAGGCCAAACTCTGCGTCACTAAACCTCGACTCATAATACCCTGAAGTTTGCCTTGCATGGCCAGTAGTGTCCATCGACGAGGTGCCGTTCCCCTTCGCCACGCCGTTCATGTACGATCGCAAGTCACTGCGTCCCCAGTGGTTGGCGTACGCCGTGCTAACGAACGTGGTGGGTTCCGCCGCTTGTGCCATCTTGCCCGGTGCCATACTCGCCATTAGAGACAAGCTTACCACTATGGACAACAATTTCTGCGCCAGTTTGCCTTGAATTTTTTCTCTTGTGAAAATTTTACACATTTTTCTTCCCTCCATAAAATCTAGTCTCAAATTAAATATAAATTTTTAGAGTCATATTAAAAATAATAGACTTATTGATATTATGTCATAAAATCATTCGGTTATGAATATATTTTTTATTAAATTTTCTTCCAAGAGAAAACGGTTAAGGTTCTAATTTAAAAGTTGACGAAAATGATGTGATACGATGATTACATGAAAAAGCCTATTTAAAATAAAAAAAAAGAAATTAAACACACCTGCAATGGGTGTATGTTTTTATGCGAAATGAGTCAAGCCATGTTAACAGAAATCTTGACGGTTGCGGGTGGAGTGCTGCTTTCGGAGATCAGCAAGAAAATCTTCACGTTGACGTGGCGCAGACGATGAGGCAAAAAATTTTGCACAGCTGCAAATATTGCTCGGCTTATCCGCTTCATAGCTCCTCCTCTTCCCAAAAAGTCTCACGACTTTCCGGGTCCTCTTATATGCTCGAGCTGTGGCTGGGTAGAAGTTTCTTTAAATGTTACTGAGATATTGATATTAAATTTTCAAGCTTCAAATAGAGAAACGAAAAAATCTCTCTATGATATTAAAGAGTCTTTTCAGGCCATTTTGGGCACCCTATTTTGAGAAAAATTTTAGATTTTTTTATTTTTCTCC
>CARTIQ010000016.1 GCA_949068525.1 uncultured Eubacteriales bacterium | reverse complement strand
TTGATTTTTAATTTTTATTGTTATATAATTATTGAAATGATCTTTGAAGGATGTGTCAAAAATGTTTACAAAGAAATTTTTAGCGGGAAGTATTGTAAGTTTATCGTTAATATTAGGTTTGCAGAACATCACTTATGCAAACAAAATAAAGGTGATCGTGAAAAATAACCACAGCCAAAGAAGCCTAGAGCTCCGTGAGAATAACCATATTATTTTTAACCGGGGTGTACCAAACCATTATTTACGCACATATCATGTAGACCAGCTTAATGGCATGGAAGTTGAAGATGATCAAGCTATTAATGATATTCACCAAGCGATTGGTAGATCGAGAGCAGCTACATACACTTACTACGAAAGCATGGAACCTGGCTCAGACTTATATGGAAGTGACACTTTGGCTGGTGCAACGAGGATATATGCAGAATACACTGACAGCTTAAAGAATTTGTTAATGTATTTAAATAGCGCCCAAAAGTAATATAACAGGGTAAAAAGCTAAAAAACATAACGGCTAAAAATGCGAACTAAATCGTAGTTTTAGCTGTTTTTATGTTCAATAAAGTGTTACAATGTTTTTTAGTAAGATCCCCCTGCCCCTAAATCCATATGGATCTAAGGCTGCGCGGTACCGACGGCCCTACTAAATTTACACCAACGAAAAAATTTCCGTGAGTTTTTTGGAAAATTAAATTAAAACATAAAAATATGCTCTCGCTAATAACGAGGGCATATCATAATTTTAAACTTGTGTGCACAAGATACTACTGTTTGATACCTGCAATAAGTTCAAGCAGCGGGTCTTGTTCCGTTTTCTTTTTGTTTTCAAATGTTTTGATCACCCGCAGCAAAATTGCGGCGGTTTTATTGGCGCTATCCGCAGTTTTATTATAATCCATTATAGCTGAGTGTGTATAAATATTCTCGCGGCCTTTTACGTATTCCTTTTTAACAAGAGCCCCTTCCTCCGCGATTATGGCTTGTAGTTTTTCCAAAATCCCATTTTGAGCACAATAACGTTTAAGCGTGCTTGTGAAAAAATAGTTGTCCTCACAATTAAACTGTTCCGCAATATTTACAGTTTCTTGTGTCTGCTTATTTAAGGCAGTTGTTTTCATTATTAATGCACTCCTTTTCATTCGGGTCTAACCTCCTTTCATTTTTTATGTTCACTTTTGCCCACTTTTTCAAATCCTCCTTTTAAGCAACGGGTGGAGTAGGTGGACTTTGGGTGGACTTGTTAACTCATACCTCACCCTCGATAACCACAGTGTTTATGCCACATTTCAGACATTTGGGTGGAGTAGGTGGAGTAAAAACGAGTTTGCTATATATATTTTTATATTTCTTATTTTTATATATTTTTTTCTGCATTTAAAGTAAAAAGAAGTCCACCTACTCCACCCAATCTGCTGAAAGTCCCGATAGACTGCGGCAACCAGTGTGGTGGAGTTCTTGCATTTTACTCCACCCTTGCTCCACCCAACCCCACCTAACTTGTCTCCCAGCTTTCGCAAAGGCTGTCCACAGTATCATAGCCATAAGCACTATTATTAGCCTTCTTATACTCTATTGACAAGGTTACATCTTTGTAGTACTTAATTCCATGGCGAGTTATTGTAACCTCTTCAAATGAGCCTCCTAAAAGTTTTGAGAAATTTTTTCTAAATTCTCTCGCAGTTTCGGCGTAACCATGGTTATTATCTTTGCACCACTCTCTATACATTTCATAAACCCTTTGTGTTGTGCAATTATCGTTTATTGAGCTTGATGGGCGAGGTACGATGCACTCTTTGTAAAAGCTTATAACAGTGCTATTTTCAGCTTTGTATTCCTCTTTTGCGCATTCAACGCTTTCTGGAATTGTAAATTCGTATCCGTTCGCAATGACCTCTTTCAATGCATTTATCGCCTTGTATACAATTCCGCATCGCTCTTTATACATCTTATCTAGGAGAAATTTATCTTGTTTGTCCGGTGGAATGACATTGTTGCATCTTATTTGTATAATTCGATTATGCACCCAATCCCCGTTATCTCCGCCAAACTTGGGTAATCTGTTCATGCAAAACCATAAAAGCCCATTGTAAACAAAATTAAATCCATTCTTCCCTTTAAATTCTGCAAACAATGTGTCTCCGCCGGTACATTTCTTAAATGTCTTTAATTCCTCTATCGTCATAAAGCTCATATCGCTGCTACCTGCAAGCCTTTTGTTATAAATATTTGCGCTCCCAAAGCGGCTTTCAAGCTCCTTCAAATCTATGCCCGTATAATTCCCTTGACCTAACAGTCTTTCTGTTAGCGCCTTTAACTGCGATTTACCTGTATCTCCGTCGCCGACCATAAAAATTGCCTTTTTCATTCTGTGCCCTTTTACGTTAGACAAGCACACCCCGATAAACTGCATAAGTAGTTTTTGAATTTCCTCATCATTATTTGTAAAAGTCCTCATAAATTCATCAAATATCGGCGTTGGCTTTGCGGTTTGAGCCCAATCGCATGGGATCTGAATCGTAGTGTAATACCGCGGGCTATGAGGCAACAATTGCATAGTTTTTAAATCAAGGATTCCATTTTGAAAGTTTATAATATCCTCATTCGAGTTTAATTCGTTTTGAGAAATTGCCTTCAAGTCTGTAATCAAATCGTTAAAGACTTCATTTACATCGCTCATTTTCAATATTTTTTCATCAAACGACGTTATGTATCCCTTGATTATGCCCTTTATCATGTCATCGCTAAGCAACCGATAACACCCGTCTTTGTACCAATACCGCATCACCGAGCTGTTTGTTTCATCCGTTACAAACAAATAGTCATTGTGCTCTCGTATATATTTTGCAAGCAGCGGGCAATTTACAATAAATTTGATTTCACCCGTTTTTGAATTTATCCGCTGATTGATGTAAGACGGTACCTTGCTTGGTTTGCTCTTAAATAACTGCGGGCCATCGCGAGAACTATAGTTCTGCCAACCATTACTGCAAAAAGTCTTATTGCAGTCGGCGATTGCTTTATTTATTGTTTTAGTTTTATAATCGAGCCTGTCCCACTTTTCTCGATAAAGCCTGGATCTGCAAAACAAGTTATCTATGCGCTTAAAATCGTTACCGCAGTAAAATGCAAGAATATTGCACAAGGCTTGATCTGCTTCGCTTTGAGATTTGTAATCTGTATAACTCCCGTTCCAAAGGCGTTTGAACAAATCTCCATTTTGGGCATTTGAGGCCGTTTCTATAATTTCGCTGTCCGTTAGCCAAGGTTTTAACTGTGCTACCTGAGCGGCTTTTTTATAACAGCCAATATTTCTCGCTGATTCCTGATCAGCACCGCAAAGATAAGCTTCATACACTAATCCTGCTTGGTAGGAGCGCTCTTCAATCTCCTTTTTCTCTCCCCAAACATCACCAGTAACGGTAAAAAAGCGGTCAGACGAATATATCTCTATATTGCCTTTTCTTCGCCGTCCAACGGGGATCCCACCTTTGCAGAGTATATGCAATCCTCGCCTGCTTGGGCTTATTTCCGTATAACTTTCCATTACGCTTACAATATCTGCGGCTTCTTTTGTAAGCTTACCATTTTCATCGATTGCATTGTCCAAATCAATGCCAAATATGCCATTTCCCAGCTCAAATCCTATGCCATCAAATCTATAGCGTTTTGCAGCGGTTACCGCTGTGTTATAATCGCTCCACGTTGCGCTGTCGTTTGATTTAGCATTATATCCATTGTGTGGATTTTTGGGTATTTTACTGCTTTTCCCTTTTTCATTATCATAGACAAGCTCATAGCATACCCATTGGTTTCGAGCTTTCAAGGCCTCTGGAATGTTTCTGTACTTGTCCATCATCTTTCTCCGCCTGACCTTACGAAATTCTCAAAGATCTCACGCGTTATGTACGTTCTTGTGCCTACACGAATCACAGGAAAAGCTTTTCGCTTTACAAGCGTCCTTACTGCAAACTCTGGGAAATTAAATTCTTTCGCGGTTTCTCGTATTGTTAATATTAATTTTTGCTCCATTTGGAACTCCTCCTTTTTGTTTTAAAGAACATTGAGATGTTAATGTTATACCTCAATTCGTTTTGTGTGTAAATAGTTTTGGCGAATGTTTTTTATGCTTTTGCGTTGTAAGTTTGACAATTCAAATAAATTGCTGTAAAATGTATTTTATTCTATGATTGGAGAGTGAACTGATGTGAATAAGAATACTTTGGGATCACGGCTAAAAGAAAAAAGGCTAAAAATGGGCCTAAAACAAATTGAGGTTGCTGCTGCTCTTGGTTGTGCGCCAACATCATTAACAAATTACGAACGAGGGATCATTAACCCACCTCTTGATGTTTTATCGAAGCTTTGTGAAATTCTTGAGATCCCTGCGCTTGAATTACTCGAAAGGAAGTATAATTTTAACGATATTTTAAAAATGTTGAAAAAGCCCGTTAACGAGCGGTCTTATGAAGAGCAAATCGCAATAAATTTTTCGTATCCCATTCTTGAAAAGCAGACGTCAACAGAGCTAAGACGGCTTGAAAAGGAATGCGAAAACCAACGATACATAAGTAAAAAAACGGGCCTTTCGCCGGAGGCTATAGAGGCTTTGGATACAAGCGATGAATTAATTTTTGACGAAAATGAAGATAAAATCTCACCAGTTGGTTTGGAGGCTTTAAACAAATTGCTTTCTTGTAAGCAGGGTCTTTTGGCGTTAAATAGCATTGCGGTATACCTTCGGGCAGAAGATTTTTGCTTTTCAAATGGCGAAAAGACAGTGCAAATAGACGTTGGAGAATTTGAAGGCAGCAACAAAACCATTCACAAGACGTTTCGCCTTACGGCAAATATGGAAAAGGCCATTGTTCGCGATGAATTTTTACGATTACTTGACGAAATAAGAGCGAATGCGCCCGAAGGGGCGGCAACCCCTGAAACGACAAAAATTAATAACAAAATATCAAAAGAAAGGAAGAAAAGGTAATTGGCAAGCATAAGAAAACGCGGTGAGACGTTTACAATCACCGCATATTTAGGTTATAATAACGAAGGTAAACAAATTAAGAAAACTACAACCTTTCGGCCACCGGAAAATGTAACACCTGGTAAAGCTGAAAAATTGGCACATGAGTTTGCCGTTGTGTGGGAAAAACAAGTAAAGGGTTATGTTGCCTTGGACGAAAACATAACTTTTGCTGAATTAGCAGATTGGTACTATGAGACCGTTGCACCAAATGTCCTCCGAGAGCAAACTTTGATTCCTAATAGGCGAGCAATGGAAAACCATGTTATTCCGCGGATTGGAAGAGAGAAACTCAAAAATATAACACCACCGATGTTAGATAGTATGTTCTGCGATATAAGAAAGAGCGGAAATACGAAAACCAAGTTCCGATTTAAAGATAGATCCGTGATAGATAATATAAATAAGACAAAATTTTGCAAAGAAATAAATATTGACCGGACAACAATTCGCAGTGCGCGAGACAATTGTGTAACTTTCGAAATTGCGAAAAAAATTGCACAAGGGCTAGCAATTCCATTTAACGCGCTGTTTGACGATGTTACGCCAACAAAAGAAATTTCCGGTTCAACTTTGAAAAAGATAAAGCTTAACTTATCGGCTATTTTTACAGCCGCGGTCAAAAAGGAAATAATGCGACGAAATCCGTGTTCGCTCGTAACTTGTGCAAAATCAGATACCCCTCCGGTTCAATGCCTGGACGAGGAGCAGAGCCGTAAATTTTTAGAGGCGCTTAAAGAGCAGGATGATTTTCAGCTTGAAGTCATAGGAAACCTTTTCTTAGCAACAGGGATACGCCCGGGAGAGCTTTGCGCACTGCATTGGGATGACGTGGATTTAAAAACAGGACTGTTAAATATAAGGCATACACTCATAAGGATAAACGGGCAGTTGCGCAGAGAGGTACCTAAAACGAACAAAAGCGAGAGAAAAATCATTTTGCCAAAGTACATAATAAATTTATTAAAGAAACACAAAAAACTTCAAGAAAAATACAGCCGGGGCCTCGGCGATATGTGGATAAACAGAGGCGCGATATTTACTAATTTGACCGGTAACTATACATCTCGTTCACATATTGGTAGAAAGATTAAACTGGTCTTAGAATCCGCAGATTTGCCTCCATTAAAGCTGCATTCACTGCGACACACTCACGCGTCAATACTTATAAACTCCGGAATAGCCACAAAAATTATCGCTGACAGACTCGGACATTCGGAGACAGAGACAACTCAGAACATTTATGGCCATGTTTTTGAAGAAAGCAAAGAAAAAACCATGCAAGCTGTAGAAATGGCGTTGTTTACATAGTAAAACAAGTAATAAAAGCAACTGCTAACAGGCGGGTATATTTTGTCGCTTATTTGTCGCTTAAAGCTATAAAAAGTCGCTTAATTTTATTAAGTGATATTAAATCACGAATCACATAAAACTCAATAATAACGCAAGTTTATAGATATTTTTAAAAAATATATTTGTGTAATTCTGGTCCTCTAAATAGCGAACCTCATCGATCTGCATCAGGTTTGAATCCAGAGCTGTCTTGTATGCCTCAAACCGCGTCTTTATGTCACCTTTGATGATTTCTTTAGTGTCAAAGGCAAAATACAAGGACTTCTTCTCTTTTTCAAGAAGCAAGTCCCGGTTCAAGGCGCATTCAATTGTCTTCAGAATCGGCATTATAGCTGTCTTTATGAAAGTCTCCCAGTTCCACGTTGTCGGTACGCCGAAAATGTCCAAAATCGAATTATTTATCGAATTTTTATTCTCGTTCAACTGCATCTCAACGCTGGTATTGCTGGCTTCTTGGAAGGTCAGGCCGTTTTTGGCGTTTATAAAGCCCTTCTTGTTGCCGCCCGTGGATACTAGGTTTTGCTCAAATTTCAGCGTAGTGTAGGCAACCTTTAAGAGCTCATTGTTTTCTTCAATAATCCCAACGCCGCGGGATCCGTCTTTGGTTGACTTCATGATTTTCAAGAACTCAAACGGCTTGTAGGTTTGACCTTGAACGCTGATATTATAATCTTTGAAAATTGGGTCAGTATTTTTCGTTATTAGAATATTGCCGCAATCCACGTAATTCAGCGATCTCACAGTGTTACGGCGCTTATTTATGTACGCGTAGGCGTTGCCGTTTAACAAATAATCGCGAACCATCGCCTTTTTAAACTGTGTGCCGTCAAGAGCATCTTTGGTATCTTCGTTCAAAAGGCTACACCGCGCGTCTTCCGGCACCTCTACGGTTTTTCGCTTGCCATCGAGAATCTCCTCTTTATATAGTTTTACCGGTATCATCGAAACCGTCTCGCAAATCAAATTCACGCACCGCGCCACGGCGGGAATATTCAACGCCTGTTTTTCAGTTATGGTTTCATCGCTTAAAAGTGCGCTTAAAATCACGTCGTTCGCGACCTGTTGCGGTTCTTCGATATTTCTTTTTTGGAAATTAAATAGTTTCATAAATTTCACCTCATTTTTAAATCACCTGAACAACCCAATCGTCGTTGAAAATCACGTCCTGTTGCAATAGATAGACCGCGTTGATGAGCGCGACCACCATGTCTACTTTGCCACAGGATTTTTTCTTTGTGACATATCGATTCATGTTTGTATCGTAGGTGCAGCGGGCGTTTTCGAAGTTTATCTCTAACAGCGTGTTTTTTT
>CARTIQ010000015.1 GCA_949068525.1 uncultured Eubacteriales bacterium | reverse complement strand
TATTTAAGCAAAAAGTTTTGGAGCTCTCCAATTTATTTGCGCGTTAATAAAAACGGTCCCCAGTTTTAGCACCGAGGATCGTTCTGTGGTTAAAGAATAACTTGAATTTTGCGGTATGTCAGGGAAGGCCATAGAAGCAAGATTTTTGAGATAACTCGGGTCTAACTTCTATTTTTTTGGTAACGCCATATGCAGCAAATTTTCTTTTATTACATCCGATATCTATATAAAAATCTCCGAACTGTTAGGAAAACCAACATAATTCGGAGGAAGTATAATGAACAATCGTGATAAAAACGTAAAAAACTAATTATCTTATATTATGCAGGGATAAAAAGTATAGATAAAAAGGACTTTATTAAACAGTCTAAAATGGAATATCGCTTGTTAATCAATCGCCCCTTCAAGGCCAAGGTTTTTAAAAGTAGTTATAATAAAATCTCTCAAGTCCCTTATAACTACTCAGCATGGTCGAGGTGACAGGACTTGAACCTGCGGCCTCTGCGTCCCGAACGCAGCGCTCTACCAAACTGAGCTACACCTCGAAGTAAATTTTTTCTGAACTAACAAAAAACTGAATTTATCCTTCGCCATATAAAATGCCATTTTTTAATATTTTGTCATTTTCCCAGATATACTCTTCAGATAAATTAGTTTCAATAAGCTCAATAGGTAAGCTATTTACTAAAATCATAGCGCATTTATAGCCACTAAAAGGTTCGTAAAGTGGCATAATAACTTGCTTTCCCTTCAATACTTGCTCAATATTGTTTGTTTTAAAAGCCACATGAATTTGACCTTTTATTGAATAATTTAAAGAGCTTCCCGCTTCAAAAGCATGGTATTGGATGTAAATTCCAAGGTCATTTTGTGCGTCGTCTGTATACATTTTAAAAGCCGGAGAAAACCTAGAGCCACTGCTTATTCTAGATTTTTCAACCGGAATTCCTATATGGTGAAATTCTAAGCTCATGCTATTACCTCTATTATATTCAAACAAAAGCTAAAATACAACAATAAAGAGACTATGGCTAATCGCGATATTTTTGATACAATAAGGTGCACCAAAAGTATAACGTGAACTTATGAAATCACCTTAACATTTTCAATAATTATAACACATAAACATGTTAATGTATACTCTTAGATTTACTTCTTTGCTATATCAATAAAAGAAGGACATAATCTATTGATCCCATTATGCACTGTAGCATAGTTATTTGTTAAGAAAATAAACGCCAATGTTAAGGTAAGCTGCAAATGTTAACCACAATAAATATGGAATTTGAAGATATCCTGATAAAGGCTTAATTTTATAAAATAAAATTATCATCCATAAGACTAAACACCAAATAAAAATTAACCAGATAAACGAAAATAAATACAACTGCGCATTAAAAAATATTAATGGCCAAATAAAATTCAGCATCAATTGAAGTGCGTAAACTTTTAGTGCTTTGCTTTTTAGCGCCAAATTTGACTCATAAACCATATAAAATGAAATACCCATTAAAATATATAAAGCTGTCCATACAATAGGGAATAAAAGAGATGGGGGCGCAAAGCTTGGTTGATTTAGATTTTTGTAGACTTTCATAGAATCCATGGTTAAAAAACCGGCTAGACTTCCAACACTTAGTGGAATTAGCAAATTTATTATTAAAGATTTTAGTTTAAGCAAGCAATCACTCCTCAAATACTGTCTCAAAATAAAAGTCCCATTATTTAGATATGCCATAAAATTTTAATATTATAATTATCTATAAAGTTATGTTTTTAAGATTTTAACCAAACCTTTTTGGGGATGGAATATTGTAATTTGACAAAGCTTCCATTTTACCCCAACCAATCTCGTTGTAGATAATACCTTTTTTATAATCTTCAAGTGAATATTTTCTAATAGGAATAATGTTTTTTGGTAAATTTTCAATATCAAACCATTTTAACTCTGCACATTTTTCTGGTTCGCCTATTTTTACTTCTCCTCTATATTTTTTTACTTTTATATAAAAACAGTAATAAATACCCTTATTGCCTAAATTATTGTGATTTAAGCTTAAAAATTCTATATCTTCAGGAAGAACATCAACACAGAGCTCTTCTTTTGTTTCTCGAATTGCAGCGTCTGTTAAAGTTTCTCCTTCTTCAACGTGTCCACAAGCTCCAAAATCCCAAAAACCGTCCATCCAACCTGTATTTTTACGTAATTGCAGTAAAACTTCTGTTTTTCCTTCACATTGGCGTTCTAAAAGCATACTAACGGTAGATAAAGTTTTATAATGTTCTTTTTTGTGGTATTTAATTGTTGCTCTAGAATCAATGCAAGAGTCGACTTCCATATCAGAGATACTCAATGTTGTCAACGTAACAAAGTTAAAAAAGAAAAACATAAATATAAACGTTATTATAAATTTTTTATTCATATATTTTAGCCTTCCTTATTTATTGTAGATCATAATTATAACACGCTTTTCTACTTTTGTCTACTGCAAGGGTGTTGCCTTAAATGCCTTTAAGGGGTTGCACTTTCCAGATTTTTCTGAATTTCTGTGCAACGCTATGCAAAGCTATTCTTAATTAAAATGTTTAACGGATTTTGAAAATTATCTAAAAGTAGAAAATCGATACATGCATAGTCTTTATTACCTCATGGTTAAACTTTATAACCGCTAGAAATTTTATTCTGCATAATCAAGCTGACTTTTGTACAAAATCATATTATAGTTGTGCATAAAGAAAAATTATTAGGCAGAAAGGAATGTTCTATATTAAGAAAATTTAATTTGTTAGAAATAATAAAAACATAATATAAAGAAAAACACCAAATATAGAAGTTGGCACCATATAACCAAAGTTTCTATTTCTTATAGTTGTGACAACATTATTTCGGGCTCTATTTCGGGATTCTTCATAATTTGCGTCGGTAATCGTAGGGGAATTCATTATAAAATTCAAATAATTATTGCCTTTGTTTATCTAAAAATTTCTGGCAACTTCTTTCTCACTCATACCGAAGCTATTTGACAAATCAACCTTAGCGTCAAAACCTAAAAAAAGATGGAGTAGTTGATATAAAGAATAATCAAGTTCAAAATTTAGTTCTTTTTTATAATTTTTTGCATTTGATTATTAGCCAAAATTGAATTATACCAGGGTGCCCCATCAATAAAGCACCTAAATAGTCTGATATGCTTTGATTAATACTTATTCAATCCCGAAAAAGCTCAACAGCAACCTGCAAAAGTTCATGCAAAAAAGTTATATTCCTACCGTTTATCTCAATAGGTTCATTTAGGTCTTTGCTGTTCCTTTGTAACAATTCTAAAGACTTGCAAACATCTAATTCAACAATAGCTGCTTGATAAAACTCTTCTTGCTGCGAAGACATTGCCAATGCACTCGAATTTTTACCTGTGAAAAATAGTAATATGGTCAAGAAGAAACTAAATAACCTTTTCATATCTTTATACCTTTTCGAAAATTAAATTAGCTAGGCTATTAATACTTAAGGAATCAGTCAAACCCAAAAAGTGGGGTAAAATACAATAGGTATTATAAAAATTAATAGGTATTATAAAAATTAATAGGTATTATAAAAATTAAGAAAAAGTTCAGATGAACATGTTTCAAGATCATCATTTATACTCAAAGGAATAGAAGAAGATTTTCTAACGTGACATTTATCATTTTCTTCTGATAATACCACTACACTTTTATCCAATTTACAGGCATCTGAAGCTGTAGATTTAGAAAACGAAATTTCATATAATGCTTCTATAACTTTGGATGCTTTTCTTGTCGCCACTCCATTAATTACCAACTCTGTCATTGCCAGTACTTGTGGTACGGAGTACCATAAGGGGCTTGGAGAAAACTAGTAACGACGCGGGCTCAAGCCACTTACAATGTTTACGAAAATACAAATTCGTCTTAAATCGATGAATTTTATAATTACATTGTACCAGAAACAATGAAAAAATTCAATATTAGAAAAGTTGTCACCTTGATATTAAAAAGGTGGCAATTTTGTTTTTAACGGAGGTAATTTTATGCAAACATTTTTCTTGTTCATATTAATACTCATTTTAGTTGCGATTAATCTAAGGCAAGCCGATGAATTAAGGGATCTTGAAAGAAAAACTTTAGATGCATTTAGAATCGTATGCAGAAATCTTAAGAAAATCAAGGGAGATGAATAAAATGATACAGTTAGATGACAGAAAATACCTTACTCCGCTTAAGTTTATTGCTGAGTTGCCAGATTATGCAGCGGAGCAATCTGACTTTGAACATGATGACGTGGAGGTACGATGAAATGCAAGAAACTAAATCAGTCTTTGAGACTTTATTTGAAGTCAATGTTAATGCACAACTTGAGAATAAAAATGGCCTGTCGTATCTGTCCTGGCCGTATGCCTGGGCTGCGGTGGAAAAACGTTTCCCCGATGCGAACTATAAAATTCATCAATTCGGTGAGGCGCATCTCCCCTATGTTTTCGATGAGGGCGTGGGTTACATGGTATTTACTGAAGTCACAATCGACGGCATGACCCATATGATGTGGCTTCCCGTAATGGACGGGGCGAACAAATCGGTGAAATCTGAAGGCTACATATACGATACCAAGTACAAGAAAGGCATATCGGTTGAGCCGGCAAGCATGTTTGATGTGAACAAAGCAATAATGCGGTGTTTGGTGAAGAACCTTGCGATGTTTGGCCTCGGACTGTACATTTACAGCGGCGAGGATTTGCCAGAAATTGAGGTCGAGAAAATCAGCGCAAAAGACGCGAATATCTTAAGGCGGGTCGTCAACGACTTCGAAAATTCGGACAAGCTTTACGTTACGCTGCTTAAAAAGTACAACGTTACGAGCTTCAAAGAGTTAACGGTCAAACAGCGTGTGGAGATATTGGAGGGATTGAATCAAATGGCGGCTGAAAAGAAGGAAAAGGAGGCGCGCGATGGAGATAAAATTCACAGTGCCGGGGACCCCGAGGGGCAAGCAACGGCCGAGAGTTTGCCGGATTAACGGCCGGAGCATAACGTACACGCCCAAACAGACGGTGGATTACGAAAATCAAATAAGGTCAATATACTCTAAAGTTGCAAACTTTAAATTCGAAAGGCACGTGCCGCTTGAGGTTGCGATTCTTGCTCTTTTTGAGCCGCCTCAAAGTGTCAGCCAAAAGGTGCGAGCTTTGATGCTTAACGGCGAAATCCTGCCAACCAAGCGTCCTGACGGCGATAATATCATCAAGGTTGTTCTAAATGCCTTAAACGGCGTGGCTTTCCATGATGACGGCCAAGTTTGCAAAATCTATTTTGATTCGCAGTGCGCCGCGCCCGGTGGGCGAAGCAGGCGTGCTGACGAATAGGAAAAGACACAGAGCAATGCGAAGCGCTCCAAGCAAGCAGTGCGACAATGCCTTTGACCGGAGAAAATGTACGCAGAAACCCCGGAGATCCGGGTCTTAATAAAAAATATGGAGTGATAGATATGAAGACATTAAAAATTTTTGATAATGACAATGAAGTTTACAGCGGCAATTGCAGCGTCAATACGGTGATCCTTAGAGGCCGGATTTACAGCGATTTACGAGAAGTCAGCAAGGGGACGGCGAAGTTCTCGTTACAGCTGAGTAACGGCAAGGATAAAGTAACCGGAGAATGGAACAGGCCAACTTTTACCGATTGCACAGCGTTTGGAAAGACAGCACAGCGCATTTTAAAAGAATACAAGCCAAAAGACGAGCTTTGGGCAATTGCGAAATACTATTCAAAGCGTCAGAACGATAAGGTTTATAAGGGCTTCATTATACAAGCCATCATAACAGAAAAGAACCCCGTTGCACCTCAAACCCCGGCACCTGCTAGTTTGGATGACGATTACTTGCCGTTTTGATGGAGGGATAAAAGCTAATGGATACGAGAAAATCCTATTATGCGGTGATCCCGGCAGCGGTGAGGTATGATAACAAAATAATTCCACACGCGAAGCTTTTATACGGCGAAATAACGGCTTTATGCAATGAAAAGGGCTATTGTTGGGCGACAAACGATTATTTTAGCAATCTTTACTCTGTGAGCAAAAGAACGATTTCATCGTGGATAAAGTCGCTTTGTGATGCCGGGTATGTTACAGCAGACTTTGTGTTTGAAAATGATAGCAAAAAAGTCAAAGTTAGACGCTTGAAGGTGGAAGCAAATTTCCATACCCGCAGGATGAAAACTTCCATACCCTCACGAAGCAAACTTCTTGACCCCCATGAAGAAAACTTCTTGACCCCCATGAAGAAAACTTCGCAGATAATAATACATTGAATAATACAATTAATAATTCTTCGTCGCAACTTTCTGAAACAGAAAAAAATCGGGCAATCGAAGAAACAAAAGTTGACGACAAGGCGATTAAGGCGCGCAAAAAATTTGAGGCTGACAGCGAGCCATATAAATTGGCGCTGTATCTTGAGGACTGCATCATATTTAATGAACCAAAATTCCCGCAAAGCGAGCAGCGGCGCCAACGCTGGGCAAAGGACATTGACCGAATGCTGCGAATAGATAAAATCGATCCGGACGAAGCAGCCGCAGTAATCGCATGGAGCCAGAAGGATTCGTTTTGGCGCAGTAACATCTTATCCGGTAAAAAGCTGAGGGAAAAATACCCGCAGCTTTTAATGAAAATGAATCAAAACCAGAGGTGAAGCTAAATGCATGCAATTGAATCCGCACAAACCGCGGAACAGTCGGTAATTGGAGCGATAATTTTAGATGAGAAGTCCTTGAGCGCTGTGATTGACATCATAAAGCCTGAGGATTTTTATTTTGCAGAATTGAAAGCCTGCTACGAAGCCATTTTGGAGCTATCGAGAAACAGCAAGCCAATTGACTTCGTAACCGTTCTAACCCGGGTAACTGCAGATGGAGTCCATGATAAAGCCGTGATGAAAAAGCTGTTGCTGCTATGCACCGAGATTACACCGTCTATTCGCAATATCGAGCAGTACGCAAAAATAGTGACAAACTCGCATAAAGCCAGGAGGCTGCAGGAGACCTTCCAGTCTTACATGCTTGACGGAGTGAGCGCTGAAAACGTCGATGAAGTCGCAGAAAAAGCAATGTCAGAGCTTTTTGAAGTCGCAAAAACCAGGACCTCAAAGAAACTGCAAAATATCGGAGACGTCGGCCTTCAGCTGTTTGATGATTACAGCAAAAATGAAGAAGATACAATCCGCATTGATACAGGGTTTACAAAGCTGGATAGCTTCTTAAAAGGCATGAGTGCGGGGAATTTGATAATTCTTGCAGCCAGGCCTAAGGTCGGCAAGACATCTTTTGCCCTATCAGTTGCTGAAAACGCTGCCATGACGGGGAAAACAGTTGCTTTTTACAGTCTTGAAATGGAAAGCCGTGAAATCTATGAGCGCTTGCTTTCAAAAAGGGCTCCGATAGCGATGAACACGCTGATTGACCGCAAATTCAAGGATAAAAAAAGGCTGCAGAAAATACGCACAGACGAGGTCAATAAGATTGCTGAAACCATCGATGAAACTGACAAGTTACCGATAAAAATCAACGATAACCCAGCCTGCACGGTAAATGATATTCGCTTAGAAACAAGGATGCTTGATAATTTGGGCTTAATCGTGGTTGATTATCTTCAATTGATGCGTAGCAGCCGGCGTTATGATACCAGGAACTTAGAGATTGGCTCTATTTGCCGGGATTTAAAATGTTTGGCTTCAGAATTGGGCGTACCGGTGCTGTGTTTATCGCAGCTAAACCGAGTAAGCGATGAGAACTCAAGGCCGAGCCCTTCAGAACTCAGGGATAGCGGCAGCATCGAGCAGGACGCTAACAAAGTGATTTTGATGTGGTGCATCGAAAAGAATTTGGATGAACGAGGGCGCATAGAATCTAAAACCATCGGCGTAGATGTGGCTTTGAATCGGCGTGGCACAACGGGTGTAACGCTTTTTGATTTTAACGGAGGCTACATGCGGTTTGTTGAGCTCGACCGCATTTACGAAGAAGAAAAAAGTTTTCCAGCCTGGAGCAACAAAGCGGGAAAACGGTAGGGAAGCACAATTTTTAAAAATTAATTTTATGGAGGATTAAAAATGAACAATTTGACAGTATTTAAAAATCAGGACTTCGGGGAAGTCAGGACGGTGACAATCAACGATGAGCCCTACTTTGTGGGGAAGGATGTTGCTGAAATTTTAGGATATGAGCGAGAAACAAAGGCAATTGTGGATCGAGTAGATATTGAAGACCGAATTATGATTGGCAACGAAACTCAGTCCCAATTTGGGATTGAGTTAGGACAGCGCGGTGGATGGCTTATCAATGAGAGCGGACTTTACAGTTTGATTTTATCAAGCAAGCTGCCACGGGCAAAACAGTTTAAGCATTGAGTAACGAGCGAAGTTCTACCGGCGATTCGAAAGCATGGAGCTTATGCAACCGAAGAATTAATCGCAAACCCAGACCTTGCGATAGCCGCGTTCAAAGCACTAAAAGAAGAGCGTGAGCAAAACCGGAAGCTTGAACAAAAGGTCGCCGTACAAACACAGCAAATCTCCGAAATGGCGCCGAAGGTAAGCTATTATGATGTCGTTTTGAATTGCAAGGATTTAGTATCGATGTCTGTAATTGCGAAGGATTACGGCTGGAGCGCATCAAGGATGAATAAATATCTGCACGAAAAAGGGATCCAATTCCGGCAGGGTGATATCTGGCTCTTGTATCAAAAATATGCAGAAAAGGGCTATACAAGCACAAAAACGCACTCGTACTTAAACGATGATGGGCTTCATACAAAGGTTCACACATATTGGACGCAGAAAGGGCGGCTGTTTATTTATGATTTGCTGAAGGAAGACGGGATATATCCTCAAATGGAGCGCGATCAATTGGAAGAGCAAAAATAAATATCAAGGGAAAATCTGCAATGGAGGGTTTTTATGACGCAAAAAGAGTTGTCTCAACTTAATTACTTAAGGCAGGAAATTTTAGAGATTCAAGGCCGCATAAGAGTGTTGGAGGCTTTGGCGACAAAGTGTACCGCCCAAATTTCAGGCATGCCAAGACCTCAGGCAATCAACGATAAAATTGGCAAGTATTCAGCACAGATCGCTGATTTGAAAGCTGAGCTTGAAATCAAGGCATATCGCTGCTACCGAGAGTTTTTGAAGTTGAATCGATATATTGAGAAAGTTGAGGACAGGCAAATACGAACGATCCTTGCGCTTCGGTACATACAGGGCCTTACTTGGCGACAAATCGCTCATAAAATAGGCAAGAACGATGAACAGTACCCTCGCAAAAAGCACAACGCTTTTTTAGGAAAAAATTAAAAAATTTTTCAAAAAATACGAAAAATACGAAATAGATATGCTATAATGATAACGTGGATAAATTTTCACATTTTCATAATGGCAGAGGCTTAAGTGCTCTCTGAATTTCTCCTTTCATAGTTTAATATAAAAGAAAAGAATCACACAGTTAGTATACGCCGTGTGGTTCTTTTGTTTTCTCGAGCGGGGTGTTTATTAATTCAAAAATCATGCAAATATTGTGGCAGAATCCATGATGAAGCCTATGTGTGCATGGCTAAGCCCGCCAAGCGTAAAAAGATTGATGACGCTGTGCGATTTAGAAACAGCATGACCTGGCACAAAAAACGGCAGCAAATCAGGCAACGCGACTGCTATCTATGCCAGGTATGCATCAGAGAACTGTATGGAACCCGGCGTAAATACAATTACGAAGGGCTACAAGTTCACCATGCGGTGCCCGTCAATTCTAGCGAAGAGCTGCGGCTTGATGGCAGCAACCTGATTACACTGTGCTCAAGGCATCATGCGATGTGTGACAAAGGCGAAATACCATACGATGAGGTCAAACAAATAATCTTAGAACAAGAAAAAATTATCGTGGAGCATAAGATTTATCCAGATATCATGCTAAATATTACAAAAACTTGACAAATTAGACAAATTACGGTATAATGTACT
>CARTIQ010000014.1 GCA_949068525.1 uncultured Eubacteriales bacterium | reverse complement strand
TTTTTAAAAGTAGTTATAATAAAATCCCAAGTCCCTTATAACTACTCAGCATGGTACGGGTGACAGGACTTGAACCTGCACGGTGTTGCCACTAGAACCTAAATCTAGCGCGTCTGCCAATTCCGCCACACCCGCACAACGATGCTTAATTATAGCATATATATTGAAAATAATCAAACATTTTTTATTGGTGTGGTAATTATATTAAATTTTTTAATTTGGTGCAACTGCGGTCTTAGATCTTACTGCAGCAAGTAAAGAAGGTACTGCCTGGAGGTATGTTGAGGGCTGGCGCTCGCCAATACGGTAATAGGGCAGAATAGAATAAAATATAATCTAATATAATATAATCTACATCATTATAATTGGGACAAAGAATCCCAACACAGGAGGTGACAGCGCATGTTTAGGTTTAATGCGAATTAAAAGAAACTAGATTGATTTATATGAACCTGCTCATAGAAACAGCACTGGGATGACATAAGATATAATCGACATTATTATTCCTGCAGTTAAAACTCCCAACACAATCGGCGGGAGTGCGTGCTTGAGTTTAATGCGCAAGGTAGAAGCTATTAGAGCTCCAGTCCAGCCGCCTGTACCAGGCAAAGGGACTGCTACGAACGCAAAAAGTCCTAATTTTCTATGTTTTGCCACAGGCTCACTTTTTGCACAGGCCTTTTTTTCAAAATGCTCAACTATTTTTTTAAGCCGAGTCTTTTTTAAAACGGCAAAAATTTTATCGATAAATAGCAATATGAACGGCAGAGGTAGCAAATTTCCTATAACACAAATTGGAAACGCATAC
This sequence comes from uncultured Eubacteriales bacterium, assembly GCA_949068525.1. GTDB lineage: Bacteria > Bacillota > Clostridia > Oscillospirales > Acutalibacteraceae > CAG-557. Next base: position 10,046 of record CARTIQ010000014.1, on the reverse strand, counting down.
AGCCAGTTTACTTTGAGCAGGCTTGCTGCGATGAGCCCTCCTCGTAGCTCCAGAATTGGCATTAGCGATACGACAAAAATTATAACTTCGGCCGGAATAACATTTGTAAGACCATTTGTTATGGAAATAACGATGGATTCTAGCAAAATAAGTATACCTCTATTCATTTTTAATTTTAGTTAAACTTAGATAATTGTACACTAAATTTTAAGCGTGGGCAATAAATTTAAGAACACATCTGCCTCAAAACTTAATAAAATTTACGCGATTTTTTATTTTTGTTGATTTGGGGGCAAAAAAAAGTTATAATTGTTATTAAAGAAAAATATTTTTCATTTATAGGAGGTCCAAAATGGCACTGGATAAGAAAAAAGCGTTAGAAACTGCTTTAGGACAAATAGAAAAGCAGTTTGGCAAAGGCGCTGTTATGCGGTTGGGGCAAAGCCAAACTATGCATGTAGATGCGATTCCTACGGGCTCGCTTTCTTTAGATTTAGCTTTAGGAATTGGGGGCTTGCCTCGGGGTAGAATTGTAGAAATTTATGGCCCGGAATCTTCGGGAAAAACTACACTTTCACTACATTGTATTTCACAAGGACAAAAAAATGGCGGCAATGTTGCATTTATTGACGTTGAACATGCTTTGGACCCGGTTTATGCTTCGGCTTTAGGTGTTGATGTGGATTCCTTACTGGTTTCTCAGCCAGATACTGGTGAACAGGCACTCGAAATTACAGAGTCTTTGGTGCGCTCTGGTGCTGTTGACATCATTGTAGTGGACTCCGTTGCGGCGCTGGTACCGAAGGCAGAGATCGAAGGCGAGATGGGCGATGCTCACGTAGGGCTTCAGGCTCGCTTGATGTCTCAGGCTTTGCGTAAGTTGGCCGGTGCTATATCTAAGTCCAACTGTATTGCGATTTTCATTAATCAGTTGCGCGAGAAGGTCGGCATTGTTTACGGTAACCCTGAGGTTACGCCTGGTGGCCGTGCTTTGAAGTTTTATTCTTCTGTTCGCATTGAGGTTAGAAAAATTGAGACTCTAAAAAATGGTACGGAAATAATCGGCGCAAGGACGCGCGCAAAGGTCGTAAAAAATAAGATCGCGCCGCCTTTTAAAGAGGCCGAATTTGATATTATGTATGGTACGGGGATCTCCCGCGAGGGTGAGCTTTTGGATTTGGCTGTGAAGCTTGATATCGTAAAGAAAAGTGGTGCTTGGTTCTCTTACAAGGATGAGAAATTGGGTCAGGGCCGAGATAAAGTCAAGGAGCTGTTTAAAGAAAATAAGAAAATTGCCGGTGAAATTGAGAAAAAAGTCAATGCAAATGTTGACAAGCTCTATGGGAAGGCAAATTTAAGGGCAGCTACAAAATCGCTTGCCACAGCTGTAGAGGTTCCTGTCGAAAAGGGTGAGGAGAGCGACGTAAAGGCGAACATCGACATAACGGTGGATGATTAACAGTGTACATAACAGGCTTAAAGAGAGAAAAAAAACATCTTACTGTGGTTTTTGTTGATGGGGAGCTTTGGGATAGGTTTGATAACGAGATTTTAGAGCAGAGGGGTATTAAAGCAGGGATGCAGGTTGATGAAGATTTTTTGACAGAATTAAAGTTTGAATCGGACTACAAACGCGCGAAAGATCGGGCAATGTATCTGATTTCTTTTAGAGATTATTCTGAAAAGGAACTGTTTAGTAAGCTAAAGCGGGATTATGATGAAGCTGCAGTGGAGAAGGCTGTTGCCAGGATGCGGGACTTGGGGTTGGTTAATGACCTTAATTTTGCGCAAAAGTATGCTAAGGAGTTGCTGTTTAATAAGCATTTTTCTAAGCGCAGGGCTGAGTTTGAGCTTTTGCAAAAGGGTATTGATAAGGACACTGTTTGCGATATTTTAGCTGAGTTGGAATGCGATGCTGTTGAGCAGATCAGGCTTTTGGTTGACAAAAAATATCGATTGGCTTATTCTGACGAGAAAGTAAAAAAACGTGCGGTCGCATTTCTGCAGCGATATGGTTATCGGTGGGACGATATCAAGCGCTTTTTTGATTCTTGCTACGATTAAATTTAGTGATATATGGCATGGGGCGAAGGTAGGTGCTTTTAGATTTTATGAATCTCCCAAACAAAATTACGGTTTTTCGGATATTTCTCGTGCCTCTTCTGATGCTACTTTTGCTTGTTCCTGATATCGCCTACAGATTTTTTTTCGCACTTATTGTTTTTAATATCGCAGCGTGGACGGACCATCTGGATGGCAGGTTAGCTAGAAAGCTTGATTTGATTACGGATTTTGGCAAGTTTTTGGATCCGCTTGCAGACAAGATGTTGGTAATGTCGGCGTTTATTTGCTTTGTAGATTTAAAGCTTGTAAGTGCGGTGCCTGTTATTATTATTTTATTGCGTGAATTTTTGGTTACGTCTTTGCGCCTGGTCGCGATGAGCTCAGGGCAGGTTATTGCTGCTAATATTTTTGGGAAAGCCAAGACTGTGAGCCAAATTATCGCTATAACAGTGATTTTGGTTTCTCAATGTGCTGTGCAGGTCAATTTTACGTTGGTTTACAACGGTTTTGATTTGGTTATTATTAATAATTTTTTTGTTTGGACAGCCGTCGGATTCACCGTTTTATCGGGGTGTATATATATCAAAGAAAATTTTAATGTGATAAAAAATTAAAAAAGTGTTGCAATTTTATCGCTTTTTGTGTATAATGTTTATTGATAAAAGTTAATATTATGTAAAAGCGTTGAAAAAGACTAGTATTCGGGACTTGTTTGATATCAGAGAGAGAGCGCCTTTGGCTGAGAGTGCTTTTTGTTGAACACCCGAAGAATGCACTTTTTAGCTCATAGGAGGAACCTTTTTTAGGACTCGATGATCCGTCTTAAAATGGCAGTATTTCTATGCGGAGTTGTCACCGTTATATGACTTTTGAGCAATAAATGCGGAGTGGAACCGTGGCTTAATTTTGATTTGGCCGCCTCTGTTTTCCTTTTTTAAGGAAGATAGGGGCTTTTTGCTTTTTGGAGCATAGTAGAAAGTTAACGCAATTCGGTTTGATGAGGGTTTAACTATAAATTTACAGAGGAGTGCTTTGAATGAGGATTTACAACACTATGACGCGCAAAAAAGAGGAGTTTCGGCCTATAACAGAAGGCACGGCGAAGATTTATGCCTGTGGACCCACGGTTTATAATTATATTCATATTGGAAATGCACGACCTCTTTGCGTTTTTGACGTTTTGAGGCGATATTTGGAGTATCGAGGCTTGAAGGTAGATTTTATTCAGAATTTTACGGATATTGATGACAAGATTATAAAAAAGGCGAACGACGAGGGCGTGGACTATCGGGAGATTGGCAAAAAATATATAGAGGAGTATAAGATTGACGCGAGGGGGATGAATATTCGGGAGGCAACTTTTAGCCCAAAGGCTACAGAGAGTATTAGCGACATGCTTGATATTATTAAGAAACTTATGGATAAGGGGTTTGCTTATCGGACTAAGGAAGGCGACATTTACTTCCGGGCTGGGCATTTTAAGGGATATGGGAAATTGTCGCATCAGCCGTTGGAGGACCTCGAAGCTGGCGCTAGAATAAGCGTTGGAGAGGCTAAGGAAGACCCGATGGACTTTGCTTTGTGGAAAGCCGCTAAACCGGGAGAACCTTACTGGCAGTCGGTGTGGGGCAAGGGGCGCCCAGGGTGGCACATTGAATGTTCTGCTATGGCGAGCAAGTATCTTGGCAAGACTATTGACATCCACTGCGGCGGTCAGGACTTGATTTTTCCTCATCACGAGAATGAAATTGCTCAAAGTGAGTGCTGCAACGGAGTTCCCTTCGCGAATTATTGGATGCACAATGGGCACATAAATGTTGAAAACAAGAAGATGTCAAAGTCGCTTAATAACTTCTTTACTGTCCGCGAGCTTGCGGGCCAGTACGGATATGAGCCGATTCGCTTTTTGATGCTGTCGGCGCATTACCGCAACCCGATAAATTATAGCAGGGAGGTCATCGAGCAATGCATTGCGTCGCTTGAAAGGTTTTATACTTGCAGAAATAATTTGAAATTTATTTTTGAAAAGTCCGATGCGGAGGAATCTGTTTTAGAGATGAAGCTGCGCGGCAAGTTGCTTTCTTATAAATTCAAGTTTATTGAAGCTTTGGAAGATGACCTGAATACAGCGGACGCGTTGTCGGTACTGTTCGACTTGGTGCGCGAGATCAATGCTAACATAGGCATGAAGGCAGAAGTATCTAAGGCTACAGTTGGGTTCGCGGCGGACTTGCTAGATGAGCTAGCAGATATCCTAGGGCTACTTTATAACAAAGAGGAGAGTTCGTTGAACGATGAGATAGAGGCGCTAATAGAGAAACGTCAAGAAGCGCGAAAGAATAAGGAGTGGGCTACGGCGGATAAAATTCGCGATGAGCTAAAACGGAAAAACGTTGTACTTGAAGATACGCCGCAGGGTATAAAATGGAGCTTTGTGAACGAGCGGCTGAAAGTGTGATAAAAAAACGGACGAAGGGTTTACTGAAAATTATGGATATAAAAAAAGTTATGGTTGGAATGAGCGGCGGCGTGGATTCGTCTGTTACTGCGTTATTGCTCAAACAACAGGGATACGATGTTACTGGCATTACGCTTAAGCTAAGGCCGGAGAAATATGTGGGTGCCGACGATAGTCAGGACGACATTAACGATGCGAAAAGGGTTGCTGATAAAATCGGAATAACCCATGATGTGGTTGATCTTTCGGACCAGTTTGAAAAGAGGGTTATCGAGAACTTTGCAATTTCTTATTGTAGCGGGTACACACCGAACCCATGCGTTTTGTGTAATAAATTTATAAAGTTTGGCGCTATGTTTGATTACGCGCTGGAAAATGGCTTTGACTATATTGCTACGGGTCATTATGCAAATATTGAGTACAATAAAGACCGTGACCGGTGGCTTTTAAGACGGGCAAATAGCAGTAAAGACCAAAGTTACGTGCTTTACAACTTGACTCAAAATCAACTTGCCCATACCTTATTTCCGCTAGGCAATTTCGAAAAAGATCAAACTCGAAAAATAGCTGGAGATTTTGGTCTACCGATCTCAAAAAAGCCGGATAGCCAAGAGATATGCTTTATAAAAAATGGAAATTATATTGATTTTCTTAAAAAGAATTTTAACGTTGAAAAGCGAGAGGGCAATTTTTTAGATAAGTCTGGAAATGTTTTAGGTCGGCACAAGGGCATTTTGAATTATACAGTTGGGCAGAGAAAGGGACTTGGCGTTACATTTGGAGAACCAATGTACGTTACCGGTATTAATACAGTAGATAATACTGTGATTTTGGGCAAAGATGGTGAGCAGTACTCAACTGGCCTAACTGCTACAGATCTTAATTTTATTCCTTTTTACTTTCCCAGTTCAGAAATAGCGGTAACAGCAAAGATTAGATATCAGGCAAAGCCAGAAAATGCAAAGGTAGTCCCGCTGGCGCTGAATAAGGTTAATGTGATTTTTGACAGGCCTCAGCGTGCCGTTACAAAAGGACAGTCGGTTGTTTTTTACGATGGAAACATAGTTATAGGTGGTGGGGTAATATCGTAGTTATCTAAATATGTAAAGGTAGCACGCTATAAAGCATAAGGCCTACGATACCTAATCTGAAGTGAAGGCTTCTTTGTGCAAGCTCCATCAGGAGAAGGCAAGTAGTTCTTGCTGAATAAAACAAATTATTTAGAAACCCAGGCGGAGCGCTATCCGCTGGTGATTACGCTAAATGTGATGGAAGCGATTCAAGAAAAATTTGAGACAATCTAAGCCTGGTTAAATTTGCTTCAGCGCGAAGGCGAGGCCGACATCAAGGCGGTAAAGTTCTTTATGCTTGAGGCCATCAATGAAGGCATTGAGATAGAATCAGAAAAGACAGGCGAAAAAAGAAAGCCGATAACCGGCAAACAAGTGGGCAGAATCTTAACGGAAATTGGGATTTCAGGCACGGCGAATAAGATTATGTCTACAATTTCTGACAGCGTGGAGACAGACACAACGCCAAAAAACGAAAAGACCACGAAGAGTCCAGCCAAGAAATAGACTTTTCGTGGATTCTATTTGTGGGGACTAAATTGCTTGGTTTTACAGAGCAAGAAGTTGGCCACATGACGCTGAAAAAGTGGAGCCTTTTGTACAAGCATTTTAGAGCGTACCACAATTTTTGCACTAAACAACAGCTGTTTAAAGAAGAGCCCGCGGCGGACACTTCAAGCAGTGATGAGTGGTTGCTGGATTGAGAAATAAGGCCTAATTTATAATTGACATAATGCATATATTGTTTTATAATAATATGTAAATATTTTTATAAAAAATATGTTGACAAATTAAGATAATTAGTGTATAATAATATTGATAGGGCTCCCTACACCTCTCTTTGAAGTGTCCCAGAGGGAGACGTTTTTTTATAAAAAAGAGGTTTTTCATTGGATAATGTTAAAAAAAGTTTGCTACATTTGATGAGCAGTTAAAAATTATTGAAACCAAAGGATTTAAAGTACATAATAAAAAAGAATGCTTAAGATTTCTAACGTGTGTTAATTATTATGAAATTTCCGCATACTTTTTGCCTTTTAGAAATGTAAATCATGTGATTAAGGAAGGGACAGATTTTAAGCAAGTTTATAAAATTTATGAATTCGATAGAAAAATGAGAATTTTAATATTTTCAATTATTGAAGAGATTGAATTGTACTTAAGGACGCAACTATCTTACTATCATGCTGAAAAATATGGTGCTATGGGCTACAAAGATGAAGAAAATTTTAATGAATTCCATAGCCACCAAAAGTTTTTGCAGAGAGTAAATGAAGATTGTATAAAGCGAAACAGCAAAGACTCTGTAATTATGCATCATAATAAAAAGTACGGAGGGCAAATTCCTATTTGGGCGTTGGTTTCGTTTTTTTCAATTGGAACATTATCACGATTTTATGGTAACATGAAATCAGCGGATAAAAAGGCGATTGCAAAAAAACTTTATAGTATCAATTTTAAGCATATGGAAAATTGGCTTAAGTGTTTAACTGTTTTGAGAAACAGGTGCGCACATCATTCACGGTTATATTTTTTAAAATTTTCTAATTATCCGAAATTACCTAAAGGTTCCAACTTAGAGATCAATGTAAAGCTGTTTGGGCAATTATTAGTTTTAAAATTTTTACATATGAATACTAATTCATGGAAAAATAATTTTATTGTGTCATTAGAGTCATTGATTGAAGAATATTCGGATTATATAAGGCTTAAAGATATAGGTTTTCCAAAAAATTGGAAAGAAATTTTAAATTGATTGAAGCATTTCAGAGATGGAATGCTTTTTTCATGCCTATTTTTAATTTGGAGGTGAGAACAGATGTCAGGATCAAATACGTTGGGCGGAACAATCAAGCTTGAGGGCGAGAAGGCATACCGTGAATCGATAACTAAGATAAATTCGAGCCTGAAGGTTATGGCCTCCGAGATAAATAAAGTCACGGCGGAATTTTCTAAAAATGATAAGTCCACCGCGGCGTTGACTGCACAAAGCAAAATATTAAGCAGCCAGGTAGAAGTGCAAAAAGGAAAAGTCGCAACGCTGCGGGGCGCTTTGGAGGAATCAAGCCAAAAATACGGTGAGAATGATAAGAAAACGAACACCTGGAGAACGTCGCTAAACCGAGCTGAGGCTGAGCTTGCAAAGATGGAGAACAGCCTCAAAGACGTAAATTCTCAAATGGAAAAGTCTAAGACTCCTCTTAGTAAGCTAAATACCGAGCTTTCCAGCCAAGGCGAAAAACTAAGATCGCTGCAAACTCAGTACAAAAACGTTGTGCTCGAGCAGGGCAAAAACAGCACCGAGGCTAGAAATCTTGCGTCTCAGATAAAGTCTTTAAACAGCGATATTAAAGATAACAAGGACAAGCTAAACGCCGCGGAAAAGGCAACTGCGCAGCTTGGCGATGAAATGGATTCTACAAAGGCCTCCACCTCCAAATTGAGCGAAGGATTCACCGTCATGAAGGGCGTCATAGCAAATTTGGCCGCGGATGCAGTTCGAATACTCGGGCGAAATCTTGTAAGCGCCGTGAAGTCCATAGCATCAAGCGGCATCGAATTTGAAAGCGCGTTCGCCGGCGTCAAGAAGACAGTTGATGCAACCGACGAAGAATTCGAGCAGTTTGAGGCAAGCTTGCGGTCGATGTCAACGCAGATGCCAACCACGGCCTCAGAGCTATCCGCAATCGCAGAAGCAGCCGGACAGCTCGGCATTAAGAACGAAAACCTAATCTCATTTACCGAAACAATGGCGAATCTCGGCGTTGCAACAAATATGAGCTCCGATGAAGCTGCGACAGCACTTGCTCGGCTTGCAAATATCACCGGAATGAACTAGGAAAACTTCGATAGACTGGGATCATCGATAGTTGCGCTCGGCAACAATTTTGCAACAACTGAGTCCGAAGTTACGAACATGGCGCTCAACATCTCAGCTGCCGGTTCGCAGGTTGGCATAACCGAGGCTGACATCCTTGGCGTTGCAGCGGCATTATCATCACTTGGACTTGAAGCGCAGGCCGGAGGTACTGCGATTTCAAAGGCGATAATCCAAATGGCCAACGCGTGCGAAACTGGCAGCGATGACCTGCAATATTTCGCCAAAGCGGCGGGGATACCAACAGAGGAGTTCCAAAAATATTTTGCAGAAGACGCGACCGGCGCGCTGACAGCGTTTATCGCAGGGCTTGGGAACTTGCAGGATGAAAGCGCTCTGAAATTTCTAGATGAAATGGGGATCAGCGAAACAAGGCTTCGTGATGCGCTTTTGAGGGCTTCTAATGCAAATGATCTCTTCACGGATGCGATTAAAACCTCAAACACAGCGTGGGATGAGAACGTTGCACTGACCGAAGAGGCCGAAAAGCGCTACGCTACGACCGAAAGTAAAATTCAGATAATGAAAAATACCTTTGCGGACATGGGCCTCACGCTTTACGATAAGGTGCAAGAACCTCTGCAAAATGCGGCTTCTAAGCTGAGTGAGTTCTTCAAAAAGGCCAGTGAATCGGGTGCTTTAAAGGATGCGCTTGACAAACTGTCAGAAAGCGCGGGCGTGCTGATTGAAGGCATCAGCGAGATGGTGGTAACCCTCTTGCCGCCGCTGATGAACGTGATTTCGTGGCTTATCCAAAACTCCGGGTTTTTATCATTTGCTCTCGGCGGCATTGTGACGGCGATGTTGGCCGTTAAAGCTGTAAACTTTGCGAGTGCAATCGGCGATGCGTTCACTCAGATGCAAAATTTCGGCAGTAAAATCTTAGATGTTGCTTCGAACCTAGATTTCATGCGGCTAAAAGAGGTCGCGCTGACCGTTGCACAGGGCGCAGTCACAGCCGCACAGTGGTTGATGAATGCTGCGATGAACGCTAACCCCATAGGGCTGATTATAATAGCGATTGCGGCGCTCGTTACCGGCTTTATTCTACTTTGGAATAATTACGAGGAGTTCCGTAATTTCTGGATAGGCCTATGGGAGCAGGTTCAAAGCACATTTTCCGTTGCCTGGGAAGCGATTTTAAATTTCTTCACCGTGACGATCCCTGAAGGCTGGAACGCGGTTGTCACCTTCTTCACAGAGTCCGTGCCACAGCTCATGTCAAACATTGGCAAATGGTTCGCCATGCTGCCAGACCTTATCAACTACGCTCTCGCCCTTGCGATTGCACAGGTAATTCAGTGGGGTGATAATTTATGGGAATTTGCATCAACGAAGATTCCAGAATTCATTGGGTAAGTGATGACATTCTTCTCTGAACTTCCCGGCCAAATCTGGACGTGGCTTGCAGACGTAGCTAACAAAGTCGGCACGTTTTTTGCTGATCTCATAAACACTGGGATTTCGAAGGCGAGCAAGTTTGTGAATTCAACGGTTAACTTCATAAGCGCGCTGCCCGGGCAAATCTGGAACGCGATTGTAGGCGCCGTTGCAAACGTCGTCAGCTGGGGCGCGC
>CARTIQ010000013.1 GCA_949068525.1 uncultured Eubacteriales bacterium | reverse complement strand
TTTTCTATAATTCGAGTACATTATACCGTAATTTGTCTAATTTGTCAAGTTTTTGCAATATTTAGCATGATATCTGGATAAATCTTATGCTCCCCGATAATTTTTTCTTGTTCTAAGATTATTTGCTTGACCTTCCCGTATGGTATTTCGCCTTTGTCACACATCGCATGATGCTTTGAGCACAGTGTAATCAGATTGCTGCTGTCAAGCCGCAGCTCTTCGCTAGAATTGACGGGCACCGCGTGGTGAACTTGCAGTCCCTCGTAATTGTATTTACGGTGGGTTCCATACAGTTCTCTGATGCACACTTGACACAAATAGCAGTCTCGTTCCTTGATTTGCTGCCGTTTTCTGTGCCAGACTGTGCTGTTCCTAAACCGCACTGCATCGTCAATCTTCTTACGTTTGCTCGGTTTGTTAATGCACACTTGCCCTTCATCATGGATTTTACCGCAATATTTGCATGATTTTTGAATTAATAAACGCCCCTTCCCAAAAAGCAAAGGAACCACACAAATGCTGTGTGATTCCTTTTGTATATTAAACTATGAAAGGAGAAATTCAGAGAGCTCCTTAGGCCTCTGCCATTATGAAAATGTGAAAATTTATCCACGTTATCATTATAGCATATCTATTTCGTATTTTTCGTATTTCTTGAAAAATTTTTTAATTTTTTCCTAAAAAAGCGTTGTGCTTCTTGCGCGGGTATTGTTCATCGTTCTTGCCGATTTTATAAGCGATCTGCCTCCAGGTAAGGCCCTGTATGTATCGAAGCGCAAGGATCATTCGCATTTGCCTGTCCTCAACTCCCTCAATATATCGATTCAACCTTAAAAACTCTCGGTAGCAGCGATATGCCTTAATTTCAAGTTCAGCTTTCAAATCTGCGATCTGTACTGTATACTTGCCAATTTTGTCGTTAATTGCTTGAGGTCTTGGCATATCTGAAATCTGGGCAGTACACTTTGTTGCCAAAGCCTCCAGCACTCTTATACGGCCTTGAATTTCTAAAATTTCCTGCCTTAAGCAATTAAGCTGAGACAATTCCTTTTGCGTCATAAAAAACCTCCATTACCGCTTCTCCCGTAATGTTTACACTTGACCTTCCAGCTGATCGCGCTCCATCTGAGGATATGTCCCGTCTTCCTTCAGCAAATCGTAGATAAGTGGTAACTTGCTTGACAAAATAAGGCTGTAAAGTCCGCTCTCGTTGATGACGTACATTTCGCGGTTTTGACCTGAGTCGGCAAAACACCGGGTCAGCTTATCATCCTCGTCAACATGCCGTTTTAAAGCATCAGATGGGTCTTTATATCCTAAAATTAACGCAACATCCTTTCCCACAAAATACGGCTCATCGTTGATTGTCACCGTTCTGACTTCTCCGAAGTCCTGATTTTTAAATACTGTTAAATTGTTCATCTTTTTTGTCCTCTCAAAATTATTTTTTTAAAGTCTCGTGTTTCTACCTTTTGCCTGCTTTGTTGCTCCAAGCCGGAAAACTTTTTTCTTCTTCGTAAACGCGGTCAAGTTCAACAAACCGCATGTAATTGCCGTTAAAATCAAAAAGCGTGACACCCGTTGTGCCACGCCTATTCAAAGCCACATCTACGCCGATGGTTTTAGATTCTATGCGCCCTCGTTCATCCAAATTCTTTTCGATGCACCACATCAAAATCACTTTGTTAGCGTCCTGCTCGATGCTGCCGCTATCCCTGAGTTCTGAAGGGCTCGGCCTTGAGTTCTCATCGCTTACTCGGTTTAGCTGCGATAAACACAGCACCGGTACGCCCAATTCTGAAGCCAAACATTTTAAATCCCGGCAAATAGAGCCAATCTCTAAGTTCCTGGTATCATAACGTCTGCTGCTACGCATCAATTGAAGGTAATCAACCACGATTAGGCCCAAATTATTGAGCATTCTCGTCTCTAATCGAATATCATTTACCGTACATGCGGGGTTATCGTTGATTTTTATCGGTAACTTGTAAGTTCCATCGATGGTTTCAGCGATTTTATTGACTTCTTCAGTTCGTATTTTGGGCGGCCTTTTTTTGTCCTTGAACTTGCGGTCAATCAGCGTATTCATCGCTATCGGAGCCCTTTTTGAAAGCAGGCGCTCGTAGATTTCTCGGTTTCCCATTTCAAGGCTGTAAAAAGCAACTGTTTTTCCCATCATAGCTGCGTTTTCAGCAATTGACAGGGCAAAGGATGTCTTACCTACCTTAGGCCTGGCTGCGAGAATTATCAAATTGCCCGCACTCATGCCCTTTAAGAAACCATCTAGCTTGCTAAACCCCGTATCAATGCGGATCGTATCTTCTTCACTTTTGCTATAATCATCAAACAGCTGAAGGCCGACGTCTCCGATGTTTTTCAGCTTTTTTGAAGTTCTGGTTTTTGCGATTTCAAAGAGCTCTGACATGGCTTTTTCCGTGACTTCATCAACGTTTTCAGCGCTTACTCCGTCAAGCATGTAAGCCTGGAAGGTTTCCTGCAATTTCCTGGCTTTATGCGAGTTTGCCACGATTTTTGCGTATTGCTCGATATTGCGAATAGACGGCGTAATTTCGGTGCATCGCAGCAACAATTTTTTCATCATGGCTTTATCATGGGCTCCATCTGCGGTTACCCGTGTTAGAACAGTCACAAAGTCAATTGGTTTGCCGTTTCTTGATAGCTCCAAAATGGCTTCGTAGCAGGCTTTCAATTCTGCAAAATAAAAATCCTCAGGCTTTATGATGTCAATCACAGCGCTCAAGGACTTCTCATCTAAAATTATCGCTCCAATTACCGACTGTTCCGCGGTTTGTGCGGATTCAATTGCATGCATTTAGCTTCACCTCTTTTTTTGATTCATTTTCATTAACAACTGTGGATACTTCTCCCGCAGCTTTTTCCCGGATAAAATGTTACTGCGCCAAAACAAATCCTTCTGGCTCCATGCGATTGCTGCAGCTGCTTCGTCCGGGTCGATTTTGTCCATTCGCAGCATTTGGTCAATGTCCTTTGCCCAGCGTTGGCGCCGCTGCTCACTTTGTGGAAATTTCGGCTCATTAAATCTGATGCAGTCTTCAAGATACAGCGCCAATTTATATGGCTCACTGTCAACCTCGAATTTTTTGCTTGCCTTAATCGTCTTGTCGTCAACTTTTAGCTTTTCGGCTTCCTGATTTTTTTCGGTTTCAGAAAGTTGCGACGAAGAATTATTATAATTTATTTTATATATATTTTTTATATCCTGGTCGTTTGCGACTAGGGGGTATGGTTGTTTGCAACTATACCCCTGGTTATTTTCGACCTCAAAATCACCATTTTGTGGTTCTAAACAACCACCTTCTATGCACACTTTTATTTTTCTTTTTTCGACTTTTCTTATCTCCGAGTAATAGGAAAAATCAGTTTTTAAATAACCTTTTTTCACTAGCAAGTTTATTATTTTTGAGATTCGTCCTTTGCTCAAGTTTAGGAGTTTTGCAAAATATTCGTTATTTGCAAAGCAACCATCGTCTTGTTCTGAGAGGGTATTTGCCACAGATAAGACTATTTTTTCAGAGACATTCAAGTCACTTAAACACCAGATTTCTCGCGGTATCCATACACCTTTAAAATCTTTTTGCATCAGAAAGCCTCCTCAAAACGGCAAGTAACCATCATCCAAACTAGCAGGTGCCGGACTCTGAGGTGCAACGGGGTTCTTATCCGTTATGATGGCTTGTATAATGAAGCCTTTATAAACCTTGTCGTTCTGCCGCTTTGAATAATACTTAGCGATTGCCCAAAGCTCGTCTTTTGGCTTATACTCTTTTAAAATGCACTGTGCTGTCTTTCCAAACGCCGTGCAGTCGGCAAAGGTCGGCCGGTTCCATTCGCCGGTTACCTTATCCTTGCCGTTACTAAGCTGTAACGAGAACTTCGCCGTTCCCTTGCGGACTTCCCTCAAATCACTATAAATCCGGCCTCTAAGAATCACCGTGTTGACGCTGCAATTTCCTCTGTAAACTTCCTTATCGTTATCAAAAATTTTTAATGTTTTCATTTTTATCACTCCATATTTTTTATTAAAACCCGGATCTCCGGGGTTTCTGCATACATTTTCTCAAAATAGATTTTGCAAATTTGGCCGTCGTCATGGAAGGCCACACCGTTTAAGGCATCTAGAACGACCTTGATGATATTATCGGCATCGGGTCGCTTATTTGGCAGAATTTCGCCACCCAGCATCAAAGCTCGCACCTTCTGGCTGATGCTTTTAGGCGGCGCAAAAAGGGCAAGAAGCGCGATCTCAAGTGGCATGCATTTTTCAAACTTGACACCAGAGACAGCGCTGTAAGCCGCTCGTATCTGCCTTTCGTACTCCACCGTCTGTTTGGGCGTGTACGTTATGCTCCGCCCATTAATCCGGCAAACTCTCGGTCTTTGCTTGCCCTTCGGTGTTCCCGGCACCGTGAACTTTATCTCCATCCTGCGCCTCCTTCGCCTTCTTTTCGGCCGCCATCTGATTCAGCCCCTCCAAAATCTCCACCCGCTGCTTAACCGTTAGCTCTTTGAAGCTCGTAACGTTGTACTTTTTCAGCAGTGTAAGATACAGCTTGTCCGAATCTTCGAAGTCATTGACAACCCGCCTTAAAATGTTCGCGTCCTTTGCACTGATTTTCTCAACTTCAATTTCCGGCAAATCTTCGCCGCTGTAAACGTACAGTCCCAGACCAAACATCGCAAGGTTTTTCACCAAACACCGCATGATTGCCTTATTCACGTCAAACATGCTCGCCGGCTCAACCGATAGGCCCTTCTTGTACTTGGTGTCGTATATGTAACCTTCAGATTTCATCGCTTTGTTCGCGCTGTCCATCACGGGAAGCCACATCATATGGGTCATGCTATCGATCGTGACTTCTGTAAATACCATGTAGCCGACGCCTTCATCGAAAACGTAGGGGAGATGCGCCTCGCCGAACTGATGAATTTTATAGTTCGCATCGGGGAATCGCTTTTTCACTGCAGCCCAGGCGTACGGCCAGGATAGGTAAGATAGGCCGTTTTTGTTTTCAAGATGCGCATTAACATTGACTTCAAATAGTGTTTCAAAAATTGGTTTGTTTTCTTGCATTTATAGTACCTCCACGTCATCATGTTCAAAGTCAGCCTCGTCAGCTTCCCAGTCTATTGGCTCCGCTATAACTTTATAATGCTTGTCCAAGCAGTCCTCGCAGCAATTAAGGCCATCCAGCCTATAAAATTCATCGCCAGAATAGATTGTTTCGCAGCAAAAAAAGCATTTTGTAACCGGCACGGCTTCGTTATCCTGCGGAGTTAAATATTCTTTTTCGGCTAAAAGCGTTATCATTCTGCGTCCTCCTCGTGTGCAAAGCGCGCTAAGCATGCGTTAATTCTCTCTCTGTTCATTTTGACGTCGTCGCAGATTATCCGAAAGGCTTGGAGCGTTTTTTCTTCCAGCCGATTCAGCTTTATCGCCATCTTTAAAACGAACAGGCCCATGATTAGGATGATTATTAATAAAATTGTTTCCATAATTTTTCCTCCATTAAATTGAAGAAGAGCCGCGTGATGCGGCCCTTCCTATGTTTGTTTTTATTTCTTTTTTAGCAATTCTTACTTTGAGTTTTCGCTTTTTCGCGGTGCTTCGTAAAAACAGGCTCGGTCGGGTCCCATTTACGGCACACCTCGCGGAATATTGTTAGCGTAAACTCGTGAAAAAACCGGTATTTTCGTTCTTGGTAGATCGCTAATAAGGCAAGTACTGCGGTCGCTGTTGCAAATAGTGTTAGCATTGGCTCTTCCTCCTTCATTTTTGGTTTTCTTGTTTGTATTTTTCTGCAAGCTCTAAGATATCTTGCATAATAGATACCTCCTTCTTTAGTGCATAACAAAAGACTCAGAAAAACCTGAGCCTCACATATAAATATTAAAACTTTACCTCAAAAAATGAACAGCGTTATTTTACTATTGTGTTTTTATTATCAAGCAGCGTTTGCATAAACCACGTTATATTCAGCATGAACAATTCCCGCATCCGGGCATTGAACTTATTTTCGTGCGGCAATTTCTCTGCTCGATTTACTGTATCCAGATACTTTTGGCGCACGAAATCGTCCACGTCCTTTAAAAAATTTTGCTTCCATATTTTTTTTCTAACTTCAAGTGAGCGCGCCCACGGGAACGTGTCTGTAAATAAGATTTCTTTATTATGATACCACGGGTATCCGCCAAAAATTTCATCGGAGCATTCTCCCGAAAGCGCTACCGTGAATTTCTTTTTTATCTCTCTACAAAATAATAGCAGTGAAGAGTCTATATCCGCCATGCCGGGAAGATCGCGCGCTAAGGTTGCTTCGGTTAGCGCATCCACTAAAGCTTCATTGTCCAAAACCACATAATTATGCTTTGAACGTATTGCGTCGACCATTGTCTTTATATATTCCGCGTCTGAATTGGGTTGAAAAATACTTTCCTTAAAATACTTCACATTGTCAATATAGTCAACAGAATAAGTCGATAGCTTTCCCCTGCCGCTTTTTTTATAGTAATCTGCTGCAACCTTAGAAATTATGCTTGAATCTAGGCCACCAGACAAAAAGCAGCATACTGGAACATCCGAAACCAGCTGTCGCTCAACTGCATCCGTCACCAAATAGCGCGTCTTCTCTACCGCAACATTAAAGTTATCCTCAAACTCTCGTGCCTTAAGCGTCCAATATCGATTAATTTTTAACCCGCTATCCTTTGAAAAATATGCGTACTCTCCGGGTTTTAGCTCTTTTACTCCGCGAATAATCCCATTGCCTGGGGATCTGCCGGGGCCTATAAAGAATAGCTCCATTAATCCTTCTTCATCAATTTTGGGCTCTATACGCGGATTGCAAAGAAGCGTTTTTATTTCTGATCCGAAAATTAATCCGCTATTATTATAATGATAAAAAAATAGTGGTTTTACCCCTATTCTGTCACGTGCTAGAAACAGCGTCTGTGCTTTTGTGTCCCAAACGGCAAACGCAAAGATTCCGTTTATCTTCTCCACGCATTTTTCTCGCCAGTGAATAAACGATACCAGCAGTACTTCTGTGTCTGAATACCCCTTGAACGTGTACCCAAGCGTCTTTAACTCGCTTTGGATCTCTTCTGTGTTATAGAGCTCTCCATTATAAACCAGGGTATAATCTTCATCATTGTAAGCTATTCGCATTGGCTGGCTTCCGTTTTCCGGGTCTATAACAACAAGCCGTCGGTGTATCAACGCTGCGTGTCTTTCCTTATGAAACCCGCTTGCATCCGGGCCTCTTCTTGCTAAGCTTTGTGACATCCTATTTAAAATCGACGTAGTTTCACTTATGTCATTCTCATAATCAACCCATCCAGCAATTCCGCACACAACCATTCCTCCTCAAAAAAAGCCACAATCAAATATTGTGACGTCCAAACCTTTAGTATTAAATTATATGCGTAATTTGCTCCTTTATGTTAAAACCAGTTAGAAATTTTATTGATCTTACCTTTTTGCAACGCAGATGCGCATATTTGGGGGCAAAACTTAATTTTATTATAAAAATTTGCAACGAATATTACTTCAAAAACGTCTTTATTAATCATAAAATGCTGAGTTTTTTTATATTATTTAAAGTACAATTTTTTAAGGGGGAAAGATTTATTTTGGCTACAGGATATATTGTTGTTAATGTTTATACCTCTCGAGCACAACTTCCGCTTAGAAATGCGCAGGTTTCTGTTACAGATGGTAATGAAGCAGGGCCAAAACTTTTAGGCTTTAGGTTAACGGGAGCTACAGGAAAAACCGATCAAATAGAAATAGAAACACCGGCTTTAGATTTGTCTTTGAGTCCATCTAAAGAAACAGCTTTTGCTGTTTGTAATGTAAAAATCTCGCACCCATCGTATTATACTTTGAATATAAGTGATGTTCAGGTTTTTGCAAATACTCAAACTTTGCAAAATGTTGAATTGATTCCACTAACAGAAAACAGTAAACCCCAGGACAGAACCATAAATAGAACAACTCCATCTCAAAATTTATAATCAAAGTGAGGCGACATTAATTATGCCAATAATAAACCCATACGTGCCAAGTTACATAACCGTCCACCTTGGTACTCCAAACAGCAGCGCGCAAAATGTTACTGTGTCTTTTCCAGATTACATCAAAAACGTGGCCTCGA
Organism: uncultured Eubacteriales bacterium; assembly: GCA_949068525.1. Lineage (GTDB taxonomy): Bacteria > Bacillota > Clostridia > Oscillospirales > Acutalibacteraceae > CAG-557. The sequence continues at coordinate 2,749 of CARTIQ010000013.1, read as the reverse complement.
GCGAGATTTACCCAACCTGGAACGAGTCCGCCATTTATGCAAATATTTATGCGCAAATTTCGTTCGCACTAAATCGGATCTACCTAGAGCACTATCCTAGCCAGGGCTACACGTTTAACATCACAAACTCTACAGCCTACGACCAGGCCTTTTCCCCCGGCAGAAATATTTTTGATAACATCGGTAGAATAGTTGACAATATCTTTAACAATTATATCCGAAGAATAGGCTATGCAGAGCCATTGGCCGCAATTTATTGCAATGGAACTACCTCTACTTGTAACGGACTTTCTCAGTGGGGCAGTGAAGAGTTAGCAAATCAGGGTTATAGCTCCATCAACATTTTAAAGTACTATTATGGCTACAATATTGAGTTAGTTCAAGATGCACCAGTGGCCGATTCGCAGGCTTCTTATCCTGGCTACCCTTTACAGCGCGGATCTATTGGCGATTATGTTGTGGTGATTCAACGATCTTTGGTTAGAATCGCACAGAATTACCCGTCTATCCCAAATATCAATCCTATCGACGGCATCTTTGGTGAGAGCACTGAGCGCGCCGTAACGGTATTTCAGCAGATCTTCAACCTAACTCCCGACGGAATCGTGGGCAAATCTACCTGGTATAAACTTGTATATCTATATGTTGCCGTTAACAAGCTAGGAGAGCTTGAGTCGCAGGGACAGCGGTTGTTTGGAATAAACCTGTCCTATCCTGACGCTATTTCCGAAGGGAACCGCGGCGAAAAAGTGTATGTTCTGCAATACTTTTTGTCGGTGTTGGCGCAGTTTTATGACTTCATCCCATTTATAGAAATAACCGGAACCTTTGGGCCTCAAACCACAGAGGCGGTGATTGCCTTTCAAAAAAGCGAGGACCTACCTCAGACCGGCATAGTGAACGACACAACCTGGAACGAAATTTACCGAGAGTTTCGCGGAATCGTAACCACAGTCTTTGACGAAAACAACACAACCAGCAGATTTATTCCGTTTAGCGGCACAACACTAAAGCTTGGCTCCAAGGGCGAAGAGGTCGTGACTCTTCAGCAGTATATCAATAATATTTCGGACATCAACCCAAACATCGCGCCAGTTGCGGTTACCGGCGAATATAACGAAGAGACGATGAATTCCGTTATACAATATCAAAAGGAGTTCGGACTTAAGGTGACCGGAGAGGTCGACAGAGCAACTTGGAACAGTATTGGTGGAACTTACTTAGACGTTGTAAGTTCTAAAAATCCACAGCCAACGCAGTACCCAGGTTATGAGCTAAAACTTGGTCAAAGCGATGCGGCGAAAGGTAGGGTTACAAGTATATGAACAGAACTGTTTTAAAGCCTGGCGAGCCTGTCCGGAACTTACAATATTTTTTACGGACTATTTCTTACTATTACAACACTGTACCGGCAGTTATTCCGGATGGAATTTTTTCGGAACAAACTCGAGAATCCGTTATGGAATTTCAGAAAACATTTAAAATTTCGGTTACTGGTATAGTCGATTTTATCACGTGGAACAAGATTGTAGCCGTCTTTAACGAGGTCTACGAATATGAGGAGGCATGTTCGCGGCCTATGGCATTTCCTAATGACACAGACTTCTCTATAACCCTAGGCGACAGCCCGATGTGCATCTATATAATCCAGGCAATGCTGCATTTTATATCGATTTATTTTGAAAATTTTGCCGAATTCAATATAAGTGGGACACACGATGAAAAAAGTGCTACTTTAGTAAAAGAACTGCAAAAACTTTTCAACATAGAACAAAAAGGGATAATTGATAAGAAAACCTTCGATATGATTTCGGCTTTATACAATAATAACGTAGCCCAAACCTTTGAAAAATAAAAATGAGTATATGATTTACTAATTACAAATAAAAAATTTCTGTTGTGATAAACGGTTTAAATAAGACGGTGTGCAAAAAACTGCTAAAAAATTCAACGGAACCCAAGACATGTAAAAACTTGTTAAATCTCGCAATAGCCTTTTTAGTTCACCTCTACCTTCAAAATATTCCCATCATAAACCGCGCTATGCGCGGTAAAAAATTTTCAATTACAAAAATCTCTTTTTACGCCCCTTTTTATACTCAATAAAGCATGTTTGTTTTTTCCAGTTTACAGCTCGTACGGTTGGTTTTCTGAATAAGTTTTTATATTTTCATTAAAACTTTTTTATTGTTGGAGAATAATAAAACCTCCATTTGATGGAGGTTTTTTGGCTCCCCCTGTTGGGCTTGAACCAACGACCCTGCGGTTAACAGCCGCATGCTCTACCACTGAGCTAAGGAGGATTATACAGTTTTTTCGCTTTATTTATCTTTTTACTAGTATAGCTCTAAAAAAATCCGGGCCATTTAAATGTTCGCAAGCTATATTCATTTCATCTTCCGTACACCCGATCAGTACCTTAACTTCAGAATCTTTTTGCCTTGCATCAATAGTGCACAGAACACCTTTAACAACATTATCTCCTAAACTGCCTACAAAACAATCTATTCCTTCGCCGTCCATTGATGCAGTCCCTTCTAAAAAACCATAATCTAATGGATAAGGCGGTGCGTCCGGAAAATTAGGATGATGTGAGCCCTTAGGACGATCAATTATAATTTTTGATTCGTTAACGATCTTTTGAAAAAAGTCCCAAAAATCTCCATTGTTCATTAATTCAAATCATCCCTTCTGTTTTTCACAAATAAAAAGTTGGCATCTCCCTATTTTCCCAGGTCATCACTAACCA
>CARTIQ010000012.1:6108-13758 GCA_949068525.1 uncultured Eubacteriales bacterium | reverse complement strand
CGTTTTTATCGCGATTGTTCATTATACTTCCTCCGAATTATGTTGATTTTCCTAACAGTTCGGAGTTTTTTATGGATATCGGATGTAATAAAAGAGAATTTGCTGCATATTGTGTTCCTCAAAAAATAAAAGCAAGACCTGAATTGTTTCAAAAGTCTTGCTTCTATCGCCTTTCCCGACATGCCGCAAAATTCAAATTATTATTTTAATTGCCTTTAATCTACCATTTATTAAGCTTTTTGAACTTAACCAATGCTTTTAAGCTTTCTGCGACTTCGGATTAAACAATTGATTATTTACATCCGATTTTACCCAAGTTTTTCCAATTAGTTTGTCGCTATCCACTGCTGTTTTTTGTTGATATAAAGCCATATTTATGAGGCTTTTAATTTTAATTTGAGAAATAAACACGAAAGAGCACTGCGCAAAAATTTTACGCAATGCCCTTAAATCGTTGATATTTCTAAAAGAATCGTTAAATTTTGTTAAAGCATTTTAAACTTTAATTTTTTTGGAAAAAGGAATAAATAAAGAGGCTACTCTCATTTAGGGAGTAACCTCTTTTATAATTCTCATAACGTCAACATTAAGGAACTCAATATTTTACGGGTCAACCTCCCCAGCACTTGCATCTGCTCCATGTAAAGCTTTATACCCGCCGAAACTACTACCGCCAATTGCCGCAGCTCCAAGCACACCTACAACAGGGCCTAACCAATACCACATGTTAGTTTTTTTGCCATCTGGCAATTTATCATAGCATGTTAAGTTTATATTGTATCCTTCTTCCGGCGTCGTATCTGAGCCAACGCCCATTAAGTACGTGTTGCAAGACAATTCTGTGTCATCATTATTACTTATGTATGCAGAAAATTCGCCTTCTGGGATCCCCAATATTAATGTACTGCCATTCACTGAATCCGTAGATAAAAATTCATTTTCTGTTTTTATTGTAAATGAATAGCTACTGTTGTCTCCACAGTATGTTTCTAAAACAGCCGTTGTCAAATCGTATCCACCTGAGCACATATTACAAAATGATCTTACTAACGCAGAAATATTTTTTTTAGCAGGTATAATTATAGACCTATTAAATAAAGAAACAAAGTCAAGTGTAGTTTGTAGTTTACTTGGCTGTTCACTGCTACTTTTATCTTCAATAAGAATAGTATCGTTAAAATCTGCATCAATTGTCTTATTTACCCCATAATCAAAATCATCTGAATTGGCGTAACAAAAGAACGGGTTAAAAATAAGACTAATTAATAGCAACAAAGTTATTACAATTTTTAATTTCATAAAACAACCCCCTAGAATAAAATTGTAAAAATTTATTTTTGAGGCTCAACGCTTCCATAATCCCAGCCTTCTGTATCTTTTGTTACAACTCCTCCTCCCGCATAATAGCCCCCAGGATGTTTTTGCCAAAAGTAAGTTACGATGACACCACACCCCTCATCTTTTTCTAACCATCTTTCATACTCAGATTGCATATTGGGATGTGAACTTATGAGGCTAATTCCACCAGCAATTAAGCTAACAAGTTTTAGCTGTGGTATAAACTTACCTGCAAAACCAATTGCACCACAAATCCACTTGGTCATATCTCGTGCCTCTTTGTCTCCCTTAGCAGATTGAGCTAATTTATCATGAGGGATAAAAATCTGTTTAATTTTCTGCCCGTTATCAAGAGTTTTTTCTTCTACTTTTTCCACATTGCAATCTGCATATACAACGTTGGTGCTTAGCATCAGGCACAGAGCTAAAAATAAAAAAGCTATTGTTTTAAATATTTTTTTGATCATATTCTCACCTTCAAAGTAATATCAAAGTTGGAGTGGCTAGCCAAGCTTATTTTAACACATAATTTTTTATAATAGCACAAAATATGCCAAAAAAGTTAAATTTCTCCGTTTTAAATCAAAATTAAAACATATTATTGAAAAGATATATTTACAAAAACAAACACGAACATGAACACGTAATTTTTTATAAATTTTGCGAATTTGTTCAGACTTTTTTGTTTTAACTAAAAATCATATTTTTTAGTTAAAAACTTTTTCGCAACATCAAGTGCCGTTGTAAGTGATAATGCGAACTTTTCTCGTGTCGCTTTGTCTATTAGGGCTCCATCGCACAGGAGCCGATTGTTTTGCCTTATTTCGACCGTAAATTCAGATAAAACCTCGTCTATTTCAATTAGGCGGGGCTTTAACTTTTTCTCTAACCCTAAGATATAATCTGGCGAAGTTTTTAATTTTAGACAAATCTCTAAAAGGGTCTTAAAATCTGGCTCACGCCGGCCTTGCTCATACATTCCGATTGCAGATGGCGAAACGTTTACGGCTTTTGCAAGCTCTACCTGCGACAATCCGCTTTTTATCCGTAACATTTTTAGCCTGACCTTAAAAAATAGCAAGTCTTTATCTGATAAATCTCTTGTTGCCAGTTCTGGCGCTTGTTTGCCGCTATTTTCTTTAACAGAAATTAGGTAATCAGAGTTATCAATAAGCCAGTTAAAAATGCTTAGTTTCACGAACTGTGGTGATATTTTTTCAAAATTGAGATGTGTTATCTCATCAAATATCCCTAAAAATGCTTCGCTAAATTCGGATTTTGAAGGTGGTTTGGTTAATACGAAACACAACTTTATATCCGGATTTTCCGCCTTTATTTCTTCAAGACAGTCTAGGTACAGCCTATCAAAATCACTTTCTGCACCAACGTAAAATTCCGTAACTTCGAATTTCTTTATTACATTTTTTATTTCTTTTTTCAACTTTGTCTTAATTTCTTCAAGGTTATCATAACTAAAATTTCCCTCAAAGCAGCAACTTTTCTCTCTCAAAACAATCTTTGATTAACTCCTTACTTCAAATTTACTTAAATAACTGATTTTGTAATAATTATATTTAAATTGAATATACAAGTCAATAATAACATATATGTTCATTAAACTTCTAGGTTATTACTGCCATAATAGTATTGGTGATATTATGATAAATTACAAATTAATTGGTCAAAGAATAAGAAAAGCTCGATTAAGAAATTCTCTAACACAGGAAACTTTGGCAGAAAAAATTAAGGTGTCAACAGAGTACTTCAGCAAAATAGAATGCGGAAAGGTAAAAGTTAATCTTCAAAGATTAGCCCAAATATCAAATATTTTAGATGAAAAAATTGAATATTTGATTGCCGGCACAGTTTTAGAATCTTGTGATTACTTAAGAGAAGAGTTTCTATCTGTTCTTAAAACCCTTCCAAGTGGAAGGGCAGATGCAATATTAAAAATAGCAAAAATTGTTTCAGAAATTAAATAATGGCCACTAAGCGTCCATATTGGGAAGGGCGCTGTTTTTATTATAATTAGTCATATTGCTACTTTAATAAACGTTATTTTTAAATAGAAGAAAAGCCTAGTGGTTATTTTGGCTAAAATATAAAATTCAACTTCGTTGCTTTGTCGCTAAAGGGAGAATTTAGTCGGTAAGCATTGATATTTAGAATAAAATGGCATATAATGATAGTAAATTTTACTTTAAAGGTGGCGTTTTGCTATGAAAGCAGAATCATTAAAGACAACATTACTATCGGTATTGGCATTTGGGTTATTATTGGTAAATATAATATTACCGGCTAAAACAATAACCTCAAACCAGGAACAACCTCAAGCTATTATTGCTTGCGTTGCATCTGGTGGCTCTTTGGCAACATTTCTTCCAACTTTAGGCCAAGGTGTATTGGCAGGCTTAACTATTGATGTTGAAGAATTAGCTCCAGCATTTGCTTTAGCAGGTTCTGGCGCATCAATGGGAGAAGTGGTAGCTATGCTTTTTTCAATTTTAGGCGTAGGATTGGGAGTAGGTGTAGTATTAGGTTTAGCTGCATAATAAACTAAGGAGTGAAACATATGAAAATTACAAAAAGAATTTATGCAATTAAAAATACAAGCAAACTAAATAAATGGATTGGCATAGTCGGTCTGGCATTATTACTATTTGCTGTGTACTTTTTGTTTACAAAAGGATATAATCAAATGTTTCTTTTAGGGACTACAGGCTTAACTCTTTTAGGTGAAAGCGGATATCTAATTTATAGAGAAAGAAAATTCGGTACAATAGGTGGACGTAGTTTTGTTCGTATTTCTGACTGTGCACTTTCTATTTTACTTTTTGTAATTTCAATTTTTATGTTTTACATGCAGGAAATTGGTAGCGCAATATTTTGCTTCGTTATATCTGTTCTTTTGGTTTTAACCGTACTGTTTACCAAAAATGTAACAGAAGAAAAGTTTTTAGAATTATATGAAAAATATATTGATAAATAAAAAGGTCATATTTACGTTACAATTCATAATCATAATAGTTGCTTTTTTTGTTGCTTATACAAGCAATAGTGAACCCTCCAAGAATCAAAACATAGAATATTTAAAACATATGACGGACTTTTTAAAATTACCAAAACCTTTGTGCAGTTTAAGAATATTCAGTCATAATTATTTTTTGTCTTTATTACAAGCGGTCTTTTCATTTTTTTCATTCGGTATATTGGGAATATGGTTCTTGTTTAGCACTTTTTATACATATGGGTTTACTTTTAAATACACAATTGATTTATTTTTATTTCTTGAGATGTTAGGAACTATCATTTCTATATACTTTTCAACTTCACTTTCCTTCCATACGTTGCACGACGGAATAAAAATCCAATGTTATTTTCGTAAAATAATTGCGTACCTCATTATTAATTTTATCGTGTTTTTTGTCGCTTCGTGTTTGGAGGTAAATTTAATTTTTGGCTAACTTAATGATTGTTTTAATCATTTTGATTGCATTTTACATTTTAGTCACAACGCTTATTTCAAGCGCAGTTGTTTATCTTGTTGATAATAAAAAGGGCAGTTTCAAAGCTTCAGTAATTACTTTTTCTATATCTACTGTTATTCTTTTGTTGGTTCCTATAATCTTAAGCAATTTTTTGAAAATTCCATACATATTTCTAAAATGCTACGTGCTAATTGCACAGCCTGTTATTTCGTGTTTGGTTTACAAGAAGGTAAGCAAAAAGCCGTGGAAACGGACCATTTCGACAATGGCTTTAGTTAGTGTATGCCAAAGTGCAGTCAACTTGATTTCTTGGCTTATTTAAGCTGAGTTTATTAGAAAACTTTAGCGTCTCTTACATTAAAAGAGGCGCCATTTTTTTATCCTAATTTGCCTAATAAATCGAAAACATAGTTTGAGCCGCGGGAAAGTAAAATGCCGGTCAGGACGCAGCCAACGTAGGGGATATCCGATTCTAAATTGAAGTACGACGGCAAGTCCAGCTTGTATGCAACCGCTACGATGATTCCAAGAGCCAGGCTCAGCGCCATCTGCCAACAGAAATTTTCTTGAATCAGAAATTGATTTATGTAAGTGATGATGCCTTCGATTAGAACCGCAAAAGCCGCGATTCCGAAAGTTTTGTTTTCCATATCGCACCTCGTTAGTTCGGTATTCTTAAAATATGGCCGGGGTAAATCGTAGTTGATTTAAGCGCGTTCAAGCTCATGATTTCTGGGTATCTCGTGCCTGTGCCTAAATATTTTTTTGAAATATCCCACAGCGTATCGCCCTTTTTGACGGTATAAGTCCGCGTGCCTTGGTCTGACTCAGACGTTGAAGGTGAATTTGTGCCCGCTGTAAAGCCGTTTAGGCCGTTGCTTTTGATGATTTCTGGATAATTCGTGTACGCTATGTTCATGTCGACGTTGCCGCTGATGCCGTCAACCTTGCCGCTGTCTATGTACTGCCAGATCCCGTACGGCTTTTTATACGCACAGGACGTGTTCCACTGCGCTACCCATTTATCAAAACGGTCGAGCTCACTGGAATTCAGCTGATTATTGAGCCAAGAAAGGCTCGCATACAGCGATGCATAATAGCCGGCATCCTCAACACCAAGCAAAAACGTTTTGCAGATATCAACCAGGCCCTGATTACTGGGTATCCCGTGCTTTGCCTTGTATCCGTCGGCGTCCTCCATATCGAAAAAGACCGGGTATTCCGGTCGTTTGCCGTTTAGCAGCCTCAACGCATGCTGAACCTCGCTTTTGGCTTCTTCCAGATTTAATGCGTAACTGTAAAGGTAGGCTCCCCACGGAATCCCGACGCTTTCGCAGCCCTGCACGTTTGCCTCAAAATACGCGTCATCCTGCGAGGCTATATCGCTGCCAATTCCAAGCCGCAAAATCGCAAATTGAATTCCGCTGTTCTTGACTTTTTCCCAGTCTATTCGCCCTTGATGAGCACTTATATCGATTCCCTTAAACATTGAAAACGCTCCTTTGCTTTTATTTAAGGCAAAAAATATAGACTTGTTGCCCTTTGCAAGGCAGCAAATCTATATTCTTGCCGATATGCCGGTTAATTGCTCAAGTCTTCACCTGTGATCTCCTTGTATTGCGCGGCAGTGATGACGCCTTTCTCGACGGCTTTGGCCACCATTTGCTTGTTCCAGAGTTTACGGTCATAGTTTCTCTTGATTTGTTCGAATGTCATGCTGATTTCCTCCTTCTAAATATTCACTAAGTTTTGATATTCCAGTGCAGCTGCGATTCTTTCCTCAGCTGTTGGATCTGGCTCCGGGGCTGGCGCGTTTCTGAGTTCTTCTATTTTAGAAATAGCCTCAGCTTCGCTCAAAGCAGGGTCAATGCCCATCTGCGAACGCACAGCTGCTAGGTTTTGAACCGCAAAACAGACTTGACCTGCCTCGTCCGTTTCGATGATGTGCGTGAACGTCTCAACCGCAGGAAAATCCTTTTTGATGGTTTCCGCAGTTGCAAGCGCTCCGTTTGGATACATGTAAGTTTTGTTGCCCTCAAATTTTTCGATTTTTATCATAGATTTGTCCTCCTAAAATTTTATGAAATAGTTGTATTTTGAAATTTGATATAACCCGTCGCGGGTGTCGGAATACTTATTGTTTTCATGTCCTCCGTAACTGTCACTTCTTCAGCCATATTTTGAAATTTGTACTTCGAGTTTTTGTATACCATAAAATCGATATTAAAGTCATATGCATCTACGGTGGAAGAGTGACTATTTCCCTGACCTCCACCAAAAAGAGCATATTCGCCTACCCTTGTTGCAGCTAAATAGCACCTTGCCTCGCTTAAATCTGGCGCTGTGCTTCGCGTTAAGCTGCTATTGTATGCATCTACGACGGAAGAATTATTGTTTGAAGACCCTCCACCAAAGAAAGCATAATCGCCTAGTGCTGTTGCGGCAAGCCAGTACCTTCCCACGCTTAAAGCCGTGGGTGTACTTCGCGTTAAGCTGCTGTTATAGGCATCCACGGTGGAATGATAATTATAACTACCAGAACTATAGCTCTCCCCTCCACCAAAAAGAGCATAACTGCCTACCGTTGTTGCGGCTAAAGTGCCCCTTCCCTCGCTTAAATCTGGCGCTGTACTTCGCGTTAAGGTGCTATTGTATACATCTATGCAAGAAGAGCCATAAGCACCATCAGATCCCCCACCAAAAAGAGCATAACTGCCTACTGTTGTTGCGGCTAATTCATCTCTCTCAGCGGTTAAAGCTGCCGCTGTGCTTCGCGTTAAGCTGCTGTTATAGGCATCCACGGTGGAATGATAATTATAACTAC
>CARTIQ010000012.1:0-6008 GCA_949068525.1 uncultured Eubacteriales bacterium | reverse complement strand
TATAGCTCTCCCCTCCACCAAAAAGAGCATAACTGCCTACCGTTGTTGCGGCTAACCGGTATCTTCCCCGGCTTAAATCTGTCGCAATTTCATGCTTGGGAGAAGCCAATGAACAATTAATCTTAACAGTCGCATAACCACCGCCGCCACGCCTTGATATAAGAGCATCTGCCATTTACCTTACCACCTTTAATTGGATTGGAAGCGCAATCTCCGGCATATCTTCGAAGCAGGTTACCGTTATGCTGCCATTTGTGGTTTCTATTTTAGAAACACAGCCCCAGGCCTCTAATTGACTCAGTGCGAACTCCTTTTCGCTGCTTAAAACTACGTCAACTATGGGATTATCTGTATTTAAAATCCCAGAAACGGAGATTGTCTGCGAATACTCGCCGGTTTCTGCGGTTACCCAGTCTGTACTGATTGTCGCAGTGTACATGTTGACCGTCGTTTCGTTGATTTGCACGTTCACGACCTTTTGGCTATCTGGCGTAATAGTGGTTCCGTTAAGTTTTACACCCTGAATTGCTGAATCAGCCTTAGCGCCCTGCTCCGGGGTAGCACAGTCAATTACTGATGTATCCACATTTACAACATTCTGATTGTCTGGAGAAAGCAGCACACCGTCAACTTTAACGCCTTGAATTGCCGAATCCGCTTTGGCGCCCTGCTCTGCCGTTGCTCCACCGAAATCAGACATTGATATTGTGACGTCGTCCGCTAAAGAATGGCCGTTTATGGTACGTGTTACCGGCACGGCGCCGATTATATGCGGCGTGATGTTTACAACATTATTCTTGTCTTTTGGAATCATCGAGCCATTGCCCTGAACCCCAAGCACGGCGTTGCTTGTGTCACTTATCGTTATGTCAACAACCCCGTCAGAGCTTGCAGGAATCGTTTCTCCGTTCACCTTGATCTCCTGCAGCGCGGTTTCAGCCTTTTCGCCTTGCTTTTTGGTTGCTGCTCCTATGTCTTGTGGGCTCACTTGCTGCCACGAGTTGTCGTTTCGCAAAAATACGTTCGCACTTGCAGTTTGTGGTGCCGGCACATGATTCCCGTGGTTTTCAGGGGCGGCTCCTATAATTTCTGGCGTCAATGTGATATCGCTTGAAAGCGGCTTGTTGTTTAGCCGCCGTGTGATGGGCACCGCAGCGATATCTTGAGGTGTGATGTCTACGATTTTATCAGCGCTCATCGGGATTTCTACGCCGTTGCCTTTTATGCCTTGAACCGCGGTATCAGCTTTTTTGCCTTGCTCTGATGTTGCGTAATCTTTGCCGTGTTTTCCGTCGAGCAAGTCCGCATCAAGTCCGCTGCCTTCGCCGTCCATGGACGTTATCTTCTTCATGATGTTTTCTTCCGAATAAGCGTCCATCACAGCTTGAACGTCGCCCAAGGCCTCATCGAGCGCTGTAAACTCAGATGTGCTCTCAACCGCAGCGTCAAAGTCCGTGCAGCGAACGATCTCAATCGAAAGCCCCTTCACTTTGAGCTTCGTAACCCCTGCATCTGTGATGTCAATTTCGCAATCCCGCATGATCCCTGGCACAATCGACATCTGTGAAGTCATCGCAAGGTTGACAACGCCCTTTTGAGCGTCGATAATTTCGCAATAATTGAAAATCAAGTTGCCATCGGGCTTCGTGGCAAAAAAAATGACGGTCTTGTCCGCCAAATCGAAAGCTTTATTTTTGTCAGTAATCTTTATTTGCAAAAAACGTGAATTTATTTCACCCTGATTGACCTTCACTCGAACGTCGTTTGACTGCCAAACGTCAAGCGTTATCGATTTTGTTGTCATGCTATCAGTCCTTCCTAAAATTTTTTGTTGCCGCCAATTCTTGAACCGCCTTCACAAGATACGGGATAATCGCCATCAAATCGAGCGTGTAATAGGTTTCGCCGTCAACAATCCGCTCTCCTACAAACTTTGGGTTAACCGCTTTAACTTGCTGGGCGATAAATCCGAGCGCTTCAAAACGCCTGTCCTGCCGCCATTTAAACTCCTTGCAAGATAGCGAATTAATTACCGAAAGCGCGTCAACTTTGCTATCTTGAATATCCTTTTTTAGCCGCTCATCCGATGAAGTCTGGATTGTTGTGTCAAAGATCGGCCAATTATTCATGTATAAGCTTGTGTTAAAGTTGATGTCGTCAGGCCCAATCGAATTATCCTTGACCTTCAAGGAATCATCGACGATCTTGACGTGTTCGCTTATGCTATTCCACGCGGTCTGTACGCTCTCGACGTTCTGCGCAATTTTCGCACTAAGCTCAGAGCTGTTCAGCTTTTTCAAAACCTCAGTGCTGATCGCATCCGTGGTTTGTCTCAGCTCGCTCTTTGTGGCATAAGTGCCGGCCGCGTCGGTCTTCTTGACATATACAGCCTCAATATTTGCCGCAAGTTCCTCGTCCGCGGCCTTGAATTCCTGCGTGACCCGCGTTTCAGTGCCCGAAATCTCAGTGTTAACGGCAAGCTTTGCCTCTTTGCCGATCTTATCCGTGTATTGCCGCTGAACATCGCCGTATTTAGGGTTTGCGTTGCCTAGTGTGACTTTATTGTATCGCTTTGATAGCGCGTCAAACTCGAGCCCAATGACCTTCGTAACTAAATCTATGTTCAAGTCCTCGTGATGAACGCTGACAGAATCGCCAAGATAGACCGTTTCTAAAATCGAAAAATCCTTGTACTCTTCGGTGTCTTCTAAAGGCACGAATTCAACCGTTGCTGTGACCTGCGGTTTATCAAGGCCTTTCTCAAATTCTAGGTTCGCAGCGTCCCGAAGAGCCCCCAGTGCCTGGGATTCGCTCATTTCATCGCCGATTTTTATCTCAGAATAGTGAATCCGCGTGACTTTCTCGTTCACGTAAGTATCAATGAGCGGCGATACAACGTATTTTTCCGGCAGCTTCAAAAGCGTCTGACCGTCTTCTTTAAGGCCCGTCGGCATAATCTTTGTTGCAACGCCGGATAAATCTGTAACAAACCGCAGCCCAGTGAGGTTCTTGCGGTATCGAATCGAAACCCCGCGGTCAACTCCAAGCTGGGATTTCATCCGCACCGTGAAGTTGTCGCGCTCGAGCTCACCGCCCCAGACCGTTATGAACGAATTGTCCGCGCCCAATATAGCATTGACGGGGTTCATCATCTGATAATAGGCTGTGCCTTGCTTCGTGATATCTGAATCGCCTGTAAAGGGCGTACCATCTAAGATTCTTGAAATTGCAACTGCTCCATCCCCGGTAGGGCGCGTGTCTTCTATGAAATAATCTAGCAAATCGTAAAAAATATGACGGCAGTAAAACACCGGGTTTCCCAGCATATCGATATCCGTATTGTAGACCCTGAAGAGCTGCGGGCTCTTGGGCGTTGGCGCTTTTACAACCTGCTCAATTTCAATATCCGAAAATCCCAGCGGCATCGTGAGTTTCAAAGAATAATCGCCGTTTAATTCTTCGCTCACAATCACCTCAACCGGCTGTAGCACGCGGATTCCGTTATGTGAGAAATCCGTTTCATTTCTTTCGTAAAGATTAATCATAATGCCAAACCTCCTTTATTTTTGGTAAACAAAAAGGCCAGATACATCGCTGTATCAAGCCTTTAAGTAAGTTTTGATCTGTTTTTTATGCTGTTTTAAATTTGAAATATGCCTCCTGCCCATACTTAATTATGAATGAAGCCAATGTCATTGGAATCACGTTGTATAGATTCATAAAGAAGATATGCCAGCCTTCATTGTTCATCGCAAATTTTGAATACATTCCCGGCACATCTATGCCTGTTTTTTTATAAAGAAAATACAATGGGAATGCCCAGGCACAAAATGTTATGAATGAAGACGTCTTGATTAACGGATAGAACATAGCAAAGCTCTTCAAGTCGTGAACAAATGATTTTACGGCATAGACAGCTATATCCTTAGCCAGTTGCATCTTTGAAAATGTAAAGCCCTCATCAAACTCTTCGTCGAATGCATCCGGGTTGTATTCCCCTAGCTCGTCCGGAATCACTTCAACCAATTCGGTTGATTTGACGTTTTTGCTTTTTTCGTTAGTTATAGATTCCGCTCTACTCCCATCAGCATTTTCTTTGATGGACTCTGTTTGCTTACCAACCAGCACATTTGGGACGCCAACAAACTTAAATTCAGGTTGTGCCGGATCTTTTACAACCTCGGTTTCAGCCTTTGCCCCTGCCACAGATGGTTGTGGCAGGGTATTTGCATATATATTCATGCTAAAGTTTAGCAAAAGGCTGACAGTTAGCAAAAAACATAATATCTTTTTCATTTTAGATCTTTCCTAATTTAAAACTGTGCTTTAAACTTCTTCTGCAGGAGCACCGCCTTCAGAAGCAGAGGCAGCTGCGTTGGCAAAGCACGCAAGCTTCTTAACATACATCACAGCAGTTACGGCAATGGCAGCAACAACAGCTACTGCTGCAACAACCGAACCTGCGATTACTCCAGCTTTGGAACTGCCTTTATTTGAGTCTCCCGGTGGTGGTGGGTCATTATCATCTTCACTTGAAGAATCGCCTTCACCTGTGGTGGCTGGAAGTTCTCCTTCAGATGTAGTGTCACCCTCTCCTGGCGTGTCTGAAATTGCCGTTTTATTTACAGGTTTCCCGCAGAAAGTATTTTTATTATAACCTTGGGGAACATTTACTACGGTCAACTTATCACAAGAGTCAAACACATATGATCCATACTCTGGTTCATTGATTCCGAGATAAGTTATCGAAGTCAGCCCGCTGCAGCCAGAAAACGCATAATCCCCAATCGAGGTCACTCCATTGCCGATTACTACAGAAGTCAAGCTGCTGCAGCCAGAAAACGCATAATTTCCAATCGAGGTCACCCCATCTGGAATTGTATAAGAAGTGGTTTCTTTTTTAGGTGGGTATGCCACTAAAGTTGAGCCATCTTTAGAAAAAAGCACCCCATCCTCAGACTTAAGATAATCATTATTTTGAGCAACATTAATTGATTGCAAGTTAGTAAGTCTAGAAATAAAATTTGCAGAGCAAGAAGTTACAGAATACCCCAGAGACAATGATGTTATTTGATCATATGAACGTAAAACGAGATAAGCATTGTTTAAAACATAATCATTGCCGATCTCCAGCGAAGTAAGGGCATTGCAACCCGAGAATGCTGAGCTACCAATTGAAGTTACTCCACTACCTATTTTTAATAAAGTCAGAGAACTGCAACCATTAAATGCCTGAATTCCAATCGAAGTTACAGTGTCTGGAATGGTTATCGAAGTTAAAGAAGTGCACTGTTGAAACGCAAAGCCTCCAATTGAAATTACACCATGCGGAATATTTATAGAAGCAAGCTTACTGAAACCATAAAACATATTAGATGGAATGGTAGTAACCAAAGGCCCTAACTCTATTTTTTCTATTTGTCCTTTTAGTTGATTTGTATAAGTTTTTATTTGTTCCAGGCTATAATCATTATTAAATGTTATAGATTTTAAGCTAGTACAACCTTGGAACAAATCGCCACCAAGTGCAGTTACGCTATGCGGGATAGAAATTTCCGTTAACGCAGAGCAGTCTAAAAAAGCACAATTTCCAATCGATGTTACAGTGACTGGTATAGTTATATATGCCAATGCACTGCAACCATAAAATGCATATTCTCCAATCGAAGCTATGCTGTTCCAAATGTTTAGCGAAGTCAAGCTACTACAGGATTCAAACGCACGATTTCCAATCGACGTCACGCCGTTACCAATTGTTACAGATGTTATAGAATCACAGTACGAATACCATGGAGCGTGATTATCGTATTTATAATCAGCCATTGCTCCATTTCCAGAAATAGTTAACGTACCAGTAGCAGCTTTAAATGTGTATGTAATACCATTGCCGCAAGAACCTGAAGCATCCTCAGCTTTTACTGTTTTTCGTTTCATTTTTTCTGTTTCCACATTATTTGAAGGCTTAAGAGCTTTTGAAATTTTAGCTTCAAAAGATTTCATAGAAAAGC
>CARTIQ010000011.1 GCA_949068525.1 uncultured Eubacteriales bacterium | reverse complement strand
ATTTTCACCTTCAGAAATAAAAAAATACACGGAAAATTTTTTGCCGGTGTAAAGATAGGGGGGCCGTCGGTGCGCGGTTCTTAAGCATTTTGTTCGACGATACCCCCGGGGGGATATGCTGTTTTCAAAATCAAAAAATTAGGCTTTCTGTAATAGAAAGCCTTGTTCACATTCTAACTTTTTATGCTATTAACGATTTACAGATATTGCTTAATGTTTTTGAGAATATACTACTAAAAAAAGTAGACATATAAAAAACATGTCTACTTTTTTACTAAAGCCAAATGAATCGATGCTTATTTTTTAATCTCTAAGGATTCTGTTTTTTATATAACTATAGCTGCCAAAATAGAACCTATATATGCGATAACCATAGCTGCGCCAAATCCTAAAGTTTGTAAATTTTCTCTAAACTCTAAAGCTTTTGGGGAGACAAGAAGATTTTTGAAATAAAGTTTTATACCGCCCCAAGTAGTAAGCATGTTAGATAATTTAGATGTTCCCATCCAGAGAGTTGCTACTAACGGACCAAGCACCAAAAGGATTCGCAATACACTTTTCCAGCTCTGTTTATCATTCTTTTCAACTTTCTTTAAAAGTTTATTTAAAAAATCCAAGCTATAGTTTATTACCTTAATGTTGTTTTCTATCTTTGCAACTTTATGAAACTCTCCGTTTTCTTTAGCTTCTTTTTTTATACTATTGAGATAAGATTTTTTAGTTTCGAACTCTGCTATTTTTGCCTGTATTTTTTCTTTTACTTTTACGTCCTTTGCTTCAGCACAAAATTTTGCTAAATCTTCTATGCTTTTTAAAGTATCCTTAGTTTGAGAATCTAATAAGGCTTCAACAGATTCCTTATTTTCTAATTTTTGATTTTCATTGTCTGCAAAAGAAAAATTATTTGCTCCATTTAATATGGTTGCAAAAGTTAGTGCGCATGCGATAAATTTTTTTAATTTCATTTAAACTCCTCCTAATTTTGATATACTCCACTTGACTTGCCTTAAAACTAAACCTGTAGTCTTACTTGGCCTTTTCCTCTTCCTCCTAACTTTGATTTGTTTTTATAGTAACTTATCACTATTTTTAACATTATAACATTTACGACAAAAAGTGTCAACAATAATAGATATTTTCTACAAATTTAATTATATATAACAAGCATATTGTCGAATTTTGTCTATTATGTGCAACCATGTTTTCTTTTTTTAGTTGGGGAAAGAACTCAAATATTAGAGAAGCCTCTTCAATAGTAAGTTCTTTTGTATAACCTTGTTACGGACAAATGGGCGTGGTATTTCCGATTCGCAAGTTTTCAAAAGGCACAAAAAAACCGAGTAGCACGAAATCGCGTTATTCGGAAATCTCAAAATCTTAAATTATTTTTATTTTGCTCTTGCCACATCAGACTTATTAGATATTTCTTCACTTTGTCACATAAAAATCCCCATTCTATTATTTAAGAATGGGGTTATTTTTTTCGTTCATATATTACAGCTCTTCATCATGATGATTATTAAGCTTCTTTATTATTTTGCTCAAATCCTCCAACGTATCTTTGAATTTGTTCGCAATAGTTTTGTTATTATACTCAAAGCCTTCTTTCCTAAACTCTGTAAATGCATTATAATACGTTGGATCATGATTTAGCTTAACCAATAAAGCATCGTTTCCTACCCAATCGCCTTTTTGTATTTTTTCAAAAACTTGCTCTATTGCGTCTTCATAAATTTCCATTTTAGCCGTATTCTTTTTTACTTTTTCAAGAATTTTTAAATACTTTTGAACGCCTTCTTCTCCATTTTGTATACTTATTGTAGTTTTCATCATTTCGTTCCTAAATAAATCCGTTACCAATTCGGAGTTTAAAAAATTAACGTACTTTGTTTTACCTATTATATATTTTTCAAGAACCGAATTACACTTTTCAAAAAATGAAGGCGCCTCTTTTGAAGGTTCTTCTTTTTTAGATGAACTAAATAACCCTTTTAAAATATTGCGTTTGCTTTGTTCACTAATTTCTTCATTAAGAACATTACTTAATACTTTATTAAAATATAATTTCTGAGCACTATTCTTTAAAAACCGTTCCATTAATTTTGCAAAATCTTCTATGTTATTGTAATTCCATAAGTGTATATCGAACTCTTGTTTTGGACCGACTTTAAATAAACTTTTTTGTGCAAGTCCCATATCCTTCATATCTAGTATTGATGCCCTTGTTGCGCAGTCAACATCAGATATGTTGTCAGGGTATCCCTCACACGTAGAAAGATGTGTTTTCAATTTATTGAAATTTTCAGCGGACGCAGTAAACCCGACGTATGGCCCAGTGATTAGCTGCGTGAATACTAGGATCAGTGTAAATAATTTTTTGAACATAGATATAGCCCCTTTGCTCTAATTTGTAAAATCAACCATTAATTATATAATACAACTATTTTTTACCAATTTCAACACCTAATAAAAAATTTTATTTACATGCTGGCCTTTTTTCTAAATAAAACATCAGAGGTTTCCTGTTCTAAGATTATTTGTTTGACCTCGTCATATGGTATTTCGCCTTTGTCGCACATCGCATGATGCATGGAGCACAGTGTAATCAGGTTGTTGTCATCAAGCCTTAAGTCTTCGCTAGAATTGACAGGCACCGCATGATGAACCTGCAGCCCTTCGTAATTGTACTTACGCCGGGTTCCATACCGTTCCCTGATGCACACTTGACACAAATAACAGTCGCGCTTCCTGATTTGCTGCCGTTTACGATGCCAAACAGCGCTGTTTCTAAACCGCACAGCATCGTCGATCTTCTTACGCTTAATTGGCCTGCTAATACAAACATGCCCTTCATCATGGATTCTGCCGCAAAAATGGCAGCTATGAAAAACTCTTGTTTTGGGCACGTGTGACATATTTTCTTTTTTAGAAATTTCAGGGCGTGACGTGGGTCCAGCGTCACGCTGGTTGCATGATTTTTGAATTAATAAACACCCCGCTCGAGAAAACAAAAGAACCACACGGCGTATACTAACTGTGTGATTCTTTTCTTTTATATTAAACTATGAAAGGAGAAATTCAGAGAGCACTTAAGCCTCTGCTATTATGAAAATGTGAAAATTTATCCACATTATCATTATAGCATATCTATTTCGTATTTTTCGTATTTTTTGAAAAAATTTTTTGCCAAGTAGAGTATTTAATTTTTCACGATAAATGAATTGAGCTTTTGGCCCGAATAAATATATCTGCTTTAAACAAAATGATAAGTAATAATATTCTTGTTTTGGTAAAATAAGGAGAATTTTGCTGATCTTTATTGTTACCTGGAGAATTTTGCCTTAAAATTTAAATTAGCGGGTAACCTTTTTCTTAAATAAATCAAAATATGTGAACATGTTACAAAGAGGAGGATAGCTACATAAAGGTTAGTGCGCTCAAAAATATAAAAAAGAGGCGATTCCTTATGTTTAAAAAATTGTTAAGTATATTTCTTGTTTTTCCCCTACTTGGTACATCGTCATTTTTGAAAACCTCTAATGCAGAAAGCACATCTAGTGTTTGCGAAAAGAAAAACAAATGCGGAAATACAGAAGACTTGATTTGTACAATAACTGATGCACAGAAAAGGCTTCAACAAATTGGTGGGTATATAAATTTTAATGGCGTTGGAAAAAATTGCGAGTACGACGGCAGTCTATGGGACTATAATTCAGTCGGTGATTTACCAATGATTATTGGTAAGAATTTAGAAACGGCAAAGATGAATATAGCAATTAATGAATTTGCTAGATTTGTTGAAGACAAAAGTATCACTTCGGATAATTTTAACACCTCTCTATCAAATTACTTAAAAAGTGATCCGAGGTTTGCTAACATATCTGTTAATCAATTACTTACGTTTTTGTTGGAAAAAGACGGAAATGAGAAAAAATTTAAAAAATTAGGACGATTTGGAGCTGGTGCTTTCGGATTATGGCTCGGAGGTATAGCCATGATGCATTTTCCTTTTTTAGGTATCCCGTACGCGCTGATTAATGCAGCCTTAGGCGGCTTTGGAATTTCATTCGTTGGTGGAAAGCTTTATTCATTGCGAAATTCTAAAAATAGGCAAGCTGAAGTTGAACAAAACATGGCTAAAATAAGAAATTATATACTAGCAGCAAAAAGTTTTTTAAACCATATTAACAATGGTGATTGGCCAACGGCAGACTCTGTTTTACTTCAAGTAAATTCAGATGAAAAATCAGCCGAAGGTGGCATAGTAACCCTGCTAAAAAGCAAACTAGATTATACCGAAGAAGAAAAACAAAAATTCAACGATCGCTTTAAGATGGTAAAAGCAAATTTGGAGCAAATTATAAATCAGCACAAGGCTGAAAAATGGGATTAAACAAAAAAGGAAAAATGAACCGCTCTAAATATGAACGGTTCATTTATTTTTTTAGAAATTTTTTGATTAACAATTATAAAGTAAAAATCCGTAAAAACCTGTAATAAGTATGACACCAGCCCATACTAAAATAAGGACAGGTAATGCTTCCTTATTTTTTTTCGCAAGATAAGTTTTAAGACAGTTTTTAGTATAAGTAATGGCTTGTAACCTATTTTCTATATTTTTTAGTTGTTTTTTCGTGTCTTCTTCATTTACATTCGGGCTTTCCAATATGGTCTTTCTGTAATTGACCAAAGAGTCTTCTTCAGCTTCTAGCTTATATATTTTATCTTCTATAACAGCTCTAGTACCACGTGTAAAAGGAATTGCTAAAAAAGCTTGAACCTCTGTAAAAGCGGTTTTCATACAAGGGTTTTTGCTCATAATATCCCCATATGAATCATTCAGCTTTTCCTTGAATTGCTCAACCAACTTAGCAGCTTGCCGCTCTTCCTTTGTCAGTTCATCAGGTTTTGGTTGAAGTTCATCTTTAGAAAGCTCTTCTTTTAAAGTAATTACAGTTTCCTTCTTGACAGTGTTATTGTCGGCAAAAGTAATATTATTTAATGAACCTACTGAAATTGCCATAGCGAGGAGGCTTGCTATAAATTTTTTCATCCAAATTCACCACCTTTTTAATCGATATTAGCAATTATATCATGTATTTTATCGCTTATATTTCCAAAAAAGAAAAAAGGGCAAATTTTGTATACATTCACAAATAAGATTTAAATTACAACGATTTTATAATAAAAATGTTGTAATAAAATACCATAAAATTAAAAAATCATGTATTATCACTTCTTTCATCAAGTTTTTTAATAAAAGTATTGTGCTTCTTGCGTGGGTATTGTTCATCGTTCTTGCCGATTTTATGCGCGATCTGCTGCCAGGTAAGACCCTGTATGTACCGAAGGGCAAGGATTATTCGCATCTGCCTGTCCTCAACCTCCTCAATATATCGATTCAATCTTAAAAACTCTTGGTAGCAGCGATATACCTTAATTTCAAGTTCAGCCTTCAAATCTGCGATCTGTGCTGTATATTTGCCAATTTTATCATTAATTGGCTGAGACCTTGGCATGTCTGAAATCTGGGCCGTACACTTTGTCGCCAAAGTTTCCAGCACCTTTATGCGGCCTTGAATTTCTAAAATTTCCTGCCTTAAGTAATTAAGCTGAGACAATTCCTTTTGCGTCATAAAAACCCTCCATTACCGCTTTTCCCATAATGTTTATATTTGATCTCCCAGCTGATCGCGCTCCATCTGAGGATATATCCCGTCTTCCTTCAGCAAATCGTAGATAAACAGCCGCCCTTTTTGCGTCCAATATGTGTGAACCTTTGTATGAGGCCCATCATCGTTTAGGTACGAGTGTGTTTTTGTGCTTGTATAGCCCTTTTCTGCATATTTTTGATACAGAAGCCAGATATCAACCTGCCGGAATTGGATCCCTTTTTCGTGCAGGTATTTATTCATCCTTGATGCGCTCCAGCCGTAATCCTTCGCAATTACAGACATCGATACTAAATCCTTGCAATTCAAAACGACATCATAATAGCTTACCTTCGGCGCCATTTCGGAGATTTGCTGTGTTTGTACGGCGACCTTTTGTTCAAGCTTCCGGTTTTGCTCACGCTCTTCTTTTAGTGCTTTGAACGCGGCTATCGCAAGGTCTGGGTTTGCGATTAATTCTTCGGTTGCATAAGCTCCATGCTTTCGAATCGCCGGTAGAACTTCGCTCGTTACTCAATGCTTAAACTGTTTTGCCCGTGGCAGCTTGCTTGATAAAATCAAACTGTAAAGTCCGCTCTCATTGATAAGCCATCCACCGCGCTGTCCTAACTCAATCCCAAATTGGGACTGAGTTTCGTTGCCAATCATAATTCGGTCTTCAATATCTACTCGATCCACAATTGCCTTTGTTTCTCGCTCATATCCTAAAATTTCAGCAACATCCTTCCCCACAAAGTAGGGCTCATCGTTGATTGTTACCGTTCTGACTTCCCCGAAGTCCTGATTTTTAAATATTTGCAAATTGTTCATTTCTATTCCTCCAAAAATTAATTTTTCCAAAAAATAAACCCAGCTGCTGGCTGGGTTCATCAAACTTTATCCGTTGTCATAACTTTTTCGAGCGGCGCAGCCCTCGAAATTCAGCTGCAGGGTGCCGTAATACACCGTCTTACCTAGGTTTTGCTTAACATCGCAAACATCCAAGTTATCATCACTCTACTTCCCATCGAGATTATAAGAAATCTCTTTTTTGCTCAAACCACGTCATTTGGCCATGTGCCGACAGCATCGTATTCGCCGATGTAATCGCCTTTTTTCAGCTTACTTGGGGCATTCCCGCTGGCCGTGTCTTTTCTGGACCAATTGAGAATCGTGGCATAATGGTCCTTGTAGCGCTTGCCGGTTGACGCCATGTATCCAGACAGCCGCTCAATGTACCCGTCAGCCTCGCCTCCCAACTTGGTTTTCAGCTTGGCCAATTCTTCTGCGCTTAATTGCACGTTGCCAAACTCGCCGTACGACTGCTTCGCCTTTTTTGCCCGTTTTGCGCACCCAGATCGCTTATTATTTGCGGCTTCAGAAATACATCCGTTATCAGCGTTTTCCTCGCGCGCGCTATATCCCTCGAACGTAGTGAGAGGGATATCTTTAGTTTGTAATTGTAATTGTAATTGTGTTTGTAATTTATTAATGTTCCCAGGATTGGGATCAAAAGGTGTAGCAAAAGGTGTCCCAAAAGGTATTTCAATTTGTGTTCCAGATTGCGTTCCAAATAGAGAAATGCACGATTTCATTTTGTAAATAGCACATTGACTTCCCGAACGCTCCTTAAAATCGATGAGACCCAATTGCTTCAATTTGTTTCTTGCTCTGTAAATGTCACTTTTGGATAATTTTGATTTGAAAACCAGTGTCGAAATCGGCATGGTAAACTCTTCCCAATTAAATCTATTCGCAGTGTGCAGCAGTGTGTACCAAAGGCGAATGTCCGATTTGTTGATGGTTGAGTTGTACTCGAGCCAATTTTCAAACGCTATTATTTCCTTCAAATAATTCAAGGTTCCACCCCCTAGGCGTTAAAACGGCAGGTAATCGTCATTCAAAACAGAAGGTGCAGGAGTCTGAGGCACCACAGATTTTTTATCTGTTATGATAGCTTGTATAATGAAACCTTTGTAGGTCTTGTCGTTCTGCCGCTTTGAATAATATTTCGCAATTACCCAAAGCTCGTCTTTTGGCTGGTATTCTTTTAAAATGCACTGTGCTACCTTGCCAAACGCCGTACAGTCGGCATAAGTTGACTTATTCCATTCGCCGGTTATCTTGTCTTTGCCATTGCTCAGCTGTAACGAAAACTTTGCCGTCCCGTTGCTAACTTCTCGCAAATCGCTGTAAATGCGGCCTCTAAGAATCACCGTGTTGACGCTGCAGTTTCCGCTATAAACTTCCTTATCGTTATCAAAAATTTTTAATGTTTTCATTGCTATTCCTCCACAATATTTTTTATTAAAACCCTAATCTCCGGGGTTTCTGCGTATATCTTTTCACAATAGATTTTGCAAACTTGTCCGTCATCATGGAACGCCACGCCATTTAAGGCATCTAGAACAACCTTGATGATATTATCGGCATCAGGACGCTTGGTTGGTGGGATTTCTCCGTTGAGCATTAGAGCTCGCACCTTTTGGCTGACGCTTTTAGGCGGGATAAAAAGAGCAAGAATCGCAACCTCAAGCGGCACATGCCGTTCGAATTTAAAGTTTGAAACTTTAGAGTATATTGACCGTATTTGGTTTTCGTAATCTACCGTTTGTTTGGGCGTATACGTTATGCTCCGGCCATTAATCCGACAAACTCTCGGCCGTTGCTTGCCTTTCGGCTTTCCCTGCACTTTGAATTTTATCTCCATCGCGCGCCTCCTTCGCCTTTTTTTCGGCCGCCATTTGATTCAATCCCTCCAATATCTCCACACGCTGCTTGACCGTTAGCTCCTTGAAACTCGTGACGTTGTACTTTCTAAGCAACGTAGCATACAGCTTATCCGAATCTTCAAAATCATTGACGACCCGCCTTAAGATGTTCGCGTCTTTTGCGCTGATTTTTTCGACTTCAATCTCCGGCAAATCTTCGCCGCTGTAAATGTAAAGTCCGAGGCCAAACATCGCAAGATTCTTCACTAAACACCGCATGATTGCCTTGTTTATATCAAACATGCTCGCTGGCTCGACCGATAGACCTTTCTTATACTTGGTGTCGTATATGTATTCCTCAGATTTCATCGCTTTGTTAGCCCCGTCCATCACCGGGAGCCACATCGTATGGGTCAAGCCCTCAATCGTGACTTCGGTAAACACCATGTAACCCACGCCTTCATCAAAAACGTAGGGGAGATGTGCCTCGCCAAACTGATGAATTTTATAGTTCGCATCGGGGAAGCGTTTTTTCACCGCAGCCCAGGCGTACGGCCAAGATATATATGACAGGCCATTTTTATTTTCAAGATGCGCATTAACATTGACTTCAAATAAAGTTTCAAAAATTGATTTGTTTTCTTGCATTTATAGTCCCTCCACGTCATCATGTTCTAAGTCAGCTTCTTCAGCTTCCCAGTCTATCGGCTCCGCGATAACTTTATAGTGCCTGTCCAAGCAGTCCTCGCAGCAATTAAGACCATCCATCCTATAGAATTCATCGCCAGAATAGATTGCTTCGCAGCAAAAGAAGCATTTTGTAACCGGCACGACCTCGTTGTCCGGCGGTGTTAGACATTCTTTTTCAGCTAAAAGCGTTATCATTTTGCCTCCTCCTTGCCTAAATTCTTAAGTTTCCTTTCATTTGCAATTACTTTTTCGCAAATAACTCTGAAGGCACTCAAAGTCTTTTTTTCAAGTTGCCGAATCCTGATTCCTTCTTTTATGTCAATCAAGATCAGCAATAAAATTAATATCAATAAAACCGTTTGCATAAAAATTTCCTCCAACTTAAATTGATAAAGAGCCGTTGTAGTACGGCTCTTTATTATAAATTTTATTTTAAGCACAAAATGATCTGACCCCAAAAAGTCAGGACAATTTTTTAAATCTTAAAATATAGGCTTAATATAAATATTATGTTTTTGATTTGGTCTATAAATATTCGCATACATTTTTTCCTTAACCATGTGCATGGGGTTCGGTTGCAATGCCTGTGGCGTTATTGGCTGTCGGATCATTGACTCTCCGCGGGAACGATTAATCGCCATTTTAACAAATAATTTCGTACCCTGCAATGGGCGATTTCCTACATTAATCTCGATTATCACCATGTTCTTTGCCGGTGTCATACCGCTGCCATTTAGGCCTCTCGTATCTACCTTAATTCTTACTAGCACCATCATGTTTGGCATTGTTGTTACGTTTTTTACTTCAAAATTATTATCAAAAACCATTTTAAAGGGCATGCCGTCATCTTTTATTCTAGAACTTCCTCCATATAGGCGCCCACAAGTTGGCAAAGTGATTGTGCGGTCTATTTTCGACCGGACACTGTTCGTCTTGGGCAGAGCTATAATGGTAGCAGCGCCCGCTGGACTTTTAATATGGTTAATGTCAAATATCTATATCGGTGGCTTTAGTGTACTCTTTTACTGCTCAAACTTCTTAGACCCATTTGCAAGGCTAATTGGAATGGATGGCGTAATTCTGATGGCTTTTATACTGGGCTTCCCTGCAAACGAAATCGTCATGCCGATAATCATAATGAGCTACCTATGCTCCGGAACATTAACAGATTTCGAAAGTCTACACGAACTGTATTTATTACTAGTCAATAACGGCTGGACGTGGCTCACAGCTGTCTGCACCATGTTGTTTTCGTTGATGCACTTTCCATGCGGTACGACCTGCCTTACAATAAAAAAAGAAACCGGCAGCCTCAAGTGGACCGCGGTGTCTTTTTTGCTCCCAACTATCGTTGGCATATTAACTTGCTTCTTGGTTGCAACCTGTGCGCGAGCATTAAATCTAGCTTAAATCACAAGGCCGCCATTCGAGCTTAAAACCTGACCGGTAATAAACTTTGAGCAGTCCGAAGCCAAAAACAAAATTGCCTCTGCAATATCTTCACAAGAGCCAACCGTTCCAAGTGGTGTCTGCTGTTTTAGCCTGTCAATAACTTTAGGGTCAATATGGCGGTTCATCCTTGTGTCTATAACCCCTGGCGCTACCGTGTTTACATTTATGGAGCTAGGCCCCACCTCTTTGGCAAGAGCTTTTGTAAGGCCAATGACTGCCGCTTTTGAGGCCGAATAAGCAACCTCATAAGATGAACCCGTAATACCTAGCATAGAAGAGACATTAACAATTTTACCATAGTGGTTCCTGATCATACTCTTAAGAGCAACCTGACAACAATTGAACATGCTTTTAATGTTAACGTCAAAAATTTTGTCCCATTCCGCTTCGCTAATATCCGTAAAAAGCTTTTGGCATTCGATACCAGCATTGTTTACGAGAACATGAACTTCGCCAAACGCTTTCTCTATTGTCTGGAACATCTCTTCCACTTCATTCCTTTTGGCAACATTCGCTCCCACAGCCAGAGTATTGAATCCCTGCGCGTTCAGATCTGCCTCCAAGGCCTTTGCTGCATCTTTAGAGCTATTATAATTTATCGCCACGTTGTAGCCTTTTTTGGCAAATAGTGATGCTGTTTCGCGACCGATGCCGTGCGATGCGCCTGTAACTAAAACTGTTTTTTTCATTCTTTTTTGAGCCCCTTTATTATTTTTCCGACATACATTTTATGGTAGTCACCATTATTATAATTTTTTTCAACCGACTTGTCAATAAAGCACCCTGGGTCAAGGAACTGGCTATGTATCTTTTGGCAAACAAAGACCAAATCGGCTTCCTCAAAGTAAGGCGCAGGTTCGTCAAACACAGGAGTAAAATTTGTCGCTGCTGTTTTGTTGACGTCCCTTCCAGATTTAGTCCCACACAGCGTCAAAGCGTCTCGATATTTTTCATTATAAAAAGAAAGCGAAAAATAATCATTTCGCTCAACAAATTCAAAAGTATACCGTTGTGGCCGAATAAAACATATCGCAACCGGTTTATTCCACAGCACGCCTAGTCCACCCCAGCTTGCCGTCATCATATTATAATCTTGCATATTCCCACTAGTAATTAGCATCCACGAGTCTCCAATAAGCGAAAACGGCTCCAACGAAAGTTGCTTTAAAATAATCTCTTTAAAGCCCGACACAGCACACCAATCCTTTTAAAATATTCTATCAGTCTAGATGTTTCTCAATTAAGCTTGAACATTGGCTCGCAGGGATCATTCCGCTAACTCTCTCAACAGCGTCGCCACCTTTAAACAAAATCGACGTTGGCACGCTTTGTATCGAGTATTTCTCTGCTATTTCAGAATTTTCATCAATATCCACCTTTAAAACAGTAACGCGATCATCATATTTTTGCGAGATCTGCTCAACAACCGGCGCAAACATCTTGCACGGTCCGCACCAAGAGGCAAAAAAGTCCACAAACACAAGCTTATTATCACTCAAAATTTTCTCAAACTCGTTAAAACTCATCACAGTACTTTGCATTTAACAGCACGTCCTTTCAAAATTATTATGTAAGCACTCTTTAAAATCAGCCTTTTAAGTTACTTTTTATCAATAAGCACCCGTTTTAATTCGTCTATCAGATTCTTTACATCGTCAAACTCTCTATAAACTGCAGCAAATCGCACATATGCGACTTTATCCATGTCCTTTAAAACGTCCATTACACATTCGCCAATCTCTCTAGAAGTCACTTCTTTTGCCATGGAGTTTTGGAATTTAGCCTCTATCTGGTCTACACTATTCTCCATAACCTCAATAGGAACGGGACGTTTTTCACAGGATTTTAAAATTCCTGCCAGAACCTTAGATCTATCAAAGCTCTCTCTGGATTTATCTTTTTTTATCACAATTATAGGCAAAGTTTCAATCATCTCATAAGTAGTAAACCGCCCAGCACAGCTAAGGCATTCCCTACGTCTTCGAATTTTTTCTCCTTCGTCCGCTGGCCGCGAGTCAATAACCTTACTTTCTTCACATCCGCAATATGGGCACTTCAATAAAAATCGCTCCCTTTTATAAAAACGTATTTAAAATTAGCATAGCAGTAACCCCAGGCACTCCTACAACAGCGGCAATGGACAAAGAAAGCAAACTAAGCGGCAAAGTCACACCTGTAAACCCGCCAATAAAATTAACCAAAGCCAACATAGCCATGCCTTTTAGCATAGAAAGAAACATCTTTTTTAGAGGGTTTTTAGCTCTAACAATCAGTTGGATAGAAAACAATAGCAATAATATGATACCACAAATAATTAAAGATCGCCAGTCTAGCATTTTTAGTGAGTCTCCTTTTTACGTTTTTACAGCTCGCTTAACTTATCTTCATCAATAGCTCATTGTAGAAATATCGTTTTCTTTAGCCTTTTTTAAAAGGTATCTATACCGAGCATTTAGCGATTCTCTTTGATAAATACTAGCATCGATTAAGTCCTCATCGTCTTCCATTTCAAACCACATATCGGTACATTTTATCTGCGCACAAATTTCCCTTAACTCCTTTAAAAATCTTCTTCTTTTCGCGTTTAATATTACAGCTTCCTGGTTATTCCTGCTTGCAAAAATATCCTTTATAGCATTCATATTTGAAACCGTCCTTTCAAATCAACCGTCTTGACTTCAAATTCTAGATTTACATTAATCATATGATATATATTGGACATTTATTCTATTGCTTATTCAAAAATAAACCATATTTATTGTAATATAATTACATTTTTAATAATACAGATCTTTTTTATCCTTATCCCTATATTTGTTGACATCGTATTTCTATAATAAAAATAAATCCCCTATCATACTTGCAAAAAGCAGTGACAGGGGACCCAACAAATTTCTCGTAAAAACAATCCCCTTTATCTTACTTCTTCGTCTCTTAAAAGAAAAAAGGGTGAAGCTTTTATTCTCACTAAAACTAAATTTAATACTAAATTAAACCGGCCAGTACGAAGTTAAAATCACATAAAAAACAGCACTGCATTAAGCGCTATAACCAGCAAGAAAAATCCTACTGCTATAAACTTTGTCCAGCGCTCCAAAAAGACCTCTAAAGACCGCGATTTATTTCTGGTATAAAAGGTCTCCTTTATTGCACCGGCTTCTCCTGCATTGTGTTGATGCCCTTCTTGCAAAAGAACAACGAGAACAATTGCGACAGAAAAT
Organism: uncultured Eubacteriales bacterium; assembly: GCA_949068525.1. Lineage (GTDB taxonomy): Bacteria > Bacillota > Clostridia > Oscillospirales > Acutalibacteraceae > CAG-557. The sequence continues at coordinate 17,315 of CARTIQ010000011.1, read as the reverse complement.
ATTAACAAAACTATTCCAAGAGTCATTTGAACTGCATCCATAAATATACCTCCAAAATATTCATTAGAAATGTAAGATTATGATACCACAACAAACAAGCATTTGCAACATAAAAATTATAAAAAAAATTCGGTTCCTGTGTAAAATGAATACAAAATCCTTTGGGTTATAGTTTTTCCTGTGCATTTTTCCATTGCGTTAGCGTATAGTTCTAATTGTTTTCCGTAGTGTTTCTTAAAAAATTCTTCAGAATTAGCTTTGTCCGTTTTGTAATCCACCACCACTAGTGCATCATCTTCTCCAAAAACGCAGTCTATAGCCCCTTGCAACACTACCTTTTCTCTTGCAAATTTTTCATCGATACCCGGTACCACATCTGAAGCGATAATATTAACAGTAAACTGGTACTCCCTCACAACATTAGGCGAAGCTAAAATTCTGCTGCACAACGTGCTCTTTAAAAACTTCGCCAACTGTGCTCTGTTTAAAGATTCCCCCTGTTCCTTGGTGATAAAACCGCATTCTTGCAAACATTTTATCTCTTGCTCAAGATTTTTACGGGCACGCTTAAAGTCCGCAAACTGCATAAATCCATGCAGCGCCGAGCCTTTTTGTGCCGGAGTTAAGGTCACTCCCGATAAAAACGCAGGCCTTTTGTCAAAGTCAAAGTTAACTGCTTGATTGTTGTTCTGCGAAACTAAGTCCGAGACCGTTACTTTTGGCGAAATCTTAGCCAACTCCTTATACTCATAGACATAGTTTAAGCGACGGTTTATTTTGCTCAGTAAATCCTCATCTATTACCGATTCTTCAGGCTTCAGAATAGGTAAATTTGCTGTTTTTATGCTTTCATCGCCCTCCGGAGCCAGAATCTCAATTTTCCACTCCGTGTCGTCTTTTATCACAAGCTCAGAGCTCATTCCCGCCAACTCCCGAAGTTTTTGCCCACTCGGGTGTCTTAATGCGCATAGCAGCAGCCAATCTGAAAAGCTATTGGCCGTCCCTACCACGTATGGCAAGATTTGTGATACGTTTAAAATCTGCAAACTCAGTTTGGATAGTGTTGCCTCTGGATTCTTTAGCGAAGTCAGCATAATCAGCTTCTCTCTGGCCCTCGTCATAGCAACGTAAAGCACGCGGAGTTCTTCTGACATGTTTTTTTTATCAATATCCAGCTTTACGGCGTCTCGCTGAAATGTGGTGTATTTTCTCAAATGCTGGTGGTCCAGCAACTTGATTCCCACCCCAAGATCCGGATTAAGCAAAATGTCACCAAAATCCTTGTTAAACTTTCTAGAACAGTTCGCCAAAAAACAAATCGGGAACTCAAGCCCCTTAGACTGGTGTATGCTCATAACCTTTACAACATTTGAATTGGCCGAATTTGCGCTTGCTGCTGGCATTTCAATCTTTTGCCGCTCCAACTTCTCTATAAAACGAATAAACCCTGCTAAGCCCTTGTAGCCCGAAGCTTCATAGCTTCTAGCATACTCTAGCAGCAACCGCAAGTTATTAAGCCGCACTTGACCGTCTTCCATCGCTTGAACCACCGACGCATAGCCGGTCTTGTCGTATATGTGTTGAATAAGTTTATACGATGGCCAGGTAGAAGCTAAATTTCTGTAACTGTTAAGCTCATCCAAAAATGTTTTACAAAGCTTATTTCCGTGCTCCGAATGCCTTTTTAAGGCAAAATATAGCGGCAAAGTTTTTTCTTCCAATCGAACTTCGCTCAAATCGTCTGCTGTAAAGCCAAATATCGGGCTCAAAAGTGCGGAGATTAGTGGGATGTCTTGAATAGGGTTGTCTATTACTTTTAACAGCGAGAGCATAGTCGCAATCTCTGGGGCCTCAAAAAAGCTACCGGAAGTGTCTGCCCACGCTGGGATACCACACAACTTAAGCGTCTCTACAAAGTTCGCTGCGTGCTTATTTGCACTTCTCAGCAAAATGCAAAAGTCCCCATATGTCACTGGCCGATACTCATCCTTGTCCTTTACTTTACACTCCTCGCCAATCATTTTTGCGATGGTTTTGGCTATTTCTCGCGCTTCACAAACGTTCATATCTTCTTTTGGTACCCAGGACATATCTATTATCTTTAACTCAACATCTGCCTCATCGGACGGCACTCCCAAAGCAGAATTCTTTTCATACACCGCGCCCAATGCAAGTTTTTCTTCTTTGTCGTACTCGATTTCGCCTACTATTCTGGACATCAGCTGAAAAAAAATAAAATTAGTTGCCGCCAGAATCCCCTCTCTACTTCTAAAATTCTTATCCAGAATAATTTTCGCAGGATATTCCTCATTTTCTGCGTTGAACGGATGACAGTTTTGCTTTCTTCGCAAAAAAATCTTCGGCATAGCCTGACGGAACCCGTAGATGCTCTGCTTTATGTCGCCCACCACAAACAGGTTCTCCTCTTCTCTCGAAACCGCCCGAAAGATTAAATCCTGCGCCTCATTGGTGTCCTGATACTCATCCACCATTACAAAATCAAACTGTTCTGCAAGATTTCGAGCAATTTCGGTCCTTTCAAAATCGCAATTTGTCTGCCGCACCAATAATTTTAGCGTCAAATGCTCTAAATCGCCAAAATCTACAATGTTTTTCTCTCTTTTTAAATCATCGATTTGCTGGACAAAAGCCTCTACTAAGGCAAAAAGCTCGCTTATAATTGGTTCAATCTCTCGCAAATCCGCCAAACACTGCTCTTCATCCTGATAAAAAAGTCGCGTCAAGTCCCGTATAATATCCTTTATCTTTTTCCTGTTATGCAAAATTTTCAGCTTTAGTGCGTTATCAATGCACCCCATTAACCGCTTTAGCGCACAAAATTCCGCAGCCTTCAGTGTTGCAGAGATGGTATTCCAATTTTCGTTAATTATTGCGTTTTTTATGCCATTGAGCAGAGCTTTATCGCAAAGCAGTGGTTCTTCATAGCTTGTCCAGATTTTTTCATCCCATTGTGCCACACTCAAAGAATCCTTAGCCAACTCCAAGCCATACTCAATCGCCATTTTAGCATAATCCATTAAAATTCGTGCAAATACCGTTTTGCTCACGCTCTGTGACTCTCTATAGGCACAAAGCTTATCCTCAAACCACTTTTTGGGGAACGGGTGCGAGCGGATAAAGTCGTACAGTGTCAAAACTGTGCTAATTAACCTTTGATCATCTCTGCTGGCACTAAATGTCTCGACCAGATTAAAAAACTGTTTCGATGCGTTCTTATAAAACTCCTCCAACACCAACTGCATGGCCTCATTTTTTAAAAGGGACATCTCGCTTTCGTCGGCAATTCTAAAGTCTGGCAATATGCCAAGCTCGTAAAAATTTTCTTTTATAAGATCATTACAAAAGCCGTGGATTGTGCTTATATGGGCGTGTGCGAGCATTATTTTTTGTCGTTGCAAATTTCTATTGTCTGGCTGGATGAGTAGTAGTTCCGATATTCTCTCGTTGATCCGTTCTTTCATTTCTGCAGCCGCGGCCTTTGTAAAAGTTACAACCAATAGTTTGTCTGCGTCGCAAGGGTTTGCCTCGTCCGTTAAAATTTGAATTACTCGCTCAACCAAAACTGCAGTTTTTCCCGATCCAGCCGCTGCAGACACCAAAACCGCGCCCCCTTTGGCGCTTATGGCTGCTTGCTGCTCTTTTGTCCAAACTTGGTCAGGCATTGCATTCACCTTCGTTCTGCTCCGATTCTAGCTTTTTAAAAAACTCATCACGGTCAATTTTCTCGAATTTGCGAGCGGTATCTTGTTTAAAATGAGAGCAGACAGCTTTATACTCGCAAAATTCGCATGCATCGTAGTCTCCTTTGGCGGGCTGTGCTGCAATATTCCCATTTTGTAGCTGCTCTGCCATAAAAATGATAAGTCGATCAATGTGCTGCATGATTGCATTCATCTGGGCAACGTCAACCAAAGAGTCACAGGCCTTCACCTCACCATTTTTCATTGTAACCGGAATATACCTCCCCTTGCCGTCAGGCTCCATACCCAAAATTACCTGCTGACTATTTAATATTATACCATTCATTCGCAGCTTTTTTGATTTTTCGCTCTCTAACTTTGACAAATTCTCATCGCGATCTAAATTCAAGACAGGCGAAACTGACGGTAAATACAGTGCTCCCGCAGGTTTTAGCGAGCACTGGTTTTTTGCCGTAGCCTGGCACACAGCTTCCAGGTATATGAGCATCTGCAAATTCAGCCCGTGTAGTGTGTCGGCAAGCCGGAAATCCTTTGCCCCCGTTTTGTAGTCTATTACCCTTACAAAGCACTGTTCCGCTTGGCGCATCACGTCGACTCTATCTATTTTTCCTTCTACAGTAACATTATGTCCGTTAGGCAATTTAATTTTTAGCGGTTCTATGCCAGTTTCTTGCGAAAGTTTTAGCTCAAACCCAACAGGAAAAAAAGCGCTCTGAGAGAGCTCTTCTGCCATATGGGCAATAAGTGCAACCACAGACCGCGAAACTCTGTCAAACAAATATCTAAAACGATTTGTTTTTTCTGTCCAGCCGCCTAACTCGCGTTCTACATAGATTTTTGAAATATTCTGTATTACGCCGTATAATTCTTTTTTAGAAAATTTTAAAATCTCTTCGGCTGTGTACTTTTTCAATACTTTCTCAAAAATAAAATGGACTATATTACCGTACTGCAAAACGTTAAACTGCGCTTCTTTACGCTCTTTAGCCAAAAGGCCATACTTACAAAAATAGGCAAATTTACAAAGATAAAATTTTTCTATCTGCGACGCAGAAAGCTTGATGTCTTGGCCAAAAAGGTCGGTTCGGACTCTTGAGGACGCTAACTTAATCGGCAAATTTGAAGCAACCTTTTCTAGCAAATTTAATTTTTCGTCGTAGCCATGGGATTTGTCTTGAACAAAAAACTGCTTCAATGTTTGAGAAAAGCGAGAAACATTGCTCCAGTGTCGCGCACAAACTTCAAAAGTGGGCTTATAAGCCCAAATTTCATCGCTTAGACTTATCGAATATGAGTCCAGGCATTTAACCTTTGGCAAGACAAATTTTGTCTCTCGCACTATCTCCGATGGCGACTTTGCTCCACCCAAGCTTGTGGAGCTTGAGCAAGTTATGTACAGCTTGTCCGATGGCAATGCCATAGCCTTGTAGGCCAAGAACCTTTCGGCAACCGACAGTCCTTCAAGAGAGTCATAAAGTGGTAACCCCATCGAAATTAGTTGTTTTCGTTGCTTGTCGTTAAAGATCCCGCTAATTGCTGGGCTCCTTGGGAATTCTCCCTCGACTGCGCCAATCAAAAACGCGACCTTAACCCCTCTGGACCGTATTCTATCTATAGACCCAAAGTCGACTTCATCAATTCTATGAGGGATGAAAGCAATGTCATTAGAATTTATAACCAGCCGTAAAAGCTTGGCATACTTTTTGGGCGATATTTTTTTGCCCATTAAAACAGTTGACATTTTGTCAAAAATTTCGACAAGAATTTCCCATAGTCGCGGCTGTTCTTCGGCGATTTTTTTTAGTCCAGATGCTCTCAAATTTTTACAAAATATCTGTAATTTCTCAATAGTATTAACTTCTTCTAAAAATTCATACAAGGCCACGGTTATCGCGTCTCCTGTCGCATTGGATATTGCTTCCTTTAACTTTGCGAGCGGAGTTATTATGCTCGCACGTAACCTATTTAGCTTTGCAAGCTTTTCCTCCTCATCCACAGTCATTTGAGTGTAGCCATCGGGATTTGCGGTGAAGTCCAAAAGCCAACGCCCATCTGTTATGTGCCAAAACAGGCAATAATTTTCTAACTCAAAGACATCATCTTCTGCAACATTTACTAAACCGGTCTTCAAAAGTTTAAATATGCTATCCGAAGAAAAGTTACTGTTTACCGCCTCGAGAGCGTAAATCACAGTTAACATAAGCGGTTTTGCGTCTATCTCGTCCCTCCGGTCCATAAAATATGGGATTTCATACTTCTCAAAAAAAACATCCATTATTCCTCGATATGTTTCTTCGTTTCGCGCAACCACTGCAAAATCTCCATATTTATAGCCACATTCGTAAACCAAACGCTTAATCGTCCGGCAAACAAAATCTGCCTCCTCATACTTCGTCTTCCCGTTAAACATTAAAACGTCATCGATTTCTTCTAAAAGTTGATCTTTCTTGTCGCGAAACGTCTGTGCCTCCAGCATTTTTAAACCTTTGCTTTTAAATTTTCTCGAATTTTCTAAGCAAATTGGCTCATTCACTTGCAAATTATTACTTTTGGCAATATTCAAAATCTTCTTTGCAGTGCGGTTTACCGGCGCAAACAAGTTAAAGGCATCGTCCAAAAATCCAGATGCCTCGGTACACAAGCTTATGTAACAATTTTTACTTTGCTTCAAAATTTTTTCAATAACAGTCATCTGCTGAGGAGTAAAGCCCTCAAATCCATCAAATATCACAGTGTATCCGCCAAAAACGCTATCGCACTGAGTCAACCTTTGCGCCAATCTACTAAGATCATCCAATGGATCAAAGTAACTGGTTTGCAACAACTTTTCATAAGCTTCTAATATAAGCGAAGTGTCCTGAACTTTTGCCCTTAAAATCGGATCTTGCAAGGTTTTAGAAACTTCCAAAAGAGAATTATAATCAACGTTGCACATTTTAAATTCCGACAATGCTGCAACCATCATCTCTACAAACTCCAACTTGTCCGCCTGGCCCTTATACATTGCCAATTTGCCAGCCACGTTATCAATCGCCAGGCTCATCAGCAAGTTTCGGTCCCCTTTGCTTATTCGTTGGCCTAAGCCTCCACCAGTCTTTCGCAACACAACATCGATTAGTCTTGTAAATGTGGACACCTGTATTTTAGAAGCCGCTTGCTCACCCAAAAAGATTAGCATAGCTTTTTCCGTTTCGAACGAGCTTTGCTCCGGCACTATAAGCATCAGCTTTTCGGCACCGCTCTGCACTAATTCTGCTATGATTTGTTGTATTTTAAACGTTTTACCAGATCCTGCTCGCCCAAAAATAAATTGCAACATCGCGCGTCCCCTAAGCTTCTAAAATAATTCATGGTTGTTTTACTCACACTCGTAATGGTCTTTTCCATACCAAAATTATATCACAAAATTTAAAAGATGGCCAAAAAACTGGTCATCTTGTGAATACTACGGCTTGTTCTATTGCTTCGTTGAATGTTTGCACCGAATGTAGTTCGATAAATTCGTACTCTTCGCTAAAAATTTCGCAAATCTTTTGGGTTTCTGTATCCATCCCTAAGTCCAAGCAGATTACTCTCTGCGGCTTTTCCTCTCCTCCAAACCAGATTGCATTCGCTACCAAGCTCCTCAGAGTCATTTCGATCGCTTCATCGTGCCCGCGGACCGGGACAAGTAACATGAAGTCTTCCCTTAAGCCCGTCCGGTTTAAGAAAGGCATCGATATAATTCTCAAAACTTCTATTACCCCAAATACTGCCATGCACGCCACAGCCAGGCCAAGCAAAGCCTCGCACATACACATCACCTCTACGGCAAGATATGTAAAAATCGGACGTTTGGTTAATTTTAAAGCAATTAAAATTCAAAGCAGCATACTTTTTAAGGCATCCACCTTATCTAATTTTTCCCACGCGACGTTCAAATCTTCTCGGCCCATATGGCCATATGCCGCTAAAGGTCTGTAAATTGGCTCTCGGAGTTTTAAACTCTCTATAATCGCCGCAGGTCTAAGGTCAAAAATCTCTTCCACAGCTTTTTCGATTTGCTCTTCAGGGACTTTAGCTGTTCCAAATGTGTCAATCATAATAGAAAGAGGCCGTGCAACGCCTATCGCGTATGCAATCTGCACCTCACACTTTGCCGCTACCTGCGCTGCAACTATGTTTTTAGCAATGTGTCTTGCCGCATAAGCTGCAGATCGGTCCATTTTTGTCGGATCTTTTCCAGAAAAAGCCCCGCCGCCATGCCGAGAGTACCCTCCATAAGTATCTATGATCACCTTTCTGCCGGTCAATCCTGTGTCTCCCACCGGGCCACCAATAACAAACCTGCCCGTTGGATTGATGAAAAATTTTGTGTTCTCGTCAATTAAATTCGCGGAAATAACCGGAAAAATAACTTCGGCTTTTATGTCGTCCTTAATCTGCGCAAGTTTAACAAGCTCGTTGTGCTGGGCAGAAACCACAACACTATCCACCCGATTGGGCTTGTCTCCGTCATATTCAACCGTAACTTGCGTCTTGCCGTCCGGCCGAAGATACGAAAGCGCCCCATTCTTCCTAACCAGCGCGAGCCTTTTGGCCAGTTTGTGTGCTAGTGAAATCGGCAGCGGCATAAGTTCAGGTGTCTCATTGCAAGCATATCCAAACATTAACCCTTGGTCTCCCGCGCCTATATGGTCGTTTTTATCGTTATTACAGATATCTTCCTTCAACTCCAGCGATTTATTCACACCCATGGCTATATCCGGTGACTGCGCATCAATCGACGTTACCACAGCACAGGTTTTGCCATTAAACCCGGCGGAAATGTTATCGTACCCAATTGATGTTATCACATCTCGTGTGATCGCGGCGATATCCACATAGCAAGATGTTGAGATTTCTCCCATAACGTGAATCATTCCAGTTGTAGCTGTGACTTCGCACGCCACATGTGCATTTTTATCTTTTTCCAATATCGCATCCAAGACAGCATCCGAAATTTGGTCGCAAATCTTGTCCGGATGCCCTTCCGTTACCGACTCCGAAGTAAAAAAACGTTTTGCCATAATTAATCTCTCCTAAATTATTTAAAATTTCATAAAAGCAAAAATGCCCGGCAAAACCGGACAAAAAAATTAGTCTCATCTTTCGGCCTTTACCGCAGAATTTAGCACCTTACCACAACAGGCAGGTTGCCGGGCTTCGTAGGGTCTGTTCCCTCCGCCACTCTCTAATAAGCAACAAAATAATATTAAATTTGGCTAAACTTATTGTACCTCACATTTTGGCCCTTGTAAACCTCCAAAATGCATTATTTTACAATTTTAGAGGAAAAGTCGTTTATGATGGCGGACAATTTTTTATAGAATATCAGGGTAAAACAGCATACTAGCGAGCCTTTTAGTAAGTTAAATGGACAAACTAACAGCAAAACAAACATAAATTTATTTGTAATCAACTGGTTAACCGCATTGCCCCAGGAGACTATAGTACTTTCTGAGACTGAAAATAAAGCTGCATCCAAAGGCAACAGCACAAAATAATTAAGAACCCCAGACATAACGGTCAAAGAGGCTATTCCCAATAGCATCGCAACAACGGCGCCTTTAAACGTCCGGTGACCTTTATAAAACGCTGCGCTCGGCAATACAAGTGCTATCCCTGCCACTAGGTTTGCAAACTCTCCGAGCCCAAACGTGGAAGTTCCCCTAAGCAAGAGCCGCAGTGTCACCTTTAAGAATTCCGTTAACACCCCAGCCAATGGACCCAAAGAAAAGCCACTTATCAGTACTATGGCGTCGCTAAGCCCAAGCTTGTAGAATCCTGGTCCAAACAGCCACATAGGTATTTCCCAAAAAGTTAAAACCACAGCAATTGCAGAAAAAATAGAGATCTGAACTAAGTTTGCAAGCCGTGTCGTCTGCTTCGTCTGCAAAAATATCTTCACTCCCAAGCCCCAAAATACTTAAATTTTACTCTTAAACCACCACAATGTCAAATTTATTTTTTTACTCTTGAAAAATTTTAGTAAGTATTGTATAATATGTCAATCTGATGTGTTTTTAATTTTATATATTTCGCATTTAAAAATAAAAGAAGGAGGGATGATTTAAGATGGTTGCAAAGGTCAATAGCCTCGGTATTATAGGATTAGATGCATTTTTAGTAGCAATAGAATCCGATTTGTCTAGCGGGCTACCTTCTTTTGACGTTGTAGGTTTACCCGATGCTTCAGTAAAAGAGTCTAGAAATCGAGTCAAATCTGCCCTTAAAAACTGCGGATTCGACTTTCCTACAAGTAAAATCACCATAAATCTTGCGCCTGCAGACGTAAAAAAAGAAGGCTCAATTTACGACCTGCCAATCTTGGTCGCATTGCTCGTCGCCTCAGGCCAGCTTGATGCTCGTCTTGAGAAGGCTGCATTTTTAGGAGAATTGTCACTCAGCGGCGATCTGTGCCCTGTAAAAGGCATATTGCCGATGGCGCTAACGGCAAAATCCTTGGGCATTAGCGAACTTTTTGTTCCGGCAGTCAACGCCTGCGAGGGTGCATTAGTAGCGGGCCTGAATGTTTACCCTGTGAACAACATAAACGACTTGTATATGCACCTTACCGACAAGAAGGAAATCCTTCCCGCCACGGCTAGATTAAATATTAGCCCAATCAACCACAGTTTACTTGATTTCTCTCAAGTAAAAGCTCAATACGAAGCTAAGCGCGCATTAGAAATTGCGGCTGCTGGCGGACATAACATTATTCTCATCGGGTCGCCTGGAGCAGGCAAAAGCATGCTAGCTAAGCGGATTACCACCATCCTGCCCGATATGACTATGGAGGAATCCATTGAGAGTACAAAAATTTATTCTGTTGCTGGGCTTGTTGATAGTCAAATTCCGCTAATCACTGCGCGTCCTTTTCGCGCGCCTCATCACACCATCTCTGCTATTGGACTTTCTGGTGGTGGCGCTATGCCTCGGCCGGGCGAAATTTCTTTGGCACACAACGGCGTTTTGTTTTTGGACGAACTACCAGAATTCTCTAGAAACGCTATGGAAATTCTTCGGCAACCCATTGAAGATGGCGAGGTTACCATCTCCCGCGTGAACGGGACGGTTACATACCCTTGCTCTGTTATGCTTATTGCTGCTATGAACCCTTGCCCTTGTGGATATTACGGCCACCCTAGTAAAAACTGCATATGTTCAACTAAGATCGTTTCTAAATATTTGTCCAAAGTTTCTGGCCCGCTCCTTGACCGTATCGATATTCACGTTGAGGTTCCTCCCATTGAATACTCCGACTTGGCTTCGAAAAAAGATTCTGAAACCTCATCAAAAATTAAAAATCGAGTTAACGCTGCTAGAAAACTCCAGCTGGAGCGCTTTAAGGGGCTCAACATTTCATCAAATGCAAAAATTACCCCCGATTTTCTTCATAAATCATGTATTTTATCCCAAAATGCAGAGAATCTATTAAAGAAGGCTTTTGACAACATAGGATTATCTGCAAGGGCGTATTCTCGCATATTGAAGGTGGCTCGGACTATCGCTGACCTAGGTTTCTCGGAAGAAATAAAGTCCTCGCATATTGCAGAAGCCATTCAATATCGCAGCCTAGATAGAAAATATTGGTCTCGATAAGTGCAAATGCTTGCATTTATGCAGGGCAGATTTTATTTTTAGCTTATATTTTTAGCTTAAATTTTTTCTTAATTTATGAAAGTTTTTTGGCTTTTTTATTGACTTTTTATAAATATTGTATTACCATTAAAAATGAGAAATAATAAGTAATTTATTGGCAGTTTATCCGATTTTTAGATAATTTTATGTTTATTATAAAAAAATTGTTGGAGGTACCATGAGTTGGAAAAATTTTTTATAAATGGCCAAGTTCCGTTAAATGGTGAAGTTAAAATCAGTGGCGCCAAAAATGCCGCTGTTGCTATAATTCCTGCTGTTATTTTATCCGACGGCATCTGCCGCATTGAGAATGTTCCTAACATAAACGATGTAACTTTGATGGCGCATATTTTGGAGCAGATGGGCGCTTCTGTTAAAATGATAAATAAATCTACTTTCGAAATTGACGCTCGCAATGTGCACTCTCATGTTGCTTCTTTTAATTTTGTCCGCAATATGCGCGCTTCATGCTATCTTTTAGGCGCTTTGCTTGGCCGGTTCCATAAGGCTTCGGTTGCTTTGCCCGGCGGATGCGATTTTGGCGTTCGGCCTATTGACCAGCATTTGAAGGGTTTTTCTGCTTTGGGAGCTGCTAATTCGGTTGAGAGCGGACTTGTGAATGTCACTGCCGAGAGGCTGGTTGGCGATACTGTTTACATGGATGTTGTGTCGGTTGGAGCAACTATTAATATAATTTTGGCTGCCGTTAAGGCCGAAGGCACTACTATTATTGAAAATGCTGCGAAGGAACCTCATATTGTTGACTTGGCAAACTTTTTAAACTCTATGGGCGCTGAAATAAGCGGCACTGGTACGGATTCTATCAAAATTAAGGGTGTAAAGCACTTGAATGGTACCACGTATTCTATCATTCCAGACCAAATTGAAGCGGGAACTTACATGGTTGCCGCTGCTGCAACTGGTGGCAACGTTATTGTTAAAAACGTTATCCCTAAGCATTTGGAGGCCATTACCGCTAAACTTCAGGAAATCGGCGTTGATGTGCAGGAGTTTGATGACTCTGTTCGCGTTTGTTCCTGTGGATCCTTTAATAAATGCAATGTTAAGACTATGCCACACCCTGGCTTCCCTACCGACATGCAGCCACAGATTACAGCTTTGCTTTCTATGGCTAACGGAACGAGCATTGTTAACGAGAACGTTTGGGATAATCGGTTCCGCTACACCGACGAACTGAACCGGTTTGGAAGTAAGATTTCTGTTGATGGCAAGATCGCTGTTATTGAGGGTGTCTCGGAGCTTGTTGGGACTAGCGTTCGGGCGATGGATTTGCGCGCAGGGGCTGCTATGATTATTGCTGGGCTTGCGGCTTGCGGCACTACTATTATTGAGGACATTAACCATATTGAACGGGGCTATGAGAATATCGTCGAAAAGCTCACAGGACTTGGGGCAGACATCAAGAAGGTCTACGAACCAGAGGAAGAGCCCATTTTAAGCTCTATAATATCTTAAAATTAAGAGGTTTTTATCGTTTTTTATTTATTTTAAAATTCAGTATTCAAAGACGGAGGTATCTTTTTGGCACGCATTTGCCCTTTATTTAGCTCTAGCAAGGGGAATTCTACATATATTGGAGACGAGCATGTCGGCATCCTAGTTGACGTTGGTAGGAGCGCTAAGCAAATTGAGAAAGCTCTGGATGCAAATAATATTAGCATTAGCTCGATTAAGGCGATTTTTGTTACGCATGAGCACTCGGATCACATCCAGGGACTACGGATTTTTGCCTCTAGATATAAACTTAATGTATTTGCTTCTGGGGGCACTATTAGGGCACTTGAGCAAAAGGGAGTTTTAACTAGCAGCTTTTCTGCTGCGGCAATTGGATTTGAAGGTCTGGAATTTTGTGGGATGCACATAAAGATGTTTGAGACACCTCATGACAGTAGCCAAAGCGTGGGTTATATTGTTGACACTGTTGACTATCGGCGCGCTGTGGTTGCTACGGATATAGGGTGTGTTACGGACTCTATCCGCGCGGCTATTTCAGGCTCTGACGTTGTTTTACTTGAATCTAACCACGATGTGCGCATGCTGCAAAATGGCGTTTATCCCTATTATTTGAAGCGCCGGATTTTATCTGAAATTGGGCATCTTTCTAACGATGATTGTGCCCGTGAGCTGCCTAGCTTTGTGAAAAGCGGAACCTGCAAGTTTATTTTGGCGCATCTGAGTCAGGAAAACAACCTACCGGAGCTTGCTTATGAAACCTCGGTGTGTCAGCTTTCTTACCATAAGATGGTTAACGGTCGCGACTTTCAGATTTTGGTTGCACCCCCACAGAACATGGGCGTTTTGAATGTTAATTTTTAAGCGGAGACGAAAATTTTAATGGTGAAAATTTGGTTGATTTGCGTTGGTCAGCTGAAAGAGAAGTTTTGGCAGGCTGCCTTTAACGAATATAAAAAACGGCTCGGGGCCTTTTGTAGTTTTGAGCTTGTTGAAGTTGATGAATGCAAAATTAAAAGTAATCCATCCGGCGCTGAAATTGCTCAATGTTTGAAGCGTGAAGGCGAAAAAATTCTTTCAAAAATCATGAATAAATCATATGTAATTGCAATGTGTATTGAGGGAAAATCACTTTCTTCCCCCTTGTTTGCCAGACACCTTGAAAAAATCTTTGCCAATCAAACCGGCGAAATTGCGTTTATAATTGGCAGCTCTTTTGGTCTTGCTCAAAGCGTTAAAGATCGCGCTGATTTTCTTTTTTCAATGTCTTCAATGACATTTCCGCATCAATTGACGCGGGTTATGTTGTGCGAGCAGATTTACCGTGCGTTTGGTATTGTGCATGGCAGCAAATATCACAAATAATAGTCAGATATATACGATGACATTAAAATATAATCTCAGAGATTAGTTTGTTCGAAAGTAGAAATCCCTTTGGCGTGAGGCGAATACTTTCTCTGTCCACGGCTGTTAGGCCATAGTTTTGAAAAATTTTCGCTTTTCTAAAATAGCTTTGCGGAACATCAACCCCAAATCTTCTTTTAAAATCGTTGTTGCTTATCCCATCGCAGAGCCGAAGTTTAAGCATTGTGTATTCTTCTATTGTTCCGCCATTACTGTCTTTAATTGGTCCTATTTTGCCGGCCAAAAAGTCTTGCAATGAACGTGGATAAAAAAATCGTTCACCATTAATAAAAGAATGCGCGGATGGACCAATTCCTAGGTACTCCTGCGAATTCCAATATTTTAAATTATGCTTGCTTGCATAATTTTTTTTTGCAAAATTCGAAATCTCATATTGTTCAAAACCATAGTGTTCCATATCAGAAACCATGGTTAGGTACATATCAGCTTGCTCATCTTCTGTTTTGAGTTGCAAGTTTTCTTTGTTTTTGTAAAAAGGTGTACATTGTTCTATTTTTAATATGTATGCCGAAATATGCTGCACGTTCTGCTCCGCACAAAAGGCTATAGTTTCCTTTAATGACATCACTGTTTGCTCCGGAATTGCTAGCATTAAATCTAGCGAAATATTTTTAAACCCAGCATTCTGAGCTTTTTTTATTGTATGTTCTACATCTTTTACGCTGTGTCGCCGACCTAATACCTTCAACTCACTCTTAACTGCGGACTGCACTCCGATTGAGAGTCTATTTATACCGTCTTTTCGTAGTTTTTCTAAATCTAGATCTGGTAGCGTTGTTGGGTTCATTTCTAATGTTATTTCTTTTTCCGAAAAATCGAAATTTTCTCGGACTGTTTCTAAGATTTTTGCTAAATTTTCATTTCCTAATAGGCTCGGAGTTCCACCTCCAAAATAAAGTGTGTCAAAGCGTAAGTTTAGCTTCTTGCTATAGTTGAGAAGAGTTTTGCAAACTATATTAGTGTACTCGTGAATACTAGTATCATCAGCTGAAAGCGAGTAAAAGTCGCAATATGGACATTTTGCCGCACAAAAAGGGATATGTATGTATAATCCAGCTGTTGTTGCCATGCTGCCTCCTTTTTCTAAAAATAGCCCTGTTTTATTGTTATTGTGTTTAAACATGGTCTCTTAGATAATCTTAAGCTTCTGTATAGCGCCTTTTATTATAAATATTATAACATAATTTAAATATTTTTTTAACACATTTAGCGCGCAAATATTGTGGGCTATTTGTTCTTTGCTTTTGTGCGATTTTTGCAAATTTAAACACTAAATTTTTTGTTTCCGTCCGAGAAAACTTGTTTTATAGACATAAAATCCCCGATATCTATATAGAGATATCGGGGTTATGTTTTTTATTTAGAATAACGAAGATACATTATAACATTGCAGGGAGATCGGTTGCTGCATAATATTCAATTCCAGGTGCGACATCAAACTTAACTGCATATTCGCCAGCATCTGTAGGCAGTTGCGGTGTTGTTAACTGAATTTCATTTCCGTATGGATCAACTTTAAAATATTTTACTGTGACTTCGCCCATGCCGGTTATTCCATCCTTTGGCTTTATTGTTACCATTTTTCCTTTGCCGTCATAAGCTAGTTCATCTGGCAGGGTAGATACAAAGTCTCCGATCTGTGGCATTTTGGGGAATAGATACTCTTCCCATTTAGCAATCTTGGAGTTAGATGCACAGAATTCCCTAAGCTTTTTCTCATAATCCGTTGCAGAAAGACCAACTCCTGCAGAAGGATGACCTGCAAAGAGGTTTGCGCCAGGAAGCTCATTGTTAAAATATCCGTTATATCCTTTCTCAACAACAAAAACATTTGCAGCGCCATAAGAACAAGCAGAGTAACAGTTTGTTATTGTTATTCTACTGTTTTCGGCACAAATACCACTGAGAAATCCTACACCACTACTAGTGCTATAAATACTCGAGTTACTAACTACACAGTCTGTGAATTTACAAGAATTAGCCTGACCACAAATACCTCCAACTGTGTTTGCATTAATCGTTCCTGCACAAACTATGCAGTTTGCAAATTGGCATGAAGTGCCATAACCACAAATACCTCCACCATATAGTCCATCTATTTGAAAACCGATAACTACACAGTCTCTAATTTTGCAGGAAGTGGCTTTCCCACAAATACCGCCATTTAAAGCGTTACTTTTTCTTGTTCCTTCTCGCACAACACAACCTGTGATAATGCTATCATTAATGGCAATTTGACAAATGCCAGCTGTATTTCTGTCGCTACCATTTATGTCTATCTTTTTTAAGCTTAAATTTTTAACTGTAGCTCCACTAATAGTTCCAAACAAACTGCTTGTTAAATTAGAAATCGTATGGTTAGCGCCAGCAAAAGTACCACTAAATGGCATCGTGTCATTTCCAATTGGAGTCCAAGAAAAGTCAGAAAGATCTATATCACGCACTAGCTTAACCGTTTTGCCATTAAAACCGTAGCCAGCATTGACTGACCGCTGGAACTCTACCAACTGCTCTGCCGATGAAATAACTAGGTCTGGGGAGGTAACCTCTTCGCCAAACGCTTGCTGTGGTACCATGCAAAAAAAAATAAACAAGCTTGCCGCAAAGGATAGGCATTTTTGTAGAATATTACTTGTGCAATAGGCTACTCCTCCCTGAATTTTAGTGGATTTTCTTTTGCCTGAAATAGATATTGCATTAATAGGAAGGTTTTTGGTTGCTTTTTTAGTTACAAAAAAACAGCTTAAAAACAAGTTTTAATATCTTTTTTGCACAAAAATACTTGAATTCTTGCAGCTATTATGGTATAATATGTGTAAATATTTTTGGTTTCAGGGTGATTTGTGTGAATAAATACGAGGTGAACGATTTCTTTCAATTCATGGCGGGGAATGAGAGCGCAAAAAAGGAATTAATAAAAACTTTAGAAAAGCACGATCTTTTAGCACTAGAAAAAAATAGGCAAGAAAACGTCACGCTGGATGCAATTATAAAAGTTGCTAAAAAATATAATTTTGACATTGATAAATCTGA
>CARTIQ010000010.1 GCA_949068525.1 uncultured Eubacteriales bacterium | reverse complement strand
GCGCGCCCCAGCTGACGACGTTTGCAACGGCGCCTACAATCGCGTTCCAGATTTGGCCGGGCAGTGCGCTTATGAAGTTCACCGTCGAGCTCACAAATTCGCTCGCCTTCGCAATCCCGGTGTTTATGAGATCTGCAAAGAACGTGCCTACCTTATTTGCTGTATCAGCAAGCCAATTCCAAATCTGACCGGGGAGTTCAGAGAAAAATGTTACCACTTGCCCGATGAATTCTGGAATCTTCGTTGATGCAAAATCCCATAAATCAGCGCCCCACTGGATGACATGCGCAATCGCAAGGGCGAGAGCGTAGTTGATGAGGTCGGGCAGCATGGCGAACCATTCGCCGATGTTCGCCATGAGCTGCGGCACGGATTCTGTGAAAAACGAAACCAGCGCATTCCAGCCTTCAGGAATCGTCACGGTGAAGAAATTCAAAATCGCTTCCCAGGCCACAGAAAAGGTGCTTTGGATGTTTTCCCATAGGCCTATCCAGAAATTTCGGAACTCCTCGCAATTATTCCAAAGCAGAATAAAACCGCTAACAAGCGCCGCAATCGCCATTATAATCAGCCCGATGGGATTCGCGTTCATCGCAGCGTTCATCAGCCATTGTGCGGCCGTGACAGCGCCCTGCGCGACGGTCAGCGCTACCTCTTTTATACGCATGAAATCTAGGTTTGAAGCGACCTCTAAGATTTTGCCGCCGAAATTTTTCATCTGAGTGAACGCATCACCGATTGTGCTTACAAAGTTTGCAGCCTTAATGGATAACATCGCCGTCACAATGCCGCCTAGCGCAACTGATAAAAATCCTGAATTTTGGATGAGCCAAGAAATCACGTTCATCAGCGGCGGCAAGAGGGTTACCACCATCTCGCTAATGCCTTCGATCAACACGCCCGCGCTTTCTGACAGCTTATCAAGCGCATCCTTCAAGGCTCCTGACTCGCTGGCTTTCTTGAAAAAATCAGTCAGCTTAGAGGCTGCGTTTTGCAGCGGCTCTTGTACTTTGTCGTAGAGCGTGAGTCCCATGTCGGCGAAAGTATTTTTCATTATCTGAATTTTACTTTCGGTCGTGGCATAGCGCTTTTCGGACTCCTCGGTCAGTGCGACGTTCTCATCCCACGCCGTGTTTGAGGTTTTAATCGCGTTCGTGAAGAGGTCATTTGCATTAGAAGCCCTCAAAAGCGCGTCACGTAGCCTTGTTTCGCTGATCCCCATTTCATCTAGGAACTGCAGGGCGCTCTCATCCTGTAAATTCCCAAGCCCTGCAATAAATGTCGTCAGCGCGCCAGTTGCGTCTTCTGCGAAATATTTTTGAAAATCAGCCGTTGACATTTCCGTCGCTTTGGCGAAGTACTGGAGGTCATCGCTGCCAGTCTCGCAAGCGTTGGCCATTTGGATTATTGCCTTCGAAATCGCCGTGCCACCAGCCTGAGCTTCAAGTCCAAGCGAGGACAACGCCGCTGCAATGCCCATGATATCAGCTTCAGTCATGCCGACTTGTGAACCGGCGGCCGAGATATTGAGCGCCATGTTCGTGACTTCAGATTCCGTCGTTGCGAAATTGTTCCCGAGCGCAACTATTGAAGCGCCGAGCCTATCGAAGTTTTCCTGGTTCATCCCAGTGATATTTGCAAGCCGAGCAAGTGATGTCGCGGCTTCATCAGAGCTCATGTTTGTTGCGACGCCGAGGTTTGCCATTGTTTCGGTGAATGAAATCAGGTTTTCATTCTTGATGCCGAGCTGCCCCGCAGATTCTGCAATTGCGGATAGTTCCGAGGCTGTGGTTGGCATCTGAGTTGACATTGATCGCAAACTTGCCTCAAACTGCTCGAATTCTTCATCGGTTGCGTCAACTGTCTTCTTAACGCCGGCGAATGCGCTTTCAAACTCGATACCGCTTGATGTTATTGATTTCACAGCGCTTACAAGGTTTCGACCTAGCATTCGTACTGCGTCCGCGGCCAAATTTGCGATGACGCCCTTCATGACGGTGAATCCTTCGCTCAACTTGGAAGTGGAGGTTTTCGTGGAATCCATCTCATCGCCAAGCTGTGCCGTTGCCTTTTCCGCAGCGTTCAGCTTGTCCTTGTTATCTTTGATGTCGCTGTTTAAAGACTTTATCTGGGTTGCCAAGCTCTTAGCCTCGTTGCTGTTTTTGCCCTGCTCGAGCACAACGTTTTTGTACTGAGTTTGCAGCGATTTTAATTTTTCACCCTGCTCTGAAAGCTCAGTGTTTAGCTTGTCAAGCGGATTTTTAGATTTTTCTAATTGAGAATTTACATCTTTTAAGCTATTTTCCATTTCGGAAAGTTCAGCTTCTGCCTTGTTTAAAGACGTTCTCCAGGTGTTCGTCTTTTTATCATTTTCCCCGTATTTTTGGCTTGATTCTTCTAAAGCACCCCGCAGCGTGGCGACTTTTCCTTTTTGCGCTTCTATCTGACTGCTTAAAATTTTGCTTTGTGCAGTCAACGACGCGGTTGATTTATCGTTTTTAGAAAATTCCGCCGTGACTTTGTTCATCTCGGAGGCCATAACTTTAAGGCTCGAATTTATCTTAGTTATCGATTCACGGTACGCCTTTTCGCCCTCAAGCTTGATTGTTCCGCCTAACGTGTTTGATCCTGCCATATGTTCTCACCTCCAAATTTATTTTTTTGCTCAAACGGTTTACATTGTGCGCATAATATGATATAATATGCATATAATATCACAAAGGAGGATTTTATATGCGTAGTAATTCTAATGCAACCTCAATGAATATCCGCATAGATCGGGGAATAAAAGAATCGGCAAAAGCAGTCTTTGCTGAGTTGGGGTTAGATTTAAGCACTGCTGTCAATATATTTTTTAGGCAAGCAATCCGCGAAAATGGGATCCCTTTTGGCTTAACTTTAAATACTCCTAATAAGGAAACACTTGAAGCAATAAAAGAAGTTCAAAAAATGAAAAAAAATCCATCTCTAGGCAAGTCTTATAACAATGTCGATGACATGATGAAGGAGCTACTTGCCTAATGTATACAATAAAACCGACAACGAAATTTCAAAAAGACCTCAAACGAATAAAAAAGAGAGGTTATGACATATCGTTGCTTACAGATATTATCAAAAAACTAGCAGCTGGAGAAGTTTTGCCAGCTAAAAATAAAGATCATTTCCTAATTGGAGACTACGATGGGTGCCGAGAATGCCACGTTACACCTGACTGGCTTTTAATTTATGAAGTGGTAAATGACTCCCTTATTTTATATTTAACAAGAACCGGCACGCACAGCGATTTGTTCAAAAAATAAAAGCAAGAGCTACTCATCATATTTGATAGAATAGCTTTTTTATATCACGAAATTTTTGATTTTTTCGTGATATGGACTTTTGTATCACGAGTTTTTCGATTTTTTCGTGATATAGATTTTTTGTGTTGCTTAAGTGAAAAGCATTCCATCTCTGAAATGCTTTTTTAAGGGTATAATTATTCGTAATGCTTCCACATACGTATAATTTTTATGGCTTTTTCTTTCTCAATTACTTCATATACTAATCTGTGCTGTATATTTATTCTTCTTGAATATAAACCATTTAAATCACCAATTAATTTCTCATAAGGCGGTGGAGTTTGATAAGGGTTCTGTTTAATAATATTAATTAAATTTTTTGCTTTGTTGTTAAGACTTGATGCCTTTACTAATTCTAAATCTTTAAGCGCTTGTCGTGTAAATTTTATTCTATACTCTACCATTCAATTTCGCCCTCATCAATACACTGTTCAAGGGGCGTATTTAAACCCCTGATTAAAGACTTTTTATATTCTGGGTCTGTTGATAAATATAAAGTCTCAATCAATGAATTATAATCCGCCTCATTTAAAAGTACAGCGTTGCCGTTTTTTGTGTTTATGTTTATGATTTCATTGTCATTGATTGCCATATTAACTAAATTATATAAATTTGCCCTTGCGTTGGTAACATTTGTATTATACATATAAATCACCTCTGCTAATATTATATCATACGTTTTTGCGTACGTCAATATTATATGCAAAATTTATAATTTCAATCCGGCAACCACTCATCGCTGCTTGAAGCGTCAGCCGTAGGCTCTTCTTTAAACAGCTGTTGTTTGGTGCAGAAGTTGTGGTACTCTCTAAAATGCTTGTACAAAAGGCTCCACTTTTTCAGCGTCATGTGGCCAACTTCTCGCTCTGTAAAGCCGAGCAATTTGGTTCCCACAAATAGAATCCACGAAAAGTCTATTTTTGGGTCGGACTCTTCGTGGTCTCTTCGTTTTTTGGCATTGTGTCTGTCTCCACGCTGTCAGAAATTGTAGACATAATCTTATTAGCCGTGCCCGAAATCCCGATTTCCGTTAAGATTCTGCCCACTTGCTTGCCGGTTATCGGCTTTCTTTTTTCGCCCGTCTTTTCTGATTCTATCTCAATGCCCTCATTGATGGCCTCGGTCATGAAAAATTTTAATGCCTTAATATCCGGCTCTCCTTCGCGCTGAATCAAACTTGACCACGCTTCAATTGTGCCGTATTTTTCTTGAATTGCTTCCATCACATTTAGCGTAAACACCAGCGGGTAGCGCTCCGTCTCGGTTTCTAAATAATTTATTTTATTCAGCAAAAATTACTCGCCTCCTCCAGACGCGGCCTGCACAAAGAAGCCCTCTAGTGCGGTATTTGCCTCGGATTCGGTATCGTAGACTTTGTGTTTTTCCCAATTGCCGTCTTCATCTTCGAAAATCGTAGCCTCAACCGACGGGGTGGTGAATTCGAGGTTGTCGCCTTTTGTCTTGGCGTCCGTCATGAAGGGTTTAAACTTGACTTTATGGAAGAATTCTGCCTTGTACTTCTTTTTACCCCACACCATTTTAGGAACGACGTGACCAAATCCCACGTAAATTGGCGTATCACTGACGTTTGAAGTAACAACCCCAGTTTCTTCGTCAACCGTCTTTCCCAATAATTCAGCAAAAACCGCGTCATCATCGTCATCTATTCCCGCCGTCAGCGTGCCGTTTTTGAATAATGCAACTTGTTCGCGGAGCGTATCATCGGCATAAAGTTTTGCCTCCGATAAATCCAGCGAAACCCTGCATTCGATCGCTCCTGCAAGGGTTTTGACTTCGCCATAAGTTTTGCCGTCGTCGTTCAATTTTGCGTATCTGAAACGCTTCAAACCAATTCCTGCCATTTGAAAAACTCCTTTACTATTTTAGTTTGATATAGCCTGAAGAACGGCGTCCTGCTCGCAACCTTCCAAATAGAAGTTCACTGGGATGTGATAATAGCCCGTTTCTTTTTCAAATTCTTCAGGGCCGTTGTCCGTCCATGTGAAGCCGTTCTCCTTCAATTTGCCTTTTACTTTTTTCAAAATATCCTTGAAATTTCTTTTCGAGAAAATATCAATCGTGCCATACGAGATTTCCGCGTGATAACTGTCATCGTAGAAATCCTCCGACTGCTCTTGCCACGTATAGTAAGTTAAGTACGTCTCGGCTTTCCCTGTATAGCTCAAAAACGCGATGGGGATGAGCTTTTTGTTTACGGAAAAGTTCTTAAACGCCGATTCAATCAATGGATTAATGTTGATAAAAATCACCCCTTCCGCTTTTCTTTGCGAAAAGAAAAGCTCGCAAAAGAAACGTCCGCTTGCTTTTAACAAAGACCTTCAGAATTTTAATTTTCTGTCAAAGACCTTTTGCATCGCCGCTTTAACGCGGCTTTCAGAACTCCTTATTGCAGTCCGAATAAACGGCCGCGCAGGCTGGGTAACAGTGCCGTATTCGATATAAATCGCCTTGTACCAGTTGAGCATTCCGTCTTCATCTGTACCATAAAATTTCACACGCCCAACTGCATCGCCGTTTTTATCGATAAGCGGTTTTGAGCATTTAACAGAATTCGCCATACTGCCGGTTCTGACGTGCTTCCTGGTTGCATTTTGAATATTCTTTTGCAGAATTTCTTGACCCGCTGATATCATGTCCAGCGCCAATTTCTCGTCTTTGATACCGTCCGGGAAAAATTTCTCCAACTCAAAATTAAAACTAAAGCTCGCCATTTCGCTATTTCACCCCAACGTAAAAGTTTTTGAAGTCCAGGAACTTTTTTCAAAAAGTTCTTGCGTCGACGTCCGCAGACGGCGAAATTCCTCGCCTGAGAAGCGCATTTTTGAAAGTTTGAAAACTTTTTGCAAGTAAAAAAGTTTTCATTTAACCACCAGCTCCGTCATTATCTCTGTATACCGCCTGTCGTAGCTATAATCGTTGATGTACACGATGTTGTAGGCGTTTTGGGCGAATTTTATCTCCATGTCTTTATCGATCTTTATTTTCGGCGTTCGAATTAAAAAGCGCGTTTTGACCTTTGAAAAATCCGAATAAGAGCGCAAAATCTCACTGCCACTGACGTTTGTGACCTGCGCCCACGTCATCAAAACAACGACTTTGGCCTTTTCTTCGAACCCGTCCGCGTCTTTTTTAAGCTCATACCTTACGATTTTGATCTTCTTATCGAAAATACCAGGATTTATCTGCATTTTTATCACTCCTTAAAGCAGGTTCACCGAATGCATCTCCAAAATCGACTCTATTACGTGGTTTATGTGGCTTTTGTCCACGTAATAACTGCGGTTATCGTACATATCTTGAACCAGCACAAAGATTGCCACGACGAAACTTTCATGCACATCGATTTCAGCCTGATTAAGCCCGGTGTAATCGGAGATAAAGACCTTCGCTGACGTCAGAAAAGTTTCCAATTCGGAAATTTCCTCTGGGTCTAAGGTCTCGTAATCCAACCTCAAGTAATCCGCCAAGTTTTTAACGGTTATCTCGCTAACTTTTATGCGGGTCGCCCCCTTACTCGCTGTCTGCCTTCATGAGTCCTGCCGTCTTCAGATTCTCCAACAAGGAATTAAAATCAGCCTTCAAATCAGCAATTGACGTGGCCTTGCTCGCAGCTTGATTTTCAGCCTGTGGGAAACCAATTAAGGTCGCTTCATCGGTGATCTCTAAAGTGCCGCCGATGACCCATTTATCGCAACTTTCACGATAATTTTTCGAATTATAACTCATTAACCTCACTCCTCGTTATAAGTGGATTTTAGGCCCCTTTTACTTGCAAAACGGCTAGCTTTTGCTGATCCGTGACCTTCGAATCGATCTCAATCCAGCCAACAACGCCTAATGCGTGCTGTGCTGCATAAAGCTCATTTAAGACTTGAAGTTCCACGTTTTTAGCAAGCTTTACCGTAAAGCCCGACATATTACCGTAAATGACGGCTTTGTTGCCTGCGGCGACCGTCGGCATGGTATCGCTGGTGTAAACCGGCTTGCCAAGCAAGGTGTAGCCCCAAGCCGAGCTCAGATCGCGGTTTAGCATGTAATTGCCGTCGGAATCCTTAAGCTTGCGAAGAGCAGTTCTGGTGGCTTTGTTCATGATGAACACCGCGCCATTCTGGTAAACATCCGGGATTGACTCTTGCAAGTCGATTAAATCATCGCCTGTGATTTTGGTTGTGTTCTCGCTTGTCACAATGTTCGTGGCGCCCGTTAGGATGCCCTGACATGCATCAGTTCCAGTGCCTGTCAACAATTCTTTTTCAAGGAATTCTGCGATGGATGCTGCAACTTTGTTCACAACGAAGCTTGTAATATCGAACTGGCTCCTATTTATGAGCGATTTTGAGACCTTCGTCAAAGCGCCGGCCAAAAAGCTCGATAGGCTCACGCTTGTGAACTTGCCAGCGGTGCTGGTTAGGTCTGTAAACTCAGTTGCATAGGCGCAAGTCACGTCTTCGCCAGATTTCTCGCCATAGTAGGGGATAACCAGCGTACCTTTGACGTTGTAAATTTCCGATAAAGAATAAACCGGGCACAAGTCCTTAACCTTTTCGATGATTTTATTTGCGATGGTTTGTGGGACGACCGCGCCGTTGCTGCCCAAATCCAGGTTATTTGCTCTGCTTTCAAGCTTCACGCCGCGCACAAAGTTCGCAAATGCGCGCTCCTCTTTTTCTTCAACGCTCTCTTTTGGCTCTACTTGTGGCGCTGCGGCCTCTTTCTCATCGTCAAGCTGCATGCTACGTAGCTCCTCCTCGGCGCTGATTGTGCTGTCAATCTCATCAATCTCGGTTTTGCAATCGTTAAAAGCTTTGATCTCTTCGGGGTTCATTGCGCGTTCCTCCTTTTTTGCTAAATTCAAAATCTCCTGCATTTTGTCCTGCTTTTCAGCCCTTTTTTCTGTCAAAAATTTCAGTTCCATGATCAATCTATCTCCTTTTTATTTTGATATTTCCGCAATTACCCGCTCATATTGCGAGTAATCGATTTTGCCAGGGTCTAAAGCGTTATTAGGCTCAGTTTCAAGCCTCTTCCGCGTGATTTTGCTATCTGTTTCAACAAAGCTATTCCGCGGATAAAAAGCGGACACTGTCCGTCCTCGATACTCGAGTTTGCTGGTCCTATCGGCTCTTGTTTCAATCGATGTCCCAACATAGCACGGAATACGCTGTTCGTCGATTATCGATACTTCGGCAAGGTTCATTTCATCAACAAACCGACGTTTAAAGCCATCTGTAATTGATTCTTCGTGCTCTTTTAAAGCCTCAAAGCCAAAACTCCATCCACGAAGACAGTTCGCTTTCGCTTTTTCAATGACTTCGCTGTCTGTAATTTTGCAGATAGCCCGAAGGCCTATGTTATCTTCAAAAAGCTCGATGTTCCCTTGCTTCGTTGATCCTAAAACTCTTGACGGCTCATGATTCAAGAGGCATAAGATGTCTTCGTTTTTGTCAAGCGCCCGCTGAAAGGCCTTTGGGCTTATTTGCTCAACAAATTTCTCGCCACACTCAGAAAGCATTGGCCGTGAATCCCGCGCCACAGCGTTGACGTAGCCATCCAACACCACGCTATCGTTTCTTATTTCTATTCGCACCCCCAAGTTCACCCCCTTAAAAAGCTCGATTTGTAGCCGTTTAAAACAGTTTTTCTAAGTCAACCTCATAGATTGCTGCCCAGGCTTTAGCCGGATATGTACGCACTTTGCCGTAATTTGCATCGAATATTTTGGGCATTTCAAGTTCATGCGCAGTGCAATAATTTCTTAGTGGCT
The DNA here is from genome assembly GCA_949068525.1 of uncultured Eubacteriales bacterium. Taxonomy (GTDB): domain Bacteria; phylum Bacillota; class Clostridia; order Oscillospirales; family Acutalibacteraceae; genus CAG-557. The sequence continues at coordinate 23,215 of CARTIQ010000010.1, read as the reverse complement.
TCCAATCAAATTTCTGCTTTAGGCTCATTTCTACTGCCTTTATACTCGCAAATTTTTTAGAGCGATCCAATTCTATTTTCAATTTTTCCACTTCCTTTGACTTTTGACTTGCAGTATTCATCGCTGTTGCTGTCTTTTTGTCGGATATCCAAGCCTTGGTGCGTATCGCCTCATTGCGCTGCTTTTGCATGAGCTCTTTTTGCTCAACTTCGGCCGCCAAACATCTGAGTGCCTCCGGAAAGGTTTTTGGCACGTTAAAACTCAATTGTTTTTCCATCTCATCAAACCGCTTTATATAGGCACGCTTGAAATCGTTGTAGCCGGTGTAGTTCATGACAAGCAAGATAAATGCGTTCTTGTCCAACAAATACTCAGTCATTTCTTTCCCTTGTTCTGTTAAATATGACGAACAGGAAAACTCTCCGTCTCCTAAAACTTCTCGGACTTTCTTTAAAACGTCGTAATGTTCTTTCTCAAGCCCCTTTGCAATGTCTCGGCTGCTAACCAGCAGTTTGCCGTCTTCGTTTCTGATATTTACATTTATTAATTCATGCATCTTGATAGCCTCCTGTTTTTATATTTGTAAGTTGGTTCGTATTCGGAGTGTAAATCTGCTTTGTTTCTGGGTTAAATAGCACATCTTGGAGTCCAAGCTTAATGAAGTTAAGCCCCAACGGTTCTAGGTCTTCAAGATAGCAGGCATATAAACAATAAGATGGCGTTGTACCAAGAATTATAGCCCTTTAAGCATTCAAATTGTCGCTTATTTGTCGCTTAAATATGTAAAACAACACTAAACGGAACTACAAAAAATTTAAAACAAAATTCTTTTAGAATCCTTTCCTTAAGTGGTTGTTGTTTTTGTAATGTGAAAAAAATAAGCAAAAAAATGCCTTTCACCTAAAACAAGTGAAAAGTTAAAAGCAGCGACTATTCTTTTCGCAAGAGCTTTGAGTTCAAATTATGTTATTGTAGATATTGCCTACCGTTTAACGACATGGGCGTAATCTTTTGTATCTGTTAACTTTATTACGGAGCAGTTTAATTCTAAAACAACATTTCGTCAAAAACAACACAATTTCACAAATGTTTTGTGTTTATTTGTCGTCCCATATGAAATTGATCTTATTTTCTTTTTTGGCAATAACACAGAATTTATCCATGGTATAATTAAAAGCAAAAAGTTGAAGGTTGGGAGAGATTTATAATCATGAAAATTAAAAAATTGTTATCAATTATTTTAAGTGTAAGTTGTATGTTTAGTTTTATTTTCCCATTGCAAGTTTCTGCTGAAGACTATTGTGATTCTAACAGAAATTCTAAAGGAGGATATATAGATGAAAGTTGTGCAGATTCTGAGTTAGTGAAAGTTGGATACAACCAAGTGGACTATGCAAGTGCTGAAAATTTAGGCCCCTTTGGAGATGAAGAACGTTACTGTTTTAATTTTAGGGCTTTAGACGATGTATATGAAAAGAAAAAGCTTGTATCTGTAAAAAAATTAAGGGAAGAACGCAACTCATTAGGCAAAGCTTGCGAGGCTCCTTTCTTGAATTTAAATACTGGCTTAATTGGACTTGCTAGTTTGCTTGGAGCTATCGGAGGGTATTTTTTTCAAAATATACCAAGTTGTGGAACTGAATCTAAAGGTAACGGTCAAGACAATAATAGACCTGGTTCTGATAATAATTCTCCTTCTGGCACATCCACACCCACACCCACAACACGAAAACCAGGACACAGTATTTTCCCAGTGTACATAGGAGCGTTAATTTCAGGCCTAGCATCACTCATAGGTTTATGTGTTAATTACAATGTGAATAAACGCAATGCGTGCAATAAAAGAGATGAATTAAACCATAAAATAGTTGAAATTAACAGATCGAATGAACGAAAGGCTGATATGTTAAACTTATTATTACACGCTATTGATAGGCCCCAAAGTTTAACGTTCGACATGGTTTGCTTTATTAGTCAACCAAATAATTTTTACTGGGATCCCAAATATGTAGGAATAAACTACACAAAAGCAGAGTTGGAGTCGTTTCCTAAGAAATTTAAGGAAATTGCGGCTAAAATAAGAAAAAACCTAAAGGAAAACGGGAAACTTGACCCAGATAATGAGGTTAGCGGTAAAGCAGTAAATCCGGAGCAGAAAGAACTGAGCGATTAAATAAGGAAGCTGAAAAACAGCAAAATAAAAAGGAGCGAAATAATAAAAATGAAGATAAAAAGAATAATATCGTTAATTTTAGCCTTTTGTATTACTGTTGGCAATATTCAGGGGTATGCACTTGAACTTGATGATGCATGTCCTGAAGAGATGAGCCCCGATACTCATTTCGGATGTTCTTTTATGAAGGGGAAAGAGCTCTTGGCTAAAGGAAATGATTATGTAGGCATAAAAAATGTAGGTAAAGATGCAGATCGGTCTTTATATTTTTTCAGTTACCGTGCCCTTGATAAGATAGTTGATAAATTTAAGATTTACTCAAAAGAAGAAATTAAAAAAATTTTCCCCTGCGATCCATTCCCTTGGGAAGCAAAAAACGAAAAAAAGTCAAATGGGCTATTAAATTTGCTTAAAATTACTGGTGCCGCCGCGTTAGGAGGTATTATAGAGGCAGTGGCTTTCCTTCTTTTGGCGGTGGGACTTGATCCCAACAATTCTTCAAAGGCTCCAAAAGAAAAACTATGCGGCAACAAGTCTTTTTCTTTTAAAGATGAGCTTAAACGGATCTACAGATTGCTCAAGGAAAAAGTCATATATAAAGTTGTTACTGCGTTGGGCGCATTATTCGGGGCGGTAACGCTAGGGGCAGTATGTAGCGACATGCTAGAACACGCCAATAACCAATATTCAGAAAGTTCTCATAAAAACTTTTTAGAACAAGAAAAGCTCGATCTTAGAACTAAACTTAATATATGTGCATTTGACTTGTTAAAAAATCGAATTCCTAGTGATTTCGATTTTCGAAAATCAGAAAATGATTTTATTCTATTTCAATTTTGTGAATCTGATCTTTATCCAAAAGGAAGCGCCGAGTTTAATAAAGCTGGTATAAAATATAGCGATGAAGAAAAGGCTTCATTTGCCTCAAAGTTTGAAGAGCTAAGAAAAAATTTAACAGAAGTATTAAAAAACAAAGAAGAATACGGTGTATATTGGTAAGAGTTGGCACGTAAAAAGAGCCTGTGAAAAAGTCTATAAATAAGAAAATTTAGAAAAAAAAAGGTCTTCTATGGTAAAATAAAAATACCATAGGAGACCTAAAAAGTTACGGCAAACCAGAGAAAAGGGTGACGCGGGTGTTCAATTCAATGCGGCGCCGGCACAATAAAAGGAATACTGCTCCTTTGGTCCCCAAATTTTCAAAAGGCACAAAAAAACGGTGTGTGAGACGGCTTTTCACACTACCCAAGGCAATCTTTAGTTCCTCCATATCCTCGGTTAAACTGTCAATTTAAACACGTCCGCATCGCATCTTTTTTTACTTTAGGACAAAAGTCTTTTTACGCGTTCTCTTGTATCCCATAGATAAAAAATAATACTCCTAAAAATATCACTAGAGTAAAAATAGTGCAGCCCCTCAAAATACGGCCTACTGTTATACGTTTTTACCTGCTTTAACAAGTGGTTAAGATTTTTTTGTAACCGCTGTAAGTGTTCTTTGTCAAGACTATTAATATCATGTGTGTCAATATACCGAACCAATTCTATAGCCTGGTCTTCAAGAGATACAAACCAATCTTTAGAAAAGTCTCTTAAATCATCGTTTGCAGAAGCTACGATCCATTTAATGACTTTACCTGCAAATTCATCTTCACCCTTATAGTCCCAGGGCACGTTGATATATTTAAGGTTATCACATAATCCGAATATATTTTCTTCAAGTTTTGGTATTTTAGTTCCCATGAAAGTTACTGAACTTAGTGCGCTACAGTTATAAAATGCCTCTTCTCCAATAAATTTTACGCTGCCTGGAATAATCACAGAACCCATGCTGCTACAGTTATAAAAAGCACCAGCTTCGATTGTTTTTACGCTGTTCGGTATAATTATAGAGACCAAGCTACTACAGTTATAAAAAGTATCAGTCTCAATAGTCCTTACGCTATTAGGAATTTTTATAGAAGTTAAGCTACTACAGTTGTAAAACGCTCCTTCTCCAATGATCTTTACACTGTCAGGAATCTCTACAGAAGTTAAACTAGTACAGTTTTCAAACGCATCAAACTCAATGGTTTCCACACCATTAGGGATAATCATAGAAATTAAACTGCTGCAGTTGTAAAATGCAGACTCTCCAATAGTTTTCACGCTATTAGAAATTTCTACAGAATTCAAGTTAATGCAGTCCATAAAAGCTAGATTTCCAATCGAAGTGACTCCTTTTTCTATAACCACTTTTTTTATTCTATGTTTTTGCTCATCCCACGGGGTCGGTTTCTTTTTATAATTGAACATCTCCCCTGTTCCTGAAATGGTCAAACACCCATCTTCGGAAAGTGTGAAGGTAAGATTTTTCCCGCATTTCCCCGAAATTTCTTCTGCATATTTTTGTTCCAACCCCGATTTTAACTTATTGTTGTTTAAGTTCATCTGATTCTCCAAAGCATTTTTTGGTAGCGGTCTAGAATTCTCATCCAATGTTTGAGTTTTCGAGGACAGGTTAAGTTTTTCCTTATCTGCTGCTCTTTTTTCTATTTGCACATTACTGTTGGGATAAAATATATCATTTAGTTGCCATATCCCGTGAGGATGTCCTTGTTTTTCGTAGGCGTTGTTTTTTTCTGCCACCTTAGTATTGTCCAGCATATCTTCAAAAAATTTTTCTCCGCCCAACGTTTCTTGTACCTCATTATAAAAAGTTGCTATCTTTTTAATTTTTTTGTTAACACCTCTGGGCCTTATTTGTCTTAAAACATGTTCTATGTCATTCAAAAGATCCTTTATATTTTCAGGATCTACATAATAAAAATGTGCGTCACCCTCTGCAATCGGAATGTATTCTATTTTATTTATTGTTTCTAATATGTGGTTAATTTGCTCTTTTAAGGTTAAGGTATCAAGCTGAATTTTTAATAATTTATCGTAACTAGGTAGTATTTTATTATTATTTATATCTTTTTGGGTAATTAGTTTTTCATAAAAGTTTCTCAGTTTTGTAAAAGAATTAATATCAACGTCATCAAAGCACCAGTAAAGCGTTCCAACTTTAAGTATATACCTTGTCACCATTTTAATTTCCCAAACATTTATTTGCGCCAAAAAGTCAATGTCTTCTAAAAATTTTTCCAAATAATCTGCTTGATCTTTTAAAGGCAATTTTTCAAAATCTGAAGAAATACCAAATTTTTTTTGTGGAGATATATTTCTATGAAAAAAATGCATTAATTTATATATTTCATACCCTGTTACTTTATGTCCAGGGCTTTTAATACTTACTTTATGGTTAAGATCATAAAAATTATCTTTATAAACCTTATTTATATCGTCTTCAAAGATGTTTCGAGTTTTTTCAGCTATTTGATCAAAATTTGAATCAATTTCATTAATGAAGTTACTCAAATACGCAAATTTTTGATCCTCACTCATATCATCCCAATTCTCAGGATGTACATACTCATGTTTTGCAGAGCTTGTATCTTTACGGTCGATATTTTGCCCTGTAACCTTTATCACATCACTTTCTGATTTCTGTGCAGAAGAGGTTGACTTTTTGTTTTGATTGATGGGACTAGACGTGGCGGTTGCATTAACCTCGTTCGTATTGCTTATTTCTTGTTGAGAAGCAATTGTACTTTTGCTTGCATTCGATGCTGCGTCTTTTTCAGTTTTTGGACTTTTGCGCTCGACATTTCGCTCCTCGGCTGTTCCCATGCCATTTTTTGGTCCTTGAACAAAAGAGGCTGAATTTTTGTTTTGACCGATGTCACGATATGTGGTAGTTACATTAGTCTGGTCCGCATTACCTGTTCCTTGTTGAAAAGTAGTTATACCTTCGCTTGCATTTGAAAGTATATTAGTCTTGCGATCTTCATTGTTTTGTATGACGGCGTCCCTTGACATATCAGATCTTACTGGTACAAATTTTACTTTCTTTTTTGGTTCAGCAGCGTTAGCAGCTGTCTCTTCTTTGTAGCCAGCCGCTAGCGATTTAATCGCTGTTACATCGCCAGCATCCGAAGTTGCATCTAGCGTTAATGGCACAGTTTCTTTGTTATTGGGCAAAACTACTTCTTTGCGTTGCAAAGATTCTATATGTTTTTTTGACGTTTCCTCTGCGGTTATATTTTGCAATGTAGTAGCTGGACCATTTGTATTATTTGAACTTTCTGCTAAATTTTCTATTGAATTCTTCTCTAATTCCTTTTCAAGCTTAGCCCTGCTAGGTTCTTCTCCTATTCTTTTGGCCATTTCCTCCGTTTTTGGGAGGTTACTTTGCGAAATTGCCTTATTTTGACTGCTGTGCGGATTATTTTCACTGGGCTCATTCTGTGAAGTTTCTTTTATACTAGATGCTGGCTTTTCGTGCCGTAGCTGAGCCAAGTTCATAGCTGCCGCGGAGCTGGTTCCAAGCAATGCTACTCCTAACAATAATTTGGCTTTACTAGTTTTATCTACCCCGCCACTTACCTTTGGCAAATCTTCTTCGCGCAATTCCAGAGTTTTTTTATCTGCGTAGTTCAAAAAATCTTTTTCAGTAAAGTTTATCCCCCTTTTTTGCGCAAGAGGGATAATTACATTTTCTATTAGCTGATCTTCGTTAAACGATTTTCCTTCTTTTCTTTGCAAGGTTTTAATCGTTTTAACAATATTTCCCTTAAGCTTTTCATCTGTTTTTACCAGCTCTAAAAACCTTTCCACATCTCTAATTGACAATATAAACACCCCTTTTTGCTAATATTTTTATCAACCTAACCATATTAATATTATCACAAATTGATGTTTTTATCAATATTGCTACAGGTGGTTATCCCTCCCACGCAATAAGGCGAAAATGGTGTAAAAATCCAGGGTGCCCTCTGAGAAAAAACAAAAATCGATATTTTAAGCTACATTAATGCGCCTAAAGTTGGAGCTAAACAGTCTTGCAGGCAGAACGTAAGACAAGCATCCTTTTAGTGCATAGAACGTAAAAGTCTCACATACTCTAGCTGGCTGATTCGTCATGTCCATTTTAGAGTGTGGATATTGCCTGGTTGAGCATAGTGTTTACCAAGGATACATCTGGAGTTATTACAGCTGACCAGATAATAATCACTCTGTCAAATCAGGCTAGATTTGATGGAGGTAGACCTTCCCCGCAGAAATCACAAATTCAGTGATAGCTGTCAGCCCGTTTTTAGCTCAGTTTACCTGTATGAAAGTTGCTCTTCACTTGTACAGAGCATAATATTTCTGTGTGCTTTTCCGCTTTTATTTTATCTCTATTCTTTTAACTTATCCTACCTTAAAATTAAGTTCTCACCACATTTTTTTACAAAACAAAATTAGAATAATTAAATATCTTCAATTTTTACACTGTGCTTTTTCAATTTGCTGTCATATGCAATGCCAATAGCTAATTTTTGTCCAGTGTAATCCTTTAAGGCCAGTGCATAGCGCTTCTCTTGAATTTGCTTCAGAGCTTCGTCTGGCGTAGAGTCTTTTTTCAGCTCGATTATAAAAGCTGGCTTACTCTTATCATTTGGATAGAATATAAAATCTGCGAACCCGATACCCGCGGGCATCTCGCGGACAATTCTATATTTGCTTCTAGCGCTTAAATAAACTAGTGTAATTATGCAAGCCAAAGAATTCTCATCATTATATTTTATAACCGGGATGTTGATGTCATGGGCTTCTTGTATCAATTTTTCCATAGTTTCTGTGTCTTTTCGAATAGTTGCTAAGAGCATTTCGTTCGATTTCATCACGATTTCAGAAACGGATCCCATAGACTTATCTTCTAAAGCGTCATCAAATTTTATTCGAAGCTCCTTGTTAGGAATTCTGAGTTCTTCATTGCAATAACTTAAAAAACCATAAATCGTCATCGCTGATAAAATTTGGTTTCTGTTATTTAGTTCCTTCTGTTCGGCACCATAGCCTTTCAATTTTATTTCTAGGGGAACTTCAGAAACCATTTTAACGACATCGTCTTTTACGGCGTCTACGTCACTATTTATATAGTATAAAATTTCATCCATCGGGCCAGTATTTGTCCAATAGCTTTGGCAAACTCCATCGCTAAGAGCATATACAACAGACCTAGGATTAAATACATCCAAGCCTGAACTAGTTTTATATCCATCATACCAAGCTTTTAGCTCATTAAATGTAACTTTGTTTTGTTTTTTACACAAGCTTTCTACTTCTGGAAGCGTAAATCCGAAGTATTTATCGTATTTGCTGTCATTTAGCATGTTATACTCTTTAAACATATTAAGAGCAGAACCGGATGAATATTTTGCGATTGGTAAAACTCCCGTCATATAAGCAAGTTCTACATATGGTCTATCTTTGAGAAGATCTTTCAAAAATTGTAAAAAGTTCTCTCTATCTTCCTTTGAAAATAAATTATTATTAAAAATGTAGTCCCATTCATCAATTATAAAGATAAAACTTTGGCTGTACTTTTGATATACTTGAGTAAATATATCAGACATTGAAAGATTCTCGTTTAATTTAAGATCTGGGTAACACGCTTTTAAATCTTCTGAAAGTAAGCTAATATACCGACCTATAAATTCCCCGTACGTGCAACTTGCTTTTGGAACTTCATTTAAAGTGACATAAATTACATTGTGTTTGTTCAAGTGATTTAAATATGATGCTTTTTTACTAATTTCAAGTTCGTCAAATAAGCTTTTGAAGTTAGCATTTTTAGAATAATATGAAGCCAACATCATAGCATTAACAGTCTTGCCAAAACGTCGGGGCCGAGTGATGCATACAAATCTGTCTTTAATTCCTATTAATGAATTTATTTCATCTATCAAATGAGTTTTGTCAACGAAGTATTTGTCTTTTGACATAAGTTCAAATTCGTTATTTTTAAAATCACTGTTTAAAAAATATGCCACAACAGACCCTCCCTTTTTAATTTTATTATAACATATTTTTTCAAGCTCATAAAGGTCCTCACGTTACAAAAAAGGGAAAAGGCTTAATCCTAAAAACAAAGCATCTCGTACAAGCTCAATAAAATTTAAAATAAAAATTAGTTTAAATGCCAAATCCATGCGGTTTTTGAGCTAATTTTTTTATTTATCCTGTCCAGAAAAGCCCTGTCGAAATTAGGGATATTTAAGGACAACCGCTGCTTTGCTTTAATTTAATCCATAAAGTTTGGCTATTTTATGCGCTTTTTTGTTCTAAAGGGAGATTTTGCCTGTTATGTATTGACAAAGGGTAGAATAGCAATATTATAGAGGTAAGTTCGCTCTAAGGAACATATTAGTATTTGTGGTTGAATTAATTAGTGAGGAGAGATTTTTATGACGAAAAAATTGTTGGCCTTAACCTTAATGTTCCCGTTATTCTGTGAAACTGATGGAGTAAATTCTTCAGCTTGGCGATGGCGAAAAGATACAGATAATAAGGTAAAAACAGCTCTATAGGAGCCTTATTCTACGTGGGCTAAACTAAAGTGAGGAGAATTTATTATGTATAAAAAATTTTTAAGTTTAATTTTATCTTTTATAATATTACTTGAAGGAGGGAATCTATCATTCGCTCAAGGGGTTAATATACCAAACAATTATGTAGAAAATAAAGACGGAACTTCTTCATATGAAGATGAAGAGTACTCAAATTATTGCGAAAACTACCCTAAAAATAAATTTGGACAGACAGCAGACGTTGACTGTGCTTTAAAGAATAAGATAAAACATTTCAGAGTAGACAAAGAACCATCTACGGAAATATCTCAAATCGGGCCACTAGGGGAAACAGATGTATACTTGTGGAAATACATTGGATTAAGTCAGTTAACAAAAACTTTTGGTGATTTGTTGGTAAACTCTTATAAAGATGGGAATAAAAATAAATTCGTAGAAGAGTTTATTTCGCAAACACATGACTTTTTTAACATAAGTTCTGTTGAAAGTACTGCGATTGCTAATAATTGGGTAAAAACATCAAAATATTCTAAAGCGGCCGGTCTTACGCAGGAAGACGTTGAAAAATGGGCTAAACAAATGCTGAAAGAGCTAATTACAAACAGAGAAAAAATTAAAGATAATTCGTTTATGAAAGGTTTTTTTTGCGGTGGTGCAGGATTTTTTGCTGCATTAATTATGCTAATTAAAATTGCTGGAATTGCTCTCTTCGGGGCTACTGGTATCGGGGCAGTTATTGGGGTACTTTCGGGTTTAGGTGGATACTTCTGGGGAAAATCTGGTGTTGATAAAGAACTTGAAAAACGCACTCGAGAAGCTCGCGAACAAGCAGACATGTATGACCTTCGAGCTGGCGTTTATTCTTCGGCACTTGATTATATTCTTGATTCCATTAAAGAAAAAGAGTGGGTTGGTAATGACCTTTTAGTTGCAAAATTGAATTTTAACAAAGACAGGAGACATGCCCTTGTTGATTTTAGAAATGTAAAAGTAAAAAATGTCCCTAATTGGGATTTTGAAGCTTTCTTTGGAAATCTTTCTCAAAAGCTTTCTAAGCTTATTAATAAATACAAGGAGGAACTATAAGTATGCTAAATTTAAAAAAATTTTTATACCTTTCACTAAGTATGGTACTTATTTTTAATTCTATTGTACCAATAAAAAGTGAGGCTTTTATTCCGGCTGAGCTTGAATCATCTTGTGCAAAAAAGAACAGCAAAGGCGGCTACATAGAAGATAGCTGTGCATATTGGGATGCCGAAAATTCCCTCCTGAATGAGGAAAAAGATTATGTAGTTATAAAAAATTTGGGGCCCCTTGCAGATAGGACTTTTTACTATTTTTCATTTAATGCTCTCGATAACATCCTTGATGTCGTTAATCAGCCTACGGATGAACTGCAAAAAGAAATAGATAAATTAGCAGAAAAGAAAAATTCTTTGAAAGAAAGTGTACTTTCAAGAATTTCTCTTAGTGGTATACTAGGAGCTATAGGTGGCCATTTGAGTGCAAGATTATTTGATTGGTATCGTATTGGTTTATACAATAAGGAGAAAAAGAAGCTTTCTAAAAAAGATATTAAAGTAACCCCTGCAAAACTTGTGTTATACGCAGGGCGGGGTATTTTCGAACTTATTGGAGCCGCATTAGTGGGCGTTATATCAGCATGCTGTTTGTCATCAAAACATAGTAGCCTTAATAATGAAATATCAAAAATTAATGAAGAAAAAAATAAAATTAATTGTTATCGGCATTATGCATTAAAAGGGGTGCTTGATGATATTAAAGAAATTTCTTATAAAGACAAAGATTATTTTATTATAAAAACAAATCCTAGGAACTGCTGGATGTCTTATGCAAGCAATATGGGTTTAAATTACACAGAAGCACAACGAAAAGCATTCGAACCCAAATTTCAAAAATTAGCAAAAGATATTGAAGATGCCTTAAATGAAGAAGCTTAAGGAGTAAAGAGATGAAAAAAATAAAGTCGATAACATCAGTAATTTTAACTTTTTCTTTACTTATTGGTTTTTCTTTGAAAGGCTTAGTTACTGAAGGCTTTGTGCCCACTTATCAGGAAGAATTTGAATTACTTGATAAAAAGTTGGTTTATCGGCCTTGCAAGGGGAGCAAAAATGATGTTTGTGAAAAATATCTTATTCGTTTCGAAGGAGTAGAGCCTTTTGCTAATGAATTAAAAAGATTTATTAAAAAAAATAAATATAGCAACTTAAAATATAATTTAGAAAAGGCGGTAATAGGAACAGTTGGTGCATCGGGAATCGGCACTGGACTGTATTTCGCACCTATAGGAACATCAATTGCAACAGTGACTATGGGAACAGCGTTGCCTCTCGTTTGTGCTGTCCGCAACGAAATCATAGAACCGTCGGGCGAGGCTGTTGCGATTATGGTTACCCCAGGGTTGTTAACCGGGATTAAAATCGCTGTAACAGCTTTTTTAGCAAAACAAATAAAAAAAATGATAAATTGGATATCCGGAGATAAACCGATAGCCAATGTAGATAGAGGTCTGGTTGGTAACACACTAAATATTCTGTGTGGGGATAAAACAAAAAAGGACAATAACGAGGGACTGCTTGAAGGTTTTAGAAGGCTGATTTTTGGAGATATTCCAGATCAGGTATTAGCGCAAGTCGCGAGGGAAAAAGTTTATAGCCAAATACTAAATGACTTGAAAAGTCAGATAAAAAATAGAAATTTTAAAAACAAAGATGCTGTACGTGTATTTATTAATATTACAGATTATAATGATCCTAAAAGTGTTGTGCGCTTTATTAAAACCGCAATAGATCTAGATTATTCCAAACTTCCAGAGAATTATTTTGAAAACATAGATTAATTCCGTAGAAAAGTGAAAAAAAGATCTTCGCTTCAACCTAGCGAGGATCTTAATTTTTTATTTCAAAGGATGAAACCTATTTTTTTCTTAACTTCGTTCAATGTTTCGTTCGATATATTTAATGCCTCTTCTGCACTGTCTTTGTAGCATTTTTCAATGTAACCTTTGTCTTTTATAATTTCAGAAAATCTATTTTGTATTGGTGCTAAATGCTCGATTAATGCCTCTGCAACTGCTGATTTAAATTCTCCGTAGCCCTTACCATCGAATTCTTTTTCTATTTCATCAAATGTTTTGCCGGTTGTACAAGAATAAATCGTCATCAAGTTATTGAGTCCATCTTTGTTTGCGCCGTATTTAACGTGGCTTTCGGAGTCTGTCACCGCTCGCTTTACTTTGTTTACTATTTCATCGGGGCTGTCCAATAATTCGATTCTAGAATTTAAGTCTGGGTCAGATTTGGACATCTTTTTTGTTGGATCTTTGAGCGATTTTATTTTCGCGCCGCTTTTAATATACGGCTCGGGCACGGTGAATGTCGGCCCATATAAAAAGTTAAATCGCTCCGTAACAGTGCGGGTGAGCTCCAAGTGCTGTTTTTGGTCCTGCCCCACGGGCACGAAATCCGCTCGATAAAGTAATATATCTGATAGCATCAAGACCGGGTACGAAAACAGCCCGCAATTTACATTACCTGAATGGCTGTTGGACTTATCTTTAAATTGCGTCATCCTCGCTAGTTCGCCAAATCCAGTGTGACAGGCTAGCATCCATGCTAGCTGACAGTGCGTGTTTACTTGGCTTTGGATAAAGAACAAACTTTTTTTCAAATCAATCCCACATGCCAGCAGCAACGCATAGGCTTCTAATGTTTTTTGCTTGAATTCTTCCGCGTCTTTTCGAATTGTTAGCGCGTGCAAATCGGCCAGCGCGAATATGCAGTTAAAATCGGATTGAAGCTGCGTCCAGTTTTTCACGGCACCAAAATAATTTCCGATTGTGATATCCCCGCTCGGCTGGACAGCACTGAATATAGTTTTTCCTTTTCTTTGACTCATAAAACTTTCATCTCCTTTTCAAGAATCACATGGGCAACATTTACACAATTAATATATTATAACACTTATTTAATTGGTTATAATTCCGAAAAAGAAAAATAATATATTTATGAGGTTTTGATTAAAAATTGCAAAAATAAAAAAGCTTACAGAATTCAACTGCAAACTTTTTTCTCATATTTTCTGCCTTAAATATATGATATTTTAAAAACTTTCTGAGAATAAAGTTTCTCTGAAAGATTTTTGAATATTGCAGTAGCATTATTAGGATCACCAATATTTTCATTTACAAAGTAAACATATGCCATAGGCGATTTACCACCATAAATTAATTCTGCGCGTAACAAATCATTGCCGACCCATTCCTCTTTTTTTATCGAGTCTAAAATATCTTCAAGGCCCTGCGAGTAAATTTCTAGCTTTTTTTTGTGTTTCCTGGCTATCTTTTGATCCTCATAAATTTTTTCCGATATTTTTTGGCCTTTGCTACTGCGCCATCCCCAATACGCTCCAACGGTTCCTAAAGCCATTGCAGAAATTAACCCGGGCAAAAAAGTAGACCAGGTCTTGGCTAGCTTAGTTAATACCTCTAATTTTGAGGGTCGGGCCTCAGCCTCTTTTTCCTTAAACTCATTTTTTACAATTACTTTTTCTTTGGATAATTCTGTTTCAACAGATTTGTCCTTACCTGCAGAAATGTTAACTTTAAGATAATTTATAAATTCCCTGATACTTTCGCCAAGCGTCGCGCCCACCGCACCACCTAGTGCACCAAATGACAACGTTTCTTTAATATCTCCAGAAACGATCCCTTCATATTTTTTTCTTTTTTCTTTACGTTTAGCTTCCTGTTTTCTTAGCCATTTCAAAAGATCTTCGTCCTGAATGTCCTTTTGACATTCTTCAGGAAAAGTTGGGAGACCATTAATAACTTTTAGCGCGTCTTTTGTAGAACTTAAATTAAAAAATTTGCTTATTTCTTCAGCAAACTTTTCTTTAGCATTTTCGTTATCTGCATTTTCTAAATAAGTACAAACCGCTCGAGTAAAATCTTTAAGGCCCTTGTACTTCCACATAAGTACGTCTGTTTCAGACCCTTTTTCTCCGAGATTTTTTAGACTAATAGAGGTCTTTTCTTTATTCCTCTTAAAATCAGGAAGAACATTGCTTATTGCACACTCAACATTTACTGTGTTTCCATAAATATTTTTTGGGTATCCTCTACAATAGTCTATATTTTGATATGTCTCCTCATTATCTAATGCAAATACAGTTGATGTGCTAACTTTGAACAATAGCAAAAATGACATCCCCAAGCTAATAAATTTTTTGCACATAAAGGTACCTCCCTTTACTCTATATTTTTTTGAATTTTATTTTTAACCGTAATTGAGTCAAGACTCCAGCACATCGTATTTTTTGTAATTAAGACAACTTATTTTATGTTTTTGAAATATTCTTCTACTGGTTTGTTGTAATCTATTTTAAAGGCAGTTTTACCAAACCTTATCCCAAATCGCATATCCTTGGGGGCTTGGTCTGTAGACAAAATAAGAATGTCATTATTTTCCCACTCTTTATTCTCGACTTTCTTACAAAATTCATTTAAAATTTTTGTATAAAAGGTTTGCTTTTCTTCAGCGGTAATAATTGTAAATGTTTTATCGCCGAAAATACATTCTCTTATTTTCTCTATTAAACCCTTTTTCAATAAATCGTTTTTAAATTCTTCAGAATTTTCACATTTTATTAAAACAAACATTGTCATAAATAAAAACAAAATCGCCGCAGATATATATTTAAAAGAAGTAATAATGCCTAAGAACCCTATTGCTCCTATCGCCAACTTTTGATACCATGGATACCAAAAAGTTTTCTCTTTGTCAATTTTAGCCGAAGCATTTTTCGATAAATTTTTTAATTGGCTGAAAACATCGTCTATATCTTCATATCTAAACAAATATTTATTACATGTTTCTGTATCTGGATGGCATGCTCCATAATAAGAGTTACCTGATGCCACCTTACCTTCTTCATAGTAATCGTGCGTCATATCAACTTTTGCGTAAGAAATATTAGCAGAAGAATTAAGTACCAAGCTAACCAATAAGGTAAACACAATTAAACGTTTAATTTTCATTTTTTTCTCCTTTAGTATGTGTTAAATTTTTATTATACAGCTGAGGCAAGAAGCTAGTTATCTTTTTATATTTTTAAAATAACTTTTTAAAGGCTTTTTATAGTTAAGTGGGAAACTAACGTTATCAAATTTTAGCCCGGACTTCATAACCTTTGGATCTATGTCAACCGTAAGCAATAATATATCGTTGTTTTCCCATTTTTTATTTTTTATTTGTTCGGAAAGGCTATCTAAAATTTTCTGAGCAAATTCTATTTTTTGCTCTTTTTTTAGAACTGTAACTATTCTGTCCCCAAATAGGTGCTCTCTCGCCATTTCTAGCAGCCCTTTTCCAAACACCTCTTTTTTTAGCTCTTCTGATTGTTCACATTTCGCCACAATGAATTTATAAGACAAGACTGATAGCATAATAACTAATGCAGGTGCTTTTTTCATTAATGGAATTAAGCTTAGTACTGCAGCTGCTAGTATTCCAGCCTTTTGAAACAATGGAGCCCAAAAAGATTCTTCTTTTTCATCTGTTGCATTCTTTTTTAAATCGTTTAAATAATTTACTAATTCAGGAATACCTTCGTATCTAATTAAATTCTTTTTGCAAGTATCCTTGCCGTTTTTGCAGGGTCCAATGTACCAATTATTAAACCTTAATTCAAAATCTTCGTGACAATTATGCTCCATATCTAAGTCAGCATAAGAAGTGTTGGCTGCCGAACTAACCATAATGCTTGTACATAAAACCGTCGCAATTATTTTTCTTAACTTCATGTTAATTTCTCCTATTCATTTATTTTTTCTTTGAAGGAAGTTATTACAAAAAAATGATAAAAAGATTAATTATAGCATATTCGTAGTATTTTTACAAAAACTTTCCTTTATTTTAGCTTAGAATTATTTTAAGAATCATTAGGCATAAAGTTTTTGTGTTACCTTAAATATATATCATAAAAATTAGTTGCATTGTAATAAAGGCTTTTAATATTATCAAAATTCTTTATCTCACCTGATTTAATTGCAGTTAAAAGTTTTCCTAAACTTTTTTTGAAATTATTTAACTCTGTGTAAAGATCGGAAGGACAATTAGCATTATCTCTGGACCTCTTCAAGAATTCTTCTTGCCCGGCTTTAAAACCTAAATTATAATTTTTAACAGAATAGTAGCCAAATAAGCTACATAGAAAAATAGCATCTAAAATTAAAAAAATAGAATTAAAATGAGATTTAATTAAATAAAGTTTAAATTCCCATCCAGACATATCTTTTATTTTTTGAATTTCATTTCTAATTTGCTCATTATGTTTTTTCAGATTTTCTTTCATAGTATCCGCAGTTTTTTCCATAATCGTTTTTTTATCATTTTCGTTACTAGCGCTATTCTTAACTTCTGCAATATCATTTGGTTTATCTTGTTTATTTTTGCTTTCAGTAGAAAAATCTGCATCCAGAGATCGGACAGAGCTTGCTCCGGTTTTTCCTTGGTTATTAAACTCCATGGCCGAACTCTCTAAATTAAAGGAGTAAAAGCTTAGCGCTAAAATTAGTATACTTAATAATAATTTTTTCATATTTTATTCCTTTCCAATAGCACCAGAAATTTCTGGGCAACTTCTTTCTACATCATTTTGACAAAAATAGTTCAATTCACTATATAAGGCCTCTAGTTCAGGATGAATCTTATCAAAGAAAGTTGAGTCTTTAACATTTTTAGAAATAACATCTGGATGAAAATTAATTAGAAATGCCCGTATGCCTTTTTTTATATCAGAAGTTAGTAGGCGATCATAATCGCTAATGTTCAAATCCTTTTTTATGTTTTGTTTATTTTCTTCTCGATCAAATCCTTTTTTAAACCCGTATGAAAATATTTTTAAAAATATTTTATTGATCGAGCTTCCAAGTTTTTTGCTAAAAAGGTTAAAGAAAAAACTGAAACCAAAAGCTAGGCATCGCGGTCCATATAAAGTCCCGTACAAGATTAAATATGACTTACTTAAATATTTTTTAAATTCTTTTTCCGACATGTTTTTAACTTTCTCTATTTCCTTATTTACCGAATCACTGTATCTCTTTTCATTTTCTTCTATTTTATTTATGTATTTTTCTCTACTTGATTTTTTGTTAACATTATTTTTGTTTAAATTGGCTGGCTGATTTATAGTTCCCATAGGGGCTGTTTTGTTTTCATTTGACTTGTCTGAAATAACGGTGTTTGAATCTTGATGACTCTCAGGATCACACATATTAGAAGCTTTTTCCTGATTAACTTCAGCAGGTTGGATTTCGTCCCCGAAAGAAGAGTTTACAAAAATCCCCGATAAAAACGCTAATGACAGTACACTCGTAATAATTCTTTTCATAAGAATTTTCCTTTCTTTTAATTTGAACAAACTAATGCTTCACACACGTTCTATATGAACCATCTTTAAAATCTTTAGGTAGACTAAAGTCTTTTGCGTTTTGTTATTTTAAATATGTATTGTAAAAATTAGTTGCATTGTTGTAGAGGTCTTTAACATCGTCGAAATTTTTAGGGAAATGGTCTGGGTGAAGATTTGCTAAAACTTTTTTAACAAGATCCCCAGTATCGGGTAAAACATTATCACATTTAGCTCGTGCATTCCTAGCACATTCAGTGCGCGCCTTTGCTTCACCTTGATAAAAGCCTTCTTCTATCCCCTTGAGCCGTCCTTCTTCAAAACCTTGATTCAAGCCCATCATAAATCCCATGAGATAATCTCCACCACCTTTTTCACATATTGATCTTTCTTTTTCTGCCCCTTCTTTGTAACCATCAATATGCCCGTTGTGGTATCCGGCCTTAACTCCTTTTTTATAACCCTGGTCTTCTTTATCGTAATACAAGTCAATTACCCAGACGGTTCCCAAAAAACTGACAACTGCGCCCAGAATTTTCATAAGAGCTTTTTTAATTTTGTCCCATCTAAACTCTTTGTCTGTCATATTCTCATATTTTTGAATTAGTTTTTGCTGTTTTTCATTATACTTTTTAAGGTCGCTTTTTAATTTCTCCGCAGCTTTCTCCTGTGCTGTTACCCCAGGTTGATTAAGTTGTACATTAGAAGCTTTTTCCTGAGCAACTTTAGTGGATTGAATTTCTTCCGCGAAAGAAGCGTTCACAAATAGCCCCGATAAAAAGGCTAACGATAAGATGCTTGCAATAACTTTTTTCATATGTATAACCATTCCTTTTTATACATTTTTCATTTTATTATACCAAAAAAAATGGTACCCATATTTCTAAAAAAGAAAATAGATGTAATTTCATATGGAACGACAATTAAACACAACAATATATCCAAATTTTATATCAAATTTACAAAAAGCCTTCGTTTCTTTGTGACATTATACTTTTTGCGTGTAGAATATAGCCAATCTTTCTTTAAGTACACATAAATTAAACGAAGCGGCAACATAGTTACCGCCAAATATATTTTTAGTTTCAATATACAGTGCCATAATGATAAAAGTTTTGCTTTATTTCCCCTAGCTTTTAAACATCCTTAAAGATTATCTTTTCTTACATTCAGTTCAGCGCTAACCTTGTTTAAAAGAGGCACAATCTTTTTTTCCTTTATATTCTGAAAATAATTTTCATCATAGGCAAAATTGTATGTTATATTGTCTTTTCTTGCAAGCTGGGCAATGTTAGTAGGACCGTTTGGATCATAGTTCGTCGAAACTAATAAAAAATTTCTATACGTTGTATTTAAAAATTTACCATTTCTATAATTTAGAATTCCCTCTAACGTGCTTTCTATGTTTTGGAGTTTTACAAAGCGCTCAATATCACGTCTCATTTTTCGAGTAGACCCAAATTTAATTAAAATTTTGTCAATAAAACTGGTTTCAGGCTCTTTTAAAAACATGTCAAATCTTCTATTTAGTTCGTCTATATAATCCCCCAACCTATTATATAGTACAGCATCTACTGTGCACTTTTCACACCCACATACTTTTTCACCATCTTGTCCTAACATTATTAGGTCTTTTGTCTTTCCTAATTCCCTTAAATCAATGCAGTTTACATCTTCAAAATCGGTCGGTGCCCATGCGCATGTTGTAGCATTAAATGATACAAATATGAACCACAAAATTGAAATTGTAGATAATAATCTTCTCATGTTCAACACATCCTTCTACTGAATTCTGTTAATTTTCCCTTTTTTCAGTATAACCCTTTGAAAATTAAAAATCAATAGAAAATATGTTCTTTTAGTAATTCTTAGCCAATCAGTTGTGACAATTTAGATATTCCTGCGCGCAAAGCCTCATGTACTCAAGCGAGACCAAAGCTTATTGACAGACCATCGAGCAAAGACTTAGAAGCTGACCCGACATTTCCCCTACCCAGGTCATCAGGTGTAAAAAGTTAACCTTAGAGCGATTTAATTTTCAAAACGGTTAAAATAACATGACTGATGTCCATTTTTTTATCAATAAAACAAGAATAATTGATTATTTGCACAAAAACATTGGGCCTAAATGTTACAAAATCAATAAAATGCGAATTGAAAAATGTAGAGAAATATGTTAAAATTTTAGATATATTATATTAAATTGGAGGACATAAAATGAGGAAAAGGAATAACAAGAAAAGGGTAATCGCGTCAATCTTAGCAATCTCGCTGTTCTTGCAGCCACTTAATCGAATGAGCTTTGCTGATATTAACGGCAATAATGTCACAAAGGCAACGAATACATCATGGTGCAGGAGAATCTGGCCTTTTGGTAAATCAAAGCAGGCTGAAAAAACCGAAGTAACTTTTGAACAACAATGGATACAGAATGCAGTAAATAACACACGGTTTGTGCAGACATTAATGAATTTAACTGGACTAGCTTTCAGCGAAGCAATAATGGCTATGCAATATAGTAAGCCTGCGCTGTCTCCGGAACCCGCAAGCTTTTTGCGAAGTCTTTGGGGCGGCACAAAAAGCGCTCTTTTTAATATGTTTTTTGGCGCTACATCATTTATTCCACCGTTTTTATTTATGATTGCATATAGATGGGTAAGCCAATATTGGAACAACTTTCAAACGAGAAAAGAACTGGGAGATACAGGTAAACTAATTACTCCGCTTAAGGCAAGGCAGAGCTTTTTACAACTTGTGGCTGGACATAAAGGGCAACAAGAGGCGAAGGATAAACTTTTGAATATTGGTGTTTATTTAGCTCATTGTTCTTTGAGTAGGACTTCTGTTAGAAAGCTTATATTTGAGGTTGGCCCTCCCGGAACGGGTAAAACAACTTTGGTAGAGATTATGGCGTTGACTTTGGGATGTGGATTTTTTAATGTGGGTGCATCTGATGTAGATCCGAGTTCAAATAGAAGTGTAATTGACCAGATATTTGGGCCAAGGATAAAACGTATGAATAATTCTGAATGTTTTGAAGATTCGCCTGTAATGAAATTCTTGAGAGCAACAGAAGGCCAACCACTCCGAGTAGTAGCTATTAATGAGTTTGACAAGTTGTCTGAGAAAGATAAGAAGCTCTTGCTAGAATTTTTAAGAAACGCCTACGATAATGGATACGCATATATAAATGGCGAGAAGATTAATTTGGAGAACGTTGTTTGGGTTCTTACCTCTAACGAGGAAGATAATACATTATTTGGCTCTTCATCGCTCATGTCGCGCTTTGAAATTATAAAATTTGCAAGGTTAAGTTTGCAAAATTACATAGAAATACTCCAAACGCCGTTTGCGGCATTGGCTAATGACTTTGCAAATGCACATAATGTGCATATCAACTTTGGAAATACTATAATAGACATTGCCCAGAGGCTTGATGCAGGAGATACTGGGGCAAGGGGAGTCCAGGCTTATGTAAATACGCTGACTTCGAGGATCCTGAACTATATTTACAGTAGCGAAAATGTCAATAGGGTGGCAAACAAAGAGCCAATCTTTATAAATGTCTCATATGATCGGGAGAACGACAACTTTATGATAAAAGAAAATTAGGCTCATGAATATTCCTGCAGGGCTAAAAAAGATCCCTGAAACAACCAATGAAAAACAACTAGAATTTCCTGAAAATAAAGATAACAAAGCACAGACGGTTAGTGTCCTCTGTGCTTATCTTTGCGCTTTTCCTGTTTTAAATTAAATTTACGAACTTCTTCTGCTTTTTTGTTTTCTCGTTTGTTAACTTTTCTACTTGATTTATTTTGTTCATGCTGAAGCTTTAATGCCTGTTGAGCTTTGGTTCCGATTGCTTTAGCATTAAGCTGTTTGTTAATCATTCGTTGCCGGCGCTTTGGATTAATACGTTTTTCTGATATTGATAAATCATTCTTTGACTGATAAAAACGAAACTTATGCCAACTTTTTAATATTAAATCATAAACTTCGCAATCTTTCAGCTCCGCTCCGAACATGATTTTACAGACTGAATATACGTTTTCGTCCTCAATTTCATAAAGGCCGATCCAAAAAGGGTCCTCAAACAAAACAGTTAATTTAGAGACAATGGGTTGCACAAGATTTCCTCCTTTTTTAGTTACATAAAGAACGGACAACCAAAGGAGGCAGGCTACTGACAGCAATTGCTGCTCCCGGACTACCTACCGGGACGTGTTTTTATCTTTATGTTGCTCTGTTGCGCAACTAAATTATACCACATTAAACCCAAAAATTAAACCCCGCACTCACAAAATGATCTGAACAGAATTGATTCGGGAAACGCATTTCATATTGATAATATCATTTAAGTTTGGAAACGATATAAAAAGCTATTAACTTTTGCATAAATATAGTTTGTGGGTGATTTTTATAAAATCGGTGTGGCAGGAAGACTCAAAAATTAAGAAATTCCCAAAGTTAAGTTCAAACAAAAAGACTGACGTGCTCATAATTGGAGGTGGTATTGCTGGAATCTTGTGCGCGTATTTTTTAGACCAACAAGGTGTAGATTACATTCTTGTTGAAGCAAGAAAAATCGGCATGGGGATTACGAAAAACACGACAGCCAAGATTACGTTCCAGCATGCGCTGATATACCATAAGGTGGTTAAAAACTATGGTTTAGAGCTTGCTCGGCAATATTTTGAAGCCAACAAAATGGCGCTAGATATATACAAAAGGCTCTGCAAAAACATTGATTGTGATTTTGAGGGATTCCCGGCAATTACTTATTCAGTTCGCGATGGTAAGAAAATTAAAAAGGAGATTTTAGCGCTTGAAAAGCTTGGCTGCACCTCTCAGTTTCTCAGTGAAATCCCCATTCCAATAAGGATATCTGGTGCTGTAAAACTTGCCAATCAGGCTCAGTTTAATCCTCTAAAATTCATCGCAAATATCTCGCAAAACTTAAACATTTACGAAGATGCTTTCATTAGAGAAATTCGCAGTAATTCCGCGTTTACTGAGAATTTTAAAATTCGATTCCAGAAAGTTATTATTGCAACCCACTTCCCCTTTATGAATTCGCACGGCTCTTACTTTCTAAAGATGTATCAAAGCCGGTCGTACGTAGTGGGGCTTAAAGATGCGCCCTTGGTCGATGGTGTGTACGTAGACG
>CARTIQ010000009.1 GCA_949068525.1 uncultured Eubacteriales bacterium | reverse complement strand
GAACTAGGAGCTAATATACCATTAATTGGCACTAAATTCGCACTGCCAATTTGCGGCGCGCTTATCGTCATTGATAAAGACAACGCCACGGATATAGCCCGTTTGAGTTTGTCGTTAGGCATAAAAAGCCCTCCTTAAAAATATTTAGGCATACAAGCCTACCCTGAGTATAAAACAAATTTTCCCAGTATACAATATTATTTGATTAAATTCTCCTTATTTTACCAAAATGCGCTCTACCCTATTTCATATTTGAGCCAAAATAAATATATTTGTGTTTCACCTTTCGACGCATTTCTACATTGCTACATTAAACCCACCTCCAATTGGGCTGTATTTCAAGCTTTGTGACGTTTCCACTCCACGTGATATCGTTCTGACCTACGCTCAAAACCGGGAACTCGCCGCGCATCCTGTTATTCATCGACGTCGTGACGCGGTAAGCGTTCTGCATCTCGCTATCAAGCGTGATTTTATCCGTAATTCCTGTCAAATAGACGTTTTGGCCGTTCACTTTTAGAGTTATATTTCCGCTGCCGAAAATCGTTATAATCGGCTCAGAATTAAACGTCCCAATATTGAAAATCTTAAACGGAGCAGTTTTAATCAGCGGTTGCGAAAATATATCATACGAAAACGGCTGCACTTCGAACTCCACAGCGAATCGCTTTAAAGTCTTGATGATGTGCGAAAATTCAATCTGATTTGCGACTCTGGCTTTGTAGCGGCGGTCAGGCTCGTTGCTAAAAGTCAGCCACCCGGAGCCCTTAAAGTGCGCGCTGATTTCATCAACCCGTGTCATGTCCATCACGATGAACTCTGCACTTTTGATGTACGTCTCAAATGCGCCGTCCGTTGTCGTTAAGTTTCCATGCCGCCCCGGCACCGTGAAGGTCTCATCGCGCCGCTTAGGACTGATTTTTCCAGGGCAGCGTTCCATATAAAGCCCGAGCTCACGCGAATCTATGTCTTTGAAAATGCAATAGTTCAAGTTTTTCACCTCTTGTCTCCGACGGCCAAGAAACTTTTTGAAAAAAGTTTCTGGACTTCAAAAACTTTTACGTTTAGCCATATGCAAAATTGCTTCTCCTTGAGTAGAACTCCAGCTCTTGGGCGAAGGCCTGCACGTCTTGCGCACGGTTGTTTACGAAATTCTCAATGTGCACGGTGATTCCAGAGTTGCCGGAGCCTTGCGGCTGAGCTGCAAGACCTTGATTGTATGCGACATTAAGCGTGGGCGCTGCGTCAAATTCAGTCGGAATCGAATTTTGCATCTGCTTTGAGACATTCTTCATGGAATCCGTAAAGCCCTCTCCAAGGCCAAGCGCAAGGTTTTTCCCGATTTCGTTCTCAAAGAGCTTCGATGGAGAGGCAATTCCAAAAAAGCTTTTGATGCCGCTCATTATCGAATCTCCGAATCCGCGAATTTTATCAAGCACCCAACTCGTCGCGTTGCTTATGCCATTCCAGAGCCCTTCAACGAGGTTTCTGCCTATATCAAGCATCTTGCCGGGAAGCTGAGAAATCGTATCCCAAACGCCGGACACAAGGCCCTGCGCTGCGCTTATTCCAGCGGCTAACAGCTGAGCGCCCCAGCTTATTACGTTTGAAACGGCCCCTACAATCGCGTTCCAGATTTGGCCGGGCAACGCGCTTATGAAGTTCACCGTTGAGCTCACAAACTCGCTTGCCTTCAAAATCCCGGTGCTTATGAGGTCTGCAAAGAACGTGCCGACCTTGTTTGCCGCGTCCACAAGCCAAGTCCAGATTTGCCCGGGCAGTTCAGAGAAAAATGTCATCACTTGTCCGATGAATTCTGGAATCTCCGTTGTCGCAAAATCCCATAAATCAGCGCCCCACTGGATGACATGCGCAATCGCAAGGGCGAGGGCGTAGTTGATGAGATCGGGCAGCATAGCGAACCATTCGCCGATGTTCGCCATGAGCTGCGGCACGGATTCGGTGAAAAATGAAACCAGCGCGTTCCAGCCTTCAGGAATCGTCACTGTGAAGAAAGTTAAAATCGCTTCCCAAGCCACAGAAAAGGCGCTTTGGATGTTTTCCCATAGGCCTATCCAGAAATTCCGGAACTCCTCGCAATTATTCCAAAGCAGAATAAAGCCAGAAACAAGCGCCGCAATCGCCATTATAATCAGGCCGATGGGGTTCGCGTTCATCGCAGCATTCATCAGCCACTGCGCTGCTGTAACGGCGCCCTGTGCAACGGTCAACGCGACCTCTTTTAACCGCATGAAATCTAAGTTCGAAGCGACATCTAAGATTTTGCTGCCGAAATTCTGCATCTGAGTGAACGTATCACCGATTGCGCTTGCAAAGTTCGCAGCCTTAACCGCCAACATCGCAGTCACAATGCCGCCCAGCGCAACTGATAAAAATCCGGAATTTTGGATGAGCCACGAAATCACGTTCATCAGCGGCGGCAAGAGGGTTACCACCATCTCGCTGATGCCTTCAATCAGCACGCCCGCGCTTTCTGACAGTTTGTCAAGCGCATCCTTTAAAGCACCCGATTCACTGGCCTTTTTGAAGAACTCACTCAGCTTAGAAGCCGCATTTTGCAGCGGTTCTTGTACCTTGTCGTAAAGCGTGAGACCCATGTCAGCGAAAGTATTTTTCATTATCTGAATTTTGCTTTCGGTCGTGGAATAGCGCTTCTCGGCCTCCTCGGTCAGTGCGACGTTCTCGTCCCACGCCGAGTTTGAGGTTTTAATCGCATCCGTAAAGAGGTCGTTTGCGTTAGAAGCCCTCAAAAGGGCGTCACGAAGCCTTGTTTCGCTAATCCCCATCTCATCTAGAAATTGCAACGCGCTTTCATCCTGCAAGTTCCCAAGCCCTGCGATAAACTTTGTCAGCGCGCCGGTCGCGGCTTCTGCGAAATATTTTTGAAATTCAGCCGTCGACATCCCCGCCGCTTTGGCGAAGTATTGCAGGTCGTCGCTGCCAGTCTCACATGCGTTGGCCATTTGAATTATTACCTTAGAAATCGCCGTACCACCGGCCTGCGCTTCAAGTCCAAGTGAGGACAACGCCGCTGAAACGCCAAGAATGTCAGCCTCAGTCATGCCAACCTGCGAACCGGCGGCCGAGATATTGAGAGCCATGTTCGTGACTTCGGATTCAGTTGTTGCGAAATTGTTTCCGAGTGCAACTATCGAAGAGCCCAGTCTGTCGAAGTTTTCCTGGTTCATCCCAGTAATATTTGCAAGTCGAGCCAGTGCCGTCGCGGCTTCATCGGAGCTCATGTTTGTTGCAACGCCGAGGTTCGCCATTGTTTCGGTGAACGAAATTAAATTTTCGTTCTTGATACCGAGCTGACCCGCTGCTTCTGCGATTGCTGATAGCTCCGAAGCTGTGGTTGGCATCTGCGTTGACATTGACCGCAAGCTTGCCTCAAACTGCTCAAATTCTTCGTCGGTTGCATCAACTGTCTTCTTGACGCCGGCGAACGCACTTTCAAATTCGATGCCGCTTGATGCTATGGACTTCACGGCGCTTACAAGGTTGCGGCCCAGCATTCGGACTGCGTCCGCTGCTAAGTTAGCGATGACACCCTTCATGACGGTGAATCCTTCGCTCAGCTTGGAAGTGGAGGTTTTCGTGGAATCCATCTCATCACCAAGCTGTGCCGTTGCCTTTTCCGCGGCGTTTAGCTTGTCTTTGTTATCCTTAATATCGCTGTTTAAAGATTTTATCTGGGTTGCTAAACTCTTAGCTTCGGTGCTGTTTTTGCCCTGTTCAAGCACAACGTTTTTGTACTGAGTTTGCAGCGATTTCAGCTTTTCACCTTGCTCTGAAAGCTCGGTGTTTAGCTTATCAAGCGGCGTTTTGGACTTTTCCATTTGAGAATTTACGTCTTTTAGTTCAAGCTCCAGTTTATTTAGTTCCGCCTCGGCATAATTGATTTTAGATACCCAAGCTTGTGTCCGCTTATCATTTTCGCCAAATGACGCCGTGGCATTATCAAGAGCACTTTTTAAAACTGCTATCTTTTCTTTTTGAGATTCTATTTCTCTTTTTAAAACACTACTTTTAGATGATAGTGCTTCCATTGAGCTTGCGTTTCCCTTAAAGCTTGATGTCACAAGGTTCATTTCACTTTTTAAAATTTTGAAAGAAGAATTAATTTCTCTTATAGAATTTTTAAACTCTCGTTCTCCCTCGATACCGATCTTTAAGCCAAAATTATCATATCCCATAAGTGAGTTAACTCCTCCTTATAATAGATTTGGTCAAATGCCAAATGGTATCACATCATCAATAAAAATTTTTTGGCGAGCTTTTGAAAGTCCGTAATACTGTTTATGACATTCAATCAGGTCGAGCAACAATCCTATTGGCATAAGCCAAACTTCGTCTTCTCTGCAATTTAGATGTGCGATCCCATAATAAATAAGCCGAGTAAACAGTTCTTCGTCTGTTACTCGGTTTGCTCGTTTTTTGAGCTAATCTCCTCGCTCTCAACATTTCGTTTGGTGCCTTTGTTCATAGCTTCAATTATTGCGTCTTTGAGCTCTGCCAAATCTATTGGAGAGGTCATTAATTCAAGCCTATCTTCTGTCAATAGTTCCTTTTTGTTTTTTGAATTTTTAATGTTATATATCAAAGTTCCCTGATTTGCCAAAAGCACTATTATCCATACAATTTCTCCAATAGCTTCTTCAAAATTCTCAGATTTCATCAACTTGTTTCCTAAATCTTCAAGGCCGCCATAGCGTTTAGCGATTTCCCTGGTTGCTTTTGTTGTCAAAACAAGATCATAGCTTTCACCGTTAATTTTAATTGACGTACTCCTATCGTTTGTATCCATATGCTTTTGCTCCTTATTCAAAACTAGGCTCATAAACACTTGAAAACCAACTTGAAATCACATCTGAAGTAACTCCGGTTTCGCCCTCTGTTACTTCAGCTTTCCAAGGATGCTTTCCGTTTTCGTTTAATTTATTCCTTCGCATAACACTCCCTTCAATCGTGGGCGTTGAAAATGTTATGCTATCTCCTTTGGTTTGTAGACTTGTTCCAGGAACTCCGAATTTGACTCGGTATAACCAAAAATATCTGTATTTACCGTTTGCTTTCTTTGCTCTAAAACCCACAGCCACCGGTGTAGCGCTATCTTCTGCAGATGAAACAATTACTCCATTACTATCAATTTTCACTCCGATTAACTCTCCTGCAGTAACCGGACCTATGTCGTCAATTCCAAGCGTAAGTGTACCACTTTTAAATTCCTTAACCACTTCACTTGCGCCATAGGCTAAGGGAGCATAAGCTCCCTCGCCCCCGAACCGTACTTACACCTCTCGGCGTATACGGCTCTCCATTGATAATTGACATATGAAACTAACTCTCATGGATTGCCCTGTGGCAATCTTCACACATAACGAGAGTTTTACGGCGTTTTTCCAGCATTATGCGTTCCCAAATCAGATTTCCTGCTAAACCTTTTAGGCTGTTGACATGATGGACTTCGTATAATTGCCCACCTTTCCTACCACAAAGTTCGCAAGTTTCTGCAAGAAGTCGCTCACGGATTGAGTTTTTGAATCTTCTTGGAGGAATGTGCGTAATAATTACATCCTCAAATGTATCAGATTCCTTGCAATCGTTAAGCTTGACAATTTTCTTATCACGAGAGGCACCGCTTGCTGTTTTGTATCGCACCGACCAGCCTTTTCCGCAGGCATATTTATCGCGAATTTTACTGATGGTCGAGGAATATTTCCCTGCCAGCGTAGCAAGGCAACTGTATTCCATGAGATAGCAAAAATAATTCAGTTTGCTGTAGTTCGCAGCAAGCTGATAGTAGTTCAGAATCCCTCTGATTTCAGAATTGTATCGTTCCAGTATTTCGTAGTCGGGCAGAAATAGCCAGCCACTTCTATGAACAGAGTGGAACTTTCGTGCTTCTGTCTGCTTGATTACGCCTTTGTCGAACATGAATTTTTCAATCTTTTCGAGAGGTACAGTTAATTCTACTGTTCCATTCATGCTTCTTGATTTTCGACCAAGCGAGTCCGTGCGAATTTCTTGGTTTCTTCTGACGGATATGTTGTATCCTAAGAAACGCACCTTCTCCGCTGAATGGGTTATCAGGGTTTTCTCCTCACTTAATGTAAGTTTTAGCTCCGATTTTAGGTACTTCGCAAGCTCCGCTTTGATTGCAATGCAATCCTCACGACAGCCTTTTATTGCAAGGAGGAAATCGTCTGCATAGCGGATATAAGCGATGTTTTTATCCGTGTCAGGGCGACAAGGTATCTGCAAGCGTTGCTTTTTCAAGTCCTTGATTTCCTTTATAATTTCGGATTTTTCATCACCTGTTGCCGTCTTTGCTTTAATTTCGAGCCTGTCTATTCGAGATTTCAATCGGCGATATTCAGTAGTTAACCCTTTGTCTCGCGCTTTCTCAAATCTTGTCTTGATTTCCATGACCTTGTTATCCAGTTCGTTCAGATAGATGTTGGCGAGAATCGGAGACAATATACCGCCTTGCGGAGTACCACTATATGTTTGGTGATACCGCCAGTCCTTAATATATCCTGCTTTTAGGAAAGCTCGGATAATGTTGATAAAACGGCTGTCCTTAATTTTCTTCTCCAAAATCCCTATCAGAACCTCATGGTCGATGTTGTCGAAACAACCTTTGATGTCGCCTTCTATAAACCATTTTGCCCCCACAAAATAGCAGCGGGCTTGTTTCAACGCAGTATGACAGCTCCTGTTGGGGCGAAACCCATGTGAGCAGTCGCTGAATTGCGGTTCATATATGGCTTCAAGAAACCTGCGAATTACTTCCTGCAACAATTTGTCACGGAATGAAGGAATCCCCAGAGGACGCATTTCCCCATTTGGCTTGCGAATATACTCTCGGCGTACAGGCTTGGGGATGTATGTTCCATTGGATAAGTCTGCAATCAGACTTTCAATGTATTTCTTCCCAAATCCGTCTGCTGTATCGTTATCCGTGCCTTTGGTTGCCGCCCCTTTGTTGGCGTATAGTTTCTGGTATGCGATATAGTAGATGTCCTCTCTCAAGAGGTAACGAAAGAGTCGTGTGTAAACTCCATCGGGGTGTTCAGACGAGTTTTGTTTCATACGCTCTAAAATTTCCGTTGTTGGTTTTTGCACGGTTTCTCCGTCCTTTCAACTTTACATTTTAGGATTTATCAACTGCCTCCCTTCGCCATGTAGACAGACTTCCCGTCCTCGGACTACTACGGAGGCTCTGTTGCCATGCGGAATTTCTTCCGTTTAGGCAATCCCCAGTTAACTTTGTTTCTTGGAGACGCAGATTGTCGGTTTTGCTTACGGTCTTTTCCGGTATCGTTCTCGTACCTACTGTGTGAAGTTTATGATAACCTCGTGTATGATGACGGTATACACGAGCAGTCACACTCGGGGTCTCATGGTATTTCCCCGAACCCTTCGCAAAGGAAGTTCAGACCTCACATTCGGCAAATCCTGCCTAAACCTCATATCTGCTTGTCATTGCGGTTGAGTCGTGGCATCTACCCTATGCCAACTTTCCGCTTTCACACCATACTATGTTCCCACATCCGGTTTCCCTTAGCAGTTAGGTGCGTTGACTCGCCGGTTATCTCGGCGGTGGTTCCAAGGCTTTACGCCTTTTCCACTTAAAACAAAGCCCTATCTGGGCGTGCATCATCGGCAAAAAGGGTTGCCTCTGCTGGATCTATTGTAAGTTCTGCTGTCATTGCTTTTGCTAGTATTTTGGGCGTGTCATAATTTTCATTCCCGTCTGTGTCTTCAGTTATTTTTGCATAAAATAGTGAATCAAGGCCAATCGTTGCCAATTTAATCTCCTCCTAAAATTTATAGTTTTTTGCAGCATCGATGGTATAGTGGTGGTATCCGGTTCCCTGCTCATACTCCACATACCATCTGCCGGTAATAGTAAAATCAGATTTAAGCAAGAGCTCTGTAATCTGATTTTTCCTCTGTATGTAATTTGATTTTGTGAAAAGTGAAATTCGTACTTCTGAGACTTCATAGTCAGGCAAATTGTCTGTAAAAACATCAAGATCATCAGTTATCGGTGTTAAAACTAAGTATTCATCGGGTGGTGGATCTTTAAAAGCGCCGGTTTCTATTGGGATATTCAATTTTGATAAAGCACTTCTTAATTCAAACAATATGCTGCCACTCATACTTTGCTTAACTCCTCTTTGAGCTTTTCTTTCATTGCCGCAATACACTTTTTCCGAGACTTATTTTTAGCTGGCTTTAAAAATGGTTTTGGATTTTGCCCCGACTTTCCAAACTCAATTACATTAGCAATCATGGCGTTAGTTGCTGTATAGTAGCTGCGGCTATTTTTCGCCTTAGTTTGTTTCCTTCTTGGTTCGTTAAACCCAACTTTCAAATTATGAATCCCGTTATTATCAACATCATCTGGAGATACCCCTAGTGAATCAACAAGTTCACCGATAGAGCGGCTTTTTCGTTTTAAGTCTTTTCCAATAACAGTTTTTAAATGAGATTTAACGCTTTTGCACATTATATCTCCTCCCACTTCCAGCACCCGGGCTACAATTTTATCTGTTTTATCTCCAAGCCTTGATATTTTCAACGAGAATTCTTCTGGCATTCTCAGTTCACATTTTGCCATTATGTCACGGCCTCCTCTACACATTTATAGTTTGTTGGGCAAGATGCCTCCGACTTCTTTACCAAAACTTCAATATACATGTTCTTCCCTTTAACGTTCTCGACTGATACAATATCGTACCGTACACCATCGTGTAAAATTAAAAGCTTTGTTGTTACATTTACGCCGGGAATTTTTCTAAATCTAAATAATGCTGTTGCCTCTGAAAATGCAGCCATATTTGCCCAAACTTTATTGCCATGGCGTTCTTCTTTATATGCTCTAATGTTTGCTAAAATGGTCTCTTTTCTTTTAGAAAATCCCTCCGAATCAGTAACATTCTTGGCAGAAATTATCTCTATAAAGCTGTTCATCTTACCAAAACTCATATAAAATCAAACCTTCCACTCTTTATCAAGCCGTAACAGTGTATTTACTGTATTCCAAACTTGCTGGCTGGCACTGACGTTATCTCCAAAAAATCCTCCTGTGCTTCCATCTCGACTCTCATAAAAGTGCGAACAGAGCACAATTATTGCCTGTTCGGTAGTCGGAGGTAACGGATTTTCTAAATAATACCCTATTTTTCGGTTTTGATAGCTTTCTGCATAGCAGATAGCTGCATCAATATAGTTTTTTAGAAGAGCATCATCTTCGTTGTGAGAAATTATTAAATTTGATTTTATTTTTTCAAGTAAATCACTCACCAAAATCCCTCCTAATTTAGCTTTCATCTTGTTTCATTAGGCCAGCCTCTTTTAATTTTAAAATCAATGAATTAAAATCCGATTTTAACTCAGCAATTGTAGATGCTGTACTTTCATCTTGATTATCCGCTTGTTTAAATGCCGATTCAAGTCCTACGAATTTTCCTCCTTCAGCAATCTCCAAAGTACCTCCTATAACAGTTTTTTCTCCGCCTTGTTCTGTATAATTTTTGCTGTTGTACGACATATAAAATCTCCCTTCAGTCGATTTAATGTACGTTTACATTGCCTAAGCTTTTTGCTGTAAATATTTCACTGCCTCAGACAATATGAGCTTACCGTCTACTCGTTGAGTTGCCACAAAGCCAACCTGCCCGGTTACTGCAAACAGCTCATTTAATCGCTTAAAACTCCTGCCTTGACGGTCGGCTATCCAGTAATATTTAAAATCGCCAAACACCACCGTTTTGTTCCCAGCCGCAATTTCTGGCATATATGTTGACGTTAAAATTGGGCGATTAAGGACCATATCCGGCGTACTAGCACTCATTGAAGGTTGCCAAATGTATTGTCCATTTCCATCCTTTAATTTTCTGATAGCTTTAACTGTGGAGTCATTCATCAGGAACGTTGCGTTTTTGCGGTACGGAGACTTTAAACTGTAAAATAAGTCCATGATTTCATCAAATGAAATTGATGTTGCTCCTGAAGTAGTCTTTCCAAGCTGACCTCCTCCTGTTGCATCTAAAACTCCTGTGGGTTTGCCTACTCCGTCGCCTATAAAAAATGCTCCTTCCTCTTTGTTGCCGATACGTCTGCCAAATTCAACAGCAATATAATTTTCAAGATCAAACACACTGTCATTTAACAGCTCTTCACTGACCTTTATCATCGTTGCAAGTTTATATGCTCCAATTGACACTTGTCCAAACGCATCATCACTTTCAGGAATCGTCCCTTCTTCATCAACCCACGATGCTTCGCCTTTTGTTGCAACGACTGGAATTTTACGGTCTCCGCTTGACGTTTGAATTGTAGTTGCAAGTCCTCTAAAAATGTTTTCTTCTTCAAGTGCTTGCACTAAAGTGTGCTCAAATTCGTCCGGTACTAAATAGTCACCTTCACTGTCAGTTCCAACTTGAAGCGCATTTTTTACCTCAAACCCGGCTTTACTTCTCATTACCTGCCAAAACGCATTTCTATATTCATTACTTGCTCTACCTGTTTTTCGCGATTTTTCATCAGTTTGAGGTTTTTCCAAAAGAGGCGCACTAGTTGCCTTAGACAGCTCTAAATCAATTGCAGCTTGCTTTTCTAGCCTGTCGATTTCTTTCCCAAGATTTACAACCTCTGTTTCCATTTTTTCATATGTAGCATTATCCTCATCTGAGACTAGCCCATTTTCACCTCGTCTGCTATCCAGAAAATTCTTTGCCGTTTCCCACGCTTTTGCACGTTTTTCACGCAATTCAAGTATTTTATTCATAATTTATTTGCTCCTTCAAAATTTAATAGTTCAATAAAGAAAGCCGCTTTTGTAGCGACTTTAAAGTTATCGTTGATTTTTCTTGTTGTTTAAGTTTATTTAAAATTGAATTTACAACTGTTGAACGGCTAAATATCAAGCCGTCTGATATTTTAGGATCAGCATTATTTATATAAAAGATTTCATCTGCAAATCCTAACTCTACGGCTTTTTGCGCGTTCATCCAGCTTTCTTCATCCATCATACGAGATATTTTGGCTCGTGAAAGACCAGTTTTTAGCTGGTATGCATTGATTATCGACTTTTTAATTTCACTAAGCATTGATATTGCCTTTTGCATATCTTGTGTGTTACCAAACGCCGCAGTCATGGGGTTATGAATCATAATTTGGCTTACGGGCGACACTAAAACTTTCGTTCCTGCCATGGCTATCACTGACGCGGCTGAAGCAGCGATCCCGTCTATTTTTACGGTTACATTGCCTTTGTATTCAATCAGCATATTGTAAATCTGGGCTGCGGCAAACACGTCTCCACCTGGGCTATTAATAAATACAGTAATGTCGCCAGTTTGAGATATCAGTTCAGATTT
The DNA here is from genome assembly GCA_949068525.1 of uncultured Eubacteriales bacterium. Taxonomy (GTDB): domain Bacteria; phylum Bacillota; class Clostridia; order Oscillospirales; family Acutalibacteraceae; genus CAG-557. Next base: position 22,256 of record CARTIQ010000009.1, on the reverse strand, counting down.
AAACTGTTTTGGTGTAATCTCATCATCAATCCAACTTTCTTCAGCTATTGCGCCCTCAATACGAAGTTCTCGACCATTTTCGGTATCAGCCCAATTCCACCAATGAGGCATTCTTTTCGGATTGTTTGTTATTTTCTCCATCGATATCGTCCTCCTTTGTCTCAGTTTCTTTAGACTCAGAGCGCATAAATCCGCCTGCGTCCTGTAATTTTGTCATTGCTCCGTTAATTAAATATAGGTTGCCACCAAGTTCATCCGAGATTAAATCCATGTTTTCAAGCTCTCTGATGTCATTGGCACTCATCCAACCGTTTTGTCTTGCTGTTGCATATCCATTCATACGGCTCGCATAGTCACCACGCAAAAGGCCATCCACGTTGAATTTTACAAAATAATTCTTCTTTTCTTTATCTGTAAACAACGACCGTTGAATCGACTGTTCCCACCGCGTAACCCAAGGGTTGAGGGTATATTTTACAAACTCCAGCGACTGCTCTTCAATATTTGAAAACGAGGCTCTTTCTAGATCTCCAACCATGTGTGGCGGAATTCTAAAGATCCTTGCAATCTCATCTATTTGAAATTTTCTTGTCTCTAAAAACTGAGCTTCATTGGGTGAGATTGCAATTGGTTTAAACGTAAGCCCCTCCTCCAGGACAGCCACTCGATGAGAATTTTCACTGCCTTGAAACAGAGAATTCCAGCTTTCACGGAGTTTATCTGGATTTTTAATTGTTGACGGATGTTCCAAAACTCCACTAGGTGATGCTCCGTTTTCAAAAAATTTAGCACCATATTCTTCACAGGCAAGTGCCATTCCTACGGCATTTTTAGCCATTGAAATAGGGGAATATCCAACCAAACCATCAATTCCAAGACCAGGAATATGCAAGACATCCTCTCTTCTTAAATACACTTGCCCTTGTGCTTTAAGCGTAGGATTATCGCTGTCATTGACCATGTATGTGTAATAAATTTCACCGTTTGATGCTCTATCGACTGTCATACGGTTTGGCATTAACGGGTAAAGTGCTAATATTTCGCCCTTGCCGTTGCGAATAATTTGAGCGTAGGCATTACCCCATAAAAGAAGATGACTCATCAATGTTTCCCTGAACACAAACGAAGTCATCTCCGGATTTGGCTCATCATGCAAAAGGCGATAGAGTGGGTGATTTATGGCTTTTTCTTTTGCTCCATCTTTCAAATATCTATACGTATGTAAGGGGAGACCTGCTATTGATTCGGATAAGATTCGTACACACGCGTAAACCGCCGTTACCTGCATTGCAGAGCGTTCATTTACATTTTTTCCACTTGTCGTTCTGCCAAAAAGCACATTGTAACTGTTCCCTGGCAGAGAATTTTTGGGTTTATCTCGTGAATGAAACAGATTTTTTAAGACGCTCATATCAACAAAAACCTTTCTAGCATTTAATTTTTAACCTACTAATTTTTCGATATTGGGATATATCCCGTCTTCTTTTAATAATTCGTAGATAAATAGTCGTCCTTTCTGTGTCCAATATGTGTGAACTTTCGTGTGTTGACCGTCATTATCAAGATAAGTGTGTGTTTTCGTGCTTGTATAGCCTTTTTCTGAATATTTTTGATATAACAACCAAATATCGCCTTGCTTAAACTGAACGCGTTTTTCATGGAGGTATTTATTCATTTTCTTTGCACTCCAGCCGTAATCCTTAGATATTGTTGATATTGAAACCAAATCTTTGCAGTTAAGCACAACATCATAATAACTCGCTTTCGGCGTCAGCTCTGAAATTTGCTGAGTCTGCACTGCTACTGACTGCTTGAGTCTTTTATTTTTCTCTCGTTCTGCTTTTAATGCATTAAGAGCCGCAATACCTAAATCCGGATCGGCAATTAAATCATCAATCGCATACATTCCATGTTTGCGGATCGACGGTAAAATCTTGCTCGTTACCCAACGTTTAAATTTTTTGGCACTTGGCATTTTGCTTGATAAAATCAAACTATAGAGACCACTCTCGTTGATAACAGTGAGTCCTCTGTTTAGAATGCCTAAGGTAGCGTTTTCCGACCTTTGAATTATAGTTTTACCTTCCGCATCAACATGGTTTGCAAGTGCATCCTTTGTGTTCACATAACCAAGGATTTTCGCAACATCTTTCCCTACAAAATATGGTACTTCATCTATTGTGACCGTTCTGACTTTACCAAACTCTTGCTTTTTAAACACTTTTAAGTTGTTCATAAATAACCTCCAAAAAAACTTTTAAAATAACAAAACGCCAACATTTCTGTTGACATCTGCAAACAAATTAATGTATTAACTTTGCCGCATTGCTCGGTCAAATAATGAGTAAACCTCTTTCATCGTAAACAGAATTAAAGTCTTCACCTTGATTCCGAATAGCTCGATCTAACGCCATTATTGTTGCAACAACTCCATCTATTTTCTCTGTGGATTTTTCTTTGTCTGGCTTGATATTCCCTGCTGGGTCAGTACGAATAAATATGTTGTCCATCATCCAGCTTAGTACTGGCTGCCCACCATGCGCAATCTTCTGCTCTAAAGTGAGTTTCATCAGTTCCTTCGTTGGAGGACTCATATCTTTAAATCCTTGCCCAAATGGAACAACTGTAAACCCCATGCCTTCAAGGTTCTGAACCATTTGTACTGCCCCCCAGCGGTCAAATGCTATTTCTCGTATGTTGTACTTTTTTCCAAGCTCTTCGATGAACTTTTCAATAAATCCATAGTGGACTACATTGCCTTCGGTTGTTTTTAAATATCCTTGCTTTTGCCAAACATCGTAAGGTACATGGTCACGATTTACTCTGAGTGTAAGATTATCCTCTGGTAGCCAAAAATAGGGAATAATGTGATATTTATCGTCTTCATCTAATGGTGGGAACACCAAAACAAATGCTGTAATGTCTGTGCTGGAGGACAAGTCCAACCCACCATAGCAAATCCTGCCTTCAAGGCTTTTTTCATCGAACTTAAAACTACATGCGTTCCATTTATCCATCGGCATCCATCTTACGGCCTGTTTGACCCATTGATTTAGCCTTAGTTGCCTAAAACTATTCTCTTCTGCTGAGTTTTGCTTTGCTGATTCACACGCTGCTTTGACTTTATCGATGCCAACGGTGATTCCAAGTGACGGATTCGCTTTTTCCCAGACTTTCGGATCTGTCCAGTCGTCTAACTCAGAAGCACCGTAAATTACCGGATAGAATGTCTCGTCAAACTTGCGTCCCTCAAGTATGTCTTTGGCTTTTTGATGCGTTTCATAACAAATGCTGTGTGTATCGTTTCCAGCTGTTGTTATTAAAAAGTATAGCGGCTGTGTTCGTGCATCACCTGAACCTTTTGTCATAACATCGAAAAGTTTTCTATTTGGCTGCGTATGTAATTCGTCAAAGATCACTCCATGAATATTAAATCCATGCTTTGAGTACGCTTCTGCCGATAAAACCTGATAGAAGCTGTTTGTCGGCGTATAAATGATACGTTTTTGCGAAGTCAAGAGTTTGATTCTTTTTGCTAACGCTGGGCACATCCTAACCATATCGGCAGCAACTTCAAAAACGATCGATGCCTGCTGCCTGTCAGCTGCACAGCCATAAACTTCAGCTCGTTCTTCTCCATCTCCACAGCAAAGCAAAAGAGCTACTGCCGCGGCAAGTTCGCTCTTTCCCATTTTCTTGGGAATTTCGACATAAGCTGTGTTAAACTGTCGATATCCGTTTGGCTTTAAGATTCCAAACAGGTCTCTTATAATCTGTTCTTGCCAATCTATTAACTCAAATGGCTTTCCTGCCCAAGTGCCCTTTGTGTGACATAGGCATTCTATAAATTTAACCGCGTAGTCAGCACAATTTCTATCATAGTGAGAATTCCTTGCCATGAATTTTGTCGGCTTATAACTTTTTAATTTCTTTATCAACGCCATGCCTCACTTTTTATTTACTAAGGAGAACAGAGTCAAGATGGCTCAATTTCTTTTTCAAGCTTTGAATATGGGATTCTTACTCCTTTACGAATGACGTACACTTCATCCGACGATATCCCGTTCTCAACTGCTCTTCGCAAAATTACAGAGGCATACTTTGGATCAAGTTCCATCATATAACAAATCCGGTTTGTTTGCTCGCAAGCCATCATTGTCGATCCACTACCACCAAAAGTGTCAAGAACTATAGAATTTTCCTGACTCGAGTTACAAATCGGATATCCTAGAAGGTCAAGAGGCTTTGAGGTTGGATGATTCTCATTACGCCTAGGTTTATCATAATTCCAAATTGTTGTCTGTTTCCTATCCGCATACCAAGGGTGTTTTCCATTCTGCAAAAAGCCGTATAATATAGGTTCGTGCTGCCACTGATAATCAGAACGTCCCAATACCAAAGAATTCTTAACCCAGATGCATACACCTGCAAGATGGAAGCCGGCATCAACAAAGGCTTTACGAAAGTTTAGTCCTTCAGTATCTGCATGAAACACGTAGGCTGCACCGCCATTTTCAAGATGTTCAGCCATACATTTAAATGAAGATAAAAGAAAATTGTAAAACTCCTCGTTTTTTATTGAATCATTTTGGATCGTCAAACCGCTTGAACTTTTAAATGATACGCCATAAGGTGGGTCTGTAACAATGAGGTTTGCACGTTTGCCGTCCATCAGAGCCGATACATCTTACATATTTGTCGCATCGCCGCACATTAACCTGTGCCGGCCAATAGTCCAGATATCACCTCGTTCTACAAACGACGCTTTTTCAAGTGCTGCCGTTAAATCAAATTTGTCATCTTTGACCTCTTTTTCTTCAAATTGGGAAAATAGATCCGCAAGCTCATCTTCATCAAAGCCAGTTAAAGACACATCAAAATCTGAACCTTGCAAATCAGAAATAAGTATTGCAAGTTTGTCTCTATCCCATTCTCCGTTGATTTTGTTAAGTGCAATATTTAACGCTTTTTCTTTTTCTTCAGGAAGCTCAACAACTACACAATCAACCTCATTAAAGCCCAAATCGACAAGAACCTTTAATCTCTGATGTCCTCCTACAACTCTATTAGTTCTTTTGTTCCAAATAATTGGCTCAACGTAGCCAAATTCTTCAACTGAACGTTTTAATTTTTCGTATTCGGTATCTCCCGGTTTTAAGTCCTTACGTGGGTTATATTTGGCTGGAACCAGTTTTGAAATCGCTATTTTTTCTATTTGCAAAATTCTGATCATCTCTCTTTCCATTTTGCACAATAAAAAGGCACCTCTTTTTCAAGAAGCGCCTACAACAATATTTTTTATAATCAACTCAAAAAATTCATTATTAACTTTATTAGTGTTTCTTTTTCTTGTGGTTTCGACTCCGCAATCATTATTGTGATAGCAACCAAGGTATAATCATCTATTATTTTCTTACCATTTTCAAAAAGGGCTTCATTTTTGTCAAGAAAATAAAGAAACATGGCTGCGGCAATTCGTTTGTTGCCGTCAGAAAATGAATGATTTTTAGCTATGAAATATAAAAGATTTGCAGCTTTTTCCTCAATCGAAGGATAAACTTCCTGTCCACCAAACGTCTGATAAATCGCATTAATACTTGACTCAAAAGAATTATCCTTTTCATTCCCAAACAAGTCGCTTTCCTCTGCAAACCTCATTTTAAGGATTACATCTTTGCACTCATCGTACTTCAAAACATAAGTTGATTTCGTTCCCTCAGGTTTTTTTATTTTTTGATGATCATAATCATCCAACAAATTAAGTGCAGTTGTGTACTTTTCAATCACATCCAAAATCTGTCCACTTTCAAGTTGGTTGTTGGCCCTTTTCATAATACGTACAATCTCTCCAAGCTGATTTATACGATTATTATTAACAGCATAGCCTTTTAGTATGTAGTTTTTTAAAACTTCATTTGCCCACTTGCGAAACTCTACGCCGCGCTTAGATTTTACTCTGTATCCAACTGAGATTATTACATCTAAGCTATATAGTGCTACCGGTTTATCTGAATTTGCAATGTGCAAAAAATGCACATTGCTTTTTTCTTCAAGTTCGGATTCACTAAAAATATTTTTTATATGCCTTGTGACTACCGTTCTATCTCTATCAAATAACTCAGAAATTTGCAACTGAGTTAACCAAACGGTATCATTTTCTATCTGGACTTTCAGTTTAACATTTCCATCCTGTGTTTTAAAAAGTACCAATTCTGCTTTTTGTTTCATGAACATTCCTCTCCCAATAATTTGTTATATTCTTCATGATAACTCTTATTATTTTAATATTCAACTTTTAGTTTCTTTTTTCCAGGAAAATATCCCGCAAATAGCAAAAAGAATCTGCACTAAATCAAGTAGCGCTCGGCCATACACTCCTGCAGCGTAATCAAAAACAAACCAACAAAAGTCTCCTACCAGCCATATGTAAAAACAGACTATGTTTTTTCGAATATTAAAAACAGTCCCTATCAAAGAGATTAACGTTAAAAGCCATGTTGCGTCTAACATTGTTTCCGTTTCCTCGCCATTAATAGTAATTCCATATCATCATTTTGCGGAGTTCCTACAAATTCTGTTGTGCAATTTTGTTTTACTATATCGAAAATTTCGTACCAGATAATATTTGCTTGCTTTTGAAATGAAATACTCATCTGTACAAACGGATTTGCTATTGCGTTGCCGGTGGTGGGATGTTTGCCAAGAAACCCAAACTTGCTTATTGCTTCTTCGCACTGAATATATCTTGCAAACGCCTTGGAGTAGCTTTCTACTAATCTTGGATTTACAAACTTTTCGCATTTTCTAGCCTTTAGCCAGGTCCAAGTTTCTTCAAAGATTTTATCTGCGCCAAGCGGCTCTCCGTCTTTTTGTTGGCGGCTCAAATACTCACTTGGCCTTGGGATATTTTCCCCGTGCAAATTAGCTATACTTGAAAATTCACCCAGATCAAAGTGTTTTTCAATATCAAGCTCTGAAACATCCAATACACTAGCTGATTTCCCCGCTGCTATTTTATCAACCAAAGAAAATGGCTTATCTCCAGCTCTAACTCGCCGTCCGCCGCGATTTGTTCCGTCTCTTGCCAAATTTTCACGCTCCTTTGTTTGGGTTAATACCCTGTTTGAATTGGCCTTTTTTCGCATTTGACCCCACGCCCGCTGGGTTCGACACCTTTCGCAGAGATTTTTATCCCCCCATTATGATCTTTTTCTACATTTTTTATATGCGTATTACACGCGTAATGAGTTGATAAAATACACATGCTCAAAACTACTTGCCTAGCACTTACTTTGAAGATTCGTTCTGTTTAAGAGCGAATCTTTCTTTTCCATCTGCCGCCGTCACGAGCTGTAATCTTTGAGCGACAACTTTTGCAAAGGCTCATTAAATTGCCGGCTTCATTTGTACCACCTTCTGATAGCGGGATTATGTGATGAACTTCGTCTGCTGGTGTTAATATGCCTTTTTGTTTACAAGCTTCGCACAACGGATGGCTGTCAATATGCTGCTTTCGGATTTGTCTCCATACTCTTCCGTACCGTTTGTATGTATTTTTATCGCGATACCATCGGTTGTACTGTTTATCCGCTAACTTCTTATGCTTCTTGCAATATCTATCGTTCGTTAATTTTGGACAACCACTCCAACTACACGGACTTCTTGGCCGTTTGGGCATAAAAATCACTCTCCTTCAAGTGTCTTCTTAGATAAAAGAGCTCTCAGGTCCCTCTAAGAACTCTTAATTACAATCTTGCCATTATAACTATCTCACACTCGGATACTCTCTTTCTATCACATTTACTCTCATGTTTTAAAAACTTTTACAGATTTTAGTGCTTTATCGTGTATCCTAAAAATATGCTGTACGCTATATCCCATCTCAAGAGCAATCTGTTCCCACGTTCTAAAACAGAGGTACCTAAGTTCAAGTAAGGTCTGAAGTTCCGGATTTTGAACCTTTTTGATTGTAGAAACGATATTTTTCTTTATTTCCACCAGCTCTTCTATGTCTTTATTAATTTCCGCCTCTAAATCCACTATTTTTGTTATAACGTCCGCCATCTGGCTCTGACTTTTAGTCCTACTAACTGGCATATCCGAAAGCGTAGATGTTGCCTTGGTTGCAAGTTCGTGAAGTGAGATAATTTGCTCCAGTTTGCTGTTAATCCTTTGATCGATACGATAAGCCTGATTTAAAAATTCCTTTGTGGTCATAAGAACACCTTCCAAATTACAAATTTAAAATTTATCTGCATTTTGTAATTTGTATTTTGTAGCTCTGCACTTTGTATCTTTGTCCTTTGCAGTTTATTTCGCCGGCACCACTCCTTTCAAAATATCTTTTACTTCCGCCAAAGATGTAACTTTAGCAGCAACGCCACCAGCTTGTTGTATTCTTTCAATCGTAATCTCCTGCAATTTTGACAGTCTGCCCTGTTCAGTCTTAACTTCAAATGCCACGAATTTTCCCCTATAGCAGCAAATAATATCAGGGGTTCCTGACGTTCCATATAATCCTCCATGTTCTTTAAATGCGAAGCATTCCGGCTCTGATTTTAGATATTTTAATATTTGATTTGTTATCGTCTTTTCTTTCACGCTTTTAACTCCAATCAAGCTCAGCACCCTCACGTATCCTCAGAGAAACCCTATTTTTAAAAACCAGGTTACTCCTATAAATGCGATAAGATTGCCAATATTATTTATTAAGTAACCTTAATAACCTTTAAAAAATAAATATATATTTATAGGAGTTTATTTAATTCAATACTCAATTCAATTTAATATATAAACTCCTATACAATGGTGTGTATGTGCGGAAAAAATTGGCTACGAGGTTGCCCTCTTCAAAAATGGCTGTACTATGCGATTTTTGCGAATTTAAAAGTCACCTACGAAGTCACCTTCTATACAAAAACAGCGCTTATTAAAACCGTTTATCTTTTTTTGCACTTGCATTCTTTCATGTCCGTTGCTATCCGTCTGAGTTGTAACAAAACCTTTATCTTTAAAACCACGTGTAACTTTTGAATAATCGAACCCATTTTCCAAAAGAGCTTGGCGCAAAATGTTTGGAATTATATACACCTTGTCATGTTCTATTTTCCCATAACACGGTGTACTGTCCGGTGAAAATCGATTTTTGTTACTTGTTATCCAGTCCGTCACAAAATCCCATGCTCTGTCGATTGTATCTGATTTTTGGAGTTCCTTGCAGTTCTGGAGTATCTTCGTTCCTAGATTTACTGCTTCGTTCCACGCTCTATTTTTCTCAGTGTTAAATATCGAAATTGACGAATAATAATCTCCTAAACATACCAATGAAACATTGTCTATCTGAGCTTTTGGCGCTTCAAAAGTACATTTTTGGGCTATCTCTTTAGAAAGCTGCTCGTAAAGCTGCTTTGCACAATGTTCACCGACATTTTTGATAACGTACTTTATAAACTGTTCACCGGCTAAACCGTAGTGCTCCTTGCTCACAACGTGTAAATCATGCGCAAAACCAACATCATCAACGGGCCTTCCATATAGCTCTAAAACTCTGGTTATCGCTCCATCATTGCTTGATTCATTGCTTATCGGCTGTTCGCCGGATGTAATCATAATATTCTGCCAAGTAGGAATACTTTGCATTCCACCGTTTTTGTTGCCACGAACACGCCCATATCCATTGCCTAAACTATAAATAATCTTTTCTAAAGACAGCCTTCGGTCATTTAAAACCTGTAATTCATCAATCGCAAAGGGTAAATGTTTTAAAATTCCTGCCATGCGCTCCAGGCCAACACTCGTGGCATTAAAACTGCCCATAAGTTTTGATGCGTCACCCCAAACACTTACTGCAAACTTCATCACTGCAGTTTTGCCGCTCTGCGAGTCATGCCAAATATGGATAAAAAATACTCTGCTATCTAGTAATTTCAAAAGAGAGGATGCAAATGAAGAGCTTAAAATAAACCTAGCAAATGGATTTTTACGGGCAACAACCGCATATTTCTTCCATATATCCATGCTGCCGTGTGAAATAGTTGCATCTATAATTCCATTGACCTCACTGGACTCCGATTCAAAAATGATTTCTTTTTGCGTGCAGTAAGGAAAAAATGATCGATTATCCAGCCATCCAACTCTTGCAATTGAACGTACAAGTGGAATTTTATCTATATTTGCATTTTCATAATCGCTCAAATACTCAACTAATTCTGCTGCACTGCTCGATGATATTGGAAGGCCAGAATCCGCGTATTTTATTATAGAATTTCTATTAAACACACTTGACCTTGAAGCAATGAGCTTTTTCCAACGTCCGTCTCTAAAAAAACTAAGTTCTACTTTTTCACTTCTATCATCGAAATTTTCAAGTCTTTTTGTTATAATTACCGGACTTTTACAAACAGAAGTAACTATGTTGGAGTCCTTGCAAACAGATACTTTTTGAATCCCTTGATTCATTGTCACATTCCATCCCTGTGGTATAACTGCTCCATTTAACTTTATACCTTTAAGGTCAAGAGGAACCGTTTTTTCGTCATTGCAATTAATGCTGTTTTTCTTACTTTCAAAGCGAACTGCTTTTTCAAAATCTCGTAGATTAACCTTACCTTTAAGTTTAGTCTTAAGTCTTGCGTACTCAGCGGGCATACTGAATTTTGCCCAAGCACAAAGTTCCATATTTTCCTTTGAAAAAATTTTATCAGATGATACTTCTCCACAATCAAGCAAATCCATAAAACTTTGTTCTTTGCTCGGTGTTCCATGTACAATCGGAGCTTTTACATTGCACTTTTCACTGCATTCAAATCCAAGATGTTCCTGAATATATTTGCAGGTATGTGGTTTATTTTCCTTGACTGCATGTTTAATTTTCCTGTCAGTCTCACTTTTATCGTATTTGGGATATGATTTACTTAGCTCATGAATCGCTTTGATACCATCTTTTGTCGGAACAAGATTGGTAATCATCGCGTGCCAATAAGGCTCAGGGAGATTTTCAGCATTTTCCTTGCAGTATTGAATAAAGTCACATTTTTCAAGAATTCGTTGAGCATCTCCTCTCTGAGACTTACTTTTCTGCACCCTTTCATTATTTATCTCAGAACCCCCTACATATGGCTCAAATTCAGCCAACTGGTACCTTGTCCCATTATTGCCCAAAACTTCGCAAATTGCCTCGTTTTTAATCTTATGATTAATACTGCCCGGCACACGCAAGACTCTCGCTAAGTCCGATACATTATCAAGCTTCCAGCCGTGTTCGTTGGCCTTTAAACTAAGCAATCTGCTCCACCCTTTAAAAACTGAGGAGATATACTCTTGATCCTTCGCACTTTGAATTTTGGCGGGGGTATCAAGTAACCAGTATGCATGAAGACCATTCCCTGAATTTACCATGATGGTTGGTTTTAACGGTAATGAATTTAAAAAGTCCGCCGATTCTTTAACAGAGCTTGGCAAGGCTGTCTGTGCATGAGCTTTACTCTTTATATCGATATCAGCATACAAAGTCGTGACAGTTGATATATCACTGTCTTTGCCACGAAGATTATTTGGCAAAATTCTTTTTCGCAAGCATACACCGAAATAAACATTAGTCTTGTTACTATACTTCTTGATTGCCTGTTCTAGCTTATCAAGCTCACCTAATTTAAACCACGAGGTCCTTCGTTCAGGTAATAGCGTAAGAGTTATGTATCCTTCATCACAACCTTTATAAATTTCAGAAAAAAATTCTTTTGTATCCATAGTTTTATTCCTCCTGTATTTCATGTAATGTCCCAAATGTTTTACCGACCTCAGCCTCTGCTATTATCGGTACATCAAGCGCTTCAAATGGCTGTTGCTCCATACATTCTTTCACAAAATTAACCGCTTCGTTAACTTTATCTTTCGGTACTTCAAAGACCAGCTCATCGTGTATCTGTAAGATTGGTCTGAGCCATATTTTATCCTTCAAACCTTTAACAATCCTACTCATAGCAAGTTTTAAAATGTCCGCAGCCGTGCCTTGTATTGGCGTATTGAGCGCGCATCTTTGTGCAAAGCTTCTTTTTTTCCAATTAGCTGACGTTATATCGGGAAGATACCTTCTCCTACCAAGATAAGTCTCTGTATAACCATCATCTGCAGCCTGCCTTTTTACTTTCCTCTGCCACTTTTCAAGACCTTTGTATCCAGCTTTCAAGTTACTAATTATTTCACAGCACTCATCTATCGATTTATTAAGTCCAGCTTTAAACTTCAATGTTTTCTGTAGACCTTTTGGAAACAGCCCATAAAACACTCCAAAATTGCAGTTTTTGGCAATCGTGCGTCTTTCTTTATAATGACTATCACCTTTGTCAACAGCCTCTGAGAAGGGAATATTGAATATAACTGAGGTAGTCTGAGCATGAATATCCCCGTTATTTCTGTATGTATCAAGCATTTTTTCATCTCTACAATAAAACGCACCGACTCGCAGTTCAATCTGAGAAAAATCAAGAGATACTAGCACTTTACCCTTTGGCGCTGCGATAAATTTCCTAATACCGATTGGGTCGTTGTCTTTTCTTGGCATATTTTGAAGGTTTGCTTTACGACTTGCGAACCTCCCAGTCTCAGTTGCCAATGGCATTAAATCGGGGTGTATACGATTTGTCGCTATATTTAAAAACTTCAAATAACCGTCAATGTATGTCGCCTTTAACTTGCTCCATTTGCGATACTCTTCAATCATTTTGAATAATGGCACTAGATTTGGTCGATGCTGTTCACACCACTCAGACAATAAAATCAATGCTTCATCGTCCACAGCTTCACTGAACTTTTCTGTTGTTTTCAGTACCGGCAAGCCAAGCGTTTTGTACAAATAATCTTTAAAAGTTTTTGTATTTGCATTTGCACCAACGTCAACGCCGTCGGTCATAATAGCAATGTCCTCTTTAAGTTGATCTATTTGCGAGCTTGCTTCTATGCCTTTTTTATGCATCAAACCAAGGTCTAAAGGTACTCCGTTATACTTCATAAGCCCAGCGTACACCGCAGTAGGGGCTTCGATTTGCTCTACGATAAACCGGTGCTTTGGTATATTTTCATCAAACCAGTTGTTGAAGAGATGATAGAGCTGTAAAGCGCAATCTGAATCTGCACAGGCATATCTAATGGTCTCAAAGTCTTCTGAATTTAGTTCATCAAAGAACATACCATTTGTGACATCTTCAAATGTAGGAAGTTTATCTTTAATAAGCTCCTGAGCAAGATTTTTAAGCCCGCAGTCGCTGAGTTTTCTAAACTCAGTTTTAGTCTTGAGAGTCATCTGAGCTGCAGCCATTGTGTCATAAATTTTGCATTGCGAGATACAGCCTAAAGCATAGAAAAACATTGTCTCAAATGCCGCATTGTGGATTACTACATTCAGATTCTCATTCATCAAAATATTTTGTTTAATCCATTGCCAAGTATCCACAAAGTCAGCATTTAAGCCGACTTTGTGATGAAACGGTACATAAATACCGCTGCCTTTTGAAACTGAAAAACTCATACCGGTAATTGTTGATTTATGTGCATCTAGCGAACTTTTTTCGTCATTTCGATACTGAGGCAATGGCGATGTTTCTATGTCCAAAGCTAAAATTTTAGAATTTTCAATATACTTTGCGATTTCTTCTTTGTTCAAAGCCAATTTATATTCCATCACACTTCCTCCTAATCACTCAAAGCTGTGACTTCGCCTGTATTTTCACCAACTTTTGCTGTATTTTGGCTGTTTTTAGCATAACATTTGATTTGTTCAGAAAGCTTTTTTATAGACTGGGTTTCTTTATCAGAAAGTGTCCTCTCAACCGCAAATTGAACTTGAGAAAACGCGATACCGCCTTTGTTAACCGCTTTTTTGAGTGAAAATTTAGTCACTACAAAATCGGACTTTTTGCCAGTAACAAGCAGTCTTCTTATGTATCTTGAAAAGTCCTTATTGGAACTTGTTGGCAAAAACAAAACAGTCGGGAATATTTCATTTTCTCTGAGTAAATACATTTGGTGCTTATTTTTACAGGCTTTGCTGCCGTTATCACCGCTACCGAACCTATTGTTCGGACAGCTCCGACAAAATCCACCCGGATCACCATGACCATTTACTCCATCGAAACTCAAACAGTCTGGTGGGTTGCTACTACCGCTATATTTTTCTTTATAAAAATTAAACATCGGGTGGTGGTGCAAAATCATTGCAAAAAATTCTTTTACTGCATCAGGTTCATTCGGATTATTCCCAGGCACTTCAAACATTGTTCCTCCTCCTGCAGGAATTTTTATTCGTTCAAATCCACTATCAAGACCAGCTAGCTCTTCTGAGAAACCTTCGCTGATGTTAAAGCCTGCAAGGTCCATAAAACCTTGATTTTTTATTGTTAATTCATTGTTTGCCATAATATAAACACTCCTATTTTTTATTTTTTCTTATTGAAATTGATGTTTTTTCAAATACATTAACAAGGCCCTCGAGCCACTGCGGTAGAGAATCGTTGTTCTCAGAAATTTGCTCTTTTACAAATGCAGACAGAGAACTTGGATTAACGGTTTCAACCACTAAATCGCCGTATCCTGCATCTTTGAGCAATGCATAAAGCTCGTCTTTTTTGCCAGCTTTTGCCGATGCTTTTGTGCTTGTTGTTAAAGAAAACATTGTTCCGCTTCGCGTAAAATTCTGAGTTTCGCTCAACGTCATTAGTTCAGCTAGAGCCGACTCCACTTCGAAAATCATGTCATTTACGCCTTTAAGAGATGTCTCAATCTCTTTTTTCTTGTCTTTTAAGGCTTTGAGCCTATCAGATAAATCAAACATTACAGTGTTATCCACTTTAAAAAATACCTCCGATCTCGTATGGATTTAACCCACGTTTGTATTCATCAATTAAGTTTTTCGCTAAATTCGCCTTGTTTTGAAGAGTAGATAAAACTTTTTCATCCACTGTGCCTTTTGCAATCAAGTAAATGTATGTACAATTTTTCTGTTGCCCTGCGCGATGGATTCTAGCTTTTGCCTGCTCAAAGTTGCTCATGGAATAATCCAGCGAATAAAATACCATAGTAGAAGCTGCCGTAAGCGTTATTCCAAGACCTGCTGTGGCAACCTGACCTATAAATACTGATACTTTCGGATCATTTTGAAATTTACGTATCTGTTCTTCTCGGTCTTTAATTTCGCCCGAAACCATCGAATACAAAATACGTTTTTTATTCAACAGTTTTTCTATAGCTTTAATTTCTGGGATAAATCTTGATATAACAACGAGTTTTTCGCCACTTTGCACAGCTTCATCAATGATATCTTCTAACGCTTCCATTTTTGCTCTGCTTACTTGTTGATATGTATTGCCACCATCACTTCCCAAGAATCCTCCAGTTAGCTGAGATAATCTGAGCAACTTCGTTAGCACATTAGTTACAGTAATTTCACAGTTACTAAGTTCCGCAAAGCTGTCTTTCACAAGACTTTGGTAAATATTTATAGCTTTTGGCTCAAGTTCTGTGTATCGGATAATATCTGTAACTGTCGGTAAATCTAAACATTCAGCCTTATTAGCTCTAAACGCTATGCTATGTATTTTTTCCATTAGCTCATCCTTCATTGACTCTTTCAAAACCGGTGTATGTTGACCGTACCCAACCATATCAAAATACTTGTTTCTAAATGCATAAAAGCTGTTACCAAAGATTGCTGGTTCAACGAATTTATATTGCGAAAACACATCTATTTCTTTGTTTGTAATCATTGTTCCGGTCAAAATCATACGATATTTTGTCTTTCCCCCAAGCCTATGCATTGCTTTTGAAGCTGCGATATTGTGAGTTTTAATTTTATGGCTCTCATCAGCAATGATAAAATCAGGTTTCCAGTTTGCAAATTCTATTTCCATCCTCCAAACTGATTCATAATTTACAACTGCAACTTGAAGGCTGTAACCTTGCATTTTTTGTAACAGCTCAGTTTTCTTAGCCATATTGCCTTTTAAAATCGCTAGCTCATAATCAAAATCTGCAAATTTTTCAAATTCTTCTTTCCAGACTCCAACAATGGACAGTGGGCAGACAATCAAAACTTTCTTTATGTTTTTCGCATTATACAAAGCTCCTGCTACCGCTATCGAACTCAGTGACTTGCCGCAACCCATACTCATAAGCAAGGCTATTCCATGCTGATCTGCGTGACTTATCGCAAAATCAAACACTTCTTTTTGATGTTTAAAAGGCTCTGATTTTATTGGCATTTTGTTTGTCATTTTAATCAACCTCCTTAATCTCTAAACTTTGTACTCTGTCTTCTGGAATTAGCAACATCATCTTTTTTGCATGCCCAAACCATCTTGATGATAATTTTTCAATCCAAGATAATTTCTTAAACTCCGCAATGCTTATAGGTTGTTCGCCCTCCTTTCTTACTGTAATTTTTAGCTGATGCTTATACATAATGTTCACCCCCGTTCCGAGGCTTAATTTTTTGTTCAGAAAAAATGCCTCTATATATAAGCCACGGGAAAGGTAAACCCTGACATATTTTTTAAAAAATTTTTCAAAAAAACAACTCCCATTAAGATTTGATGGGAGTTTTGCGCGTTACATTAACTTTTTTAATTTATCTTTTATACGCTGTACTTTTTTCCATATAGCTACTTCACTAACGTTTTTTCGTCTTGCATATTCCGCTTGAGCCATTACCTGCTTGTCCAAATAAAGTTTATGTATTAACTCCTGCTCAGACGGCTTAAGTTTAGATATTGCATCATACAACCTGTCCATATCAAATTTTTGCAAAATGTCTTTTTCAATATCTATACTTTCATCCGCGATCAAATCAGCTTTATCGCTTAATTCACTTAAACTTTGATGTCGTCTAGTTTCACGTCTATCATTGTTTTTGGCTTCTTTATCAATTTGCAAGATAATTTGTCCAAGTTCTGTTGATACTTCAATCTCTATCTTTTTTCCGTCTATAAATTCATATTTTATTATCATTTCGTCGTCTCTCCGTATTCCTAAAATTTCAAAAATATGGAGAAACAAGGTGGTGCTCTTGATAAACAAAATATGTACATTTGAAATACCGCTTTCTGTGTTACGGTAAGCCTAGATCCTTATCTACACAAACAAAAAAGCCTATAAACAAACGGGCTACCCCATTTATCTACAGGCCTTATCAATCTCTGAACTCTTACTACATTTTTTGCACATAAAAAAGCCGTAGCGCCACACTACGACCGATATATATTCACTATTTTATTTTCTTTTTTGCACTTGATAAAAATACAGATTTATTCTCTTCAATAAGAGAGATTCAAGTCTATCTTCATTATTTTAAAAACATCCTTAATCTATTTTAATAAATATCATTTAAAACGTTTATCGAATTTTTGGTGTGCAATATGTGCCAAAATTTCGACAATTTAATAGCTATAAATATTAATTCATACAAAGTTATAAAAACTCTTCAAATATTGCTTTATTCGACACATTTCCCTAAACGCTAGCTATAAAATGTAGTCGAAAAAGGTTATACGTGAAAAGGTGGGGTTATTATGAAAACTTTTTTTACTTCCGAATCCGTAACAGAAGGCCATCCAGATAAGCTTTGTGATCAAATTGCCGACGCTATTCTAGATGAAATTTTAGAAAAAGATCCAAATGCTCATGTGGCATGTGAGGTAGCCGCTTCAGCAGGGTTAATTCATGTGATGGGTGAAATATCAACTTCTAGCTATGTAAACATTTCAGATATAGTAAGAGAGGCCGTTAATGAAATCGGTTATAATAGCCCAGAATCAGGCTTTGATGGTAATACTTGCGGTATAATAACCTCCATAAATTCTCAATCTCCTGACATAGCGAGGGGCGTTAATCAATCGCTGGAATTTAAGCATGGGGAAAAAGATTCTGAAAACGAAATAGGGGCAGGAGATCAGGGCATAGTATTTGGATTTGCGTGTGACGAAACGCCAGAGTTAATGCCGCTTCCTATCTCTTTAGCACATAAGCTTGCACAAAAGCTTACATACGTTAGAAAAGAAAAAATTCTAGATTATTTGCGCCCAGATGGAAAAACTCAGGTAACTGTTGAATATGAAGATGGTATTCCAAAAAGAGTGGACACCATTATCATATCTGCTCAGCACGCTGAAGATGTTATTCAAGAAAAGCTCAAAAAGGATATAACAGAAAATGTAATAAACACAGTTATTCCGGAAAACATGTTAGACAAAAACACGAAAATTTTTGTAAACCCTACTGGCCGATTTGTAATCGGTGGTCCGGTTGGAGACAGTGGCTTAACCGGAAGAAAAATTATTGTCGACACATATGGTGGATATTCACGGCACGGCGGTGGAGCTTTTTCGGGGAAAGATCCTACTAAAATTGATCGTAGTGCCGCTTATGCGGCAAGGCATGTGGCAAAGAATATTGTTGCGGCAGGTTTGGCTAAAAAATGTGAAGTTCAAATCGCTTATGCCATAGGGCTAGCTTCCCCTATTTCAGTTATGGTCGAAACGTTCGGTACATCAAAATATTCTAATGAGAAATTGGCAAATACAATAAATTCAATCTTTGATCTACGACCAGCAGCTATAATTAACAGCCTAAATCTTAAAAATCCAATATATCAAAGTTTAGCTAAATATGGACATATGGGCAGAGAAGATTTATATGTAGCTTGGGAAAAGGTTGATAAATTTGCAGACCTAAAAAACGCAATTAAGAGTGCTGATAAAGTATATGGTTTTTAAAAATTAAAAAATAGCGGTTTTGATGGCAATGCAAGGAGAAAATCCTAAACGGTAAGGGGAGTTTTTTTATGAAAGAGTCAAAATATAATATTATTTTTGAACATAATAGTAAAAAATTAGCTTTTAATAGCTTGACATGTGTACTTGCTGAAGTTGATGATAAGTTTTTTTATATGTTAAAGAAAGCAACTAGCATGAATTTTGATAAAAATAGTCTTGATGAAGAACAAACTTGCTTGCTTAAAAACCTGGAAAATAACGGCTTTTTAATTAATGATGATTTCGATGAATTGAATTTTTTAGAATATGAATTTAACAAAAAAAAATATAGAAATGGTAGCGCGATTGTTACAATATTACCTACAACTGCCTGTAACTGTTGTTGCCCCTATTGTTTCGAGGGAGAGAACAAAAAACTTGATTTTATATCAGACCGAGTAAAACATGCAATTTATAGACAATTAAAACTTTTAACGATCGGGAAAAAAAATTTGCAGATAACTTGGTTTGGAGGAGAACCACTTTTAGCGAAAAGTGATATCTGGGACATGTCAAAAAAAATAATTTTAATGTGCAAAGAGCGTTATATTGAATATCATTCAAGCATTATTACAAATGGGTATCTTATCGATAAACAGACAATCCAAAATATGCTTGATTCACACATCGAAAGTGTTCAGATAACCCTTGATGGAAGTCCTGCAATTCATGATTCTATAAGGAAATTGCATAATGGGAAGGGAACCTTTTTTAAAATAGTTGATAACGTAAAGTTGATGCTAAAAATGGGAATCTCAGTTGGGGTAAGCGTTCACGTTGATTATATGGAAAAAAATGACATGATTGAACTGTTTGATATTTTTGAAAAAGAAAATTTTAAAAAATGTTATATATCCGTGGGAACTTTATCTGCTTATAATGGTAATTGTAAAATTCATAGTCCTTTAACAGATAAAAAAGCTGCTGAAAAAATTAAAATGTTTAAAAAATTAATTATGGAAAGACGATTTAATAAACTTATTTTTGAAGATTACCCATCTACAGAAGAAACAACATGTATGGCTAATAATATAAACTCTTTTATTGTTAGCCCTTTAGGAGATCTATATAATTGTTTGCCAGAGGTAGGAGAGCTGGAAAATTCTGTGGGGAATGTCCTTGAGATTAAAGATATAAGAGAAATAATTAATAGTCATAAAATAAAATATATGCTTTGGAGTCCTTTTAAGTATAAAAAATGTAGAAACTGTGATATATTGCCTATTTGTATGGGGGGATGCGTGAACAAAGGAGTAAAAGAAAAAATGCCGGTTTGTATAACATCAAAAAATAATGTATTAGAGAAACTAAGATTAACTTATGATAAAAAAATTAAAAACTAGGTCTTCCTTGTTTGCTTTGATAATTCTGTTTTTTTATATTTTTAAGGGTAGGAGGTGGTATATATGAAAATTATAGTTTCTAGACAAGAAATAAAAGAACATTCTTTTGCGATAAGATCAATAATGAATGTTTGCGCTATTGATAATAGTGGACGTAAATGTAGGTGCTAAAACACCTGTTTTAATGGCGGCAAGGAGGATCTTTAATTTTTATGGAACAATTTGTTAATATTAGAAAAGCTACAAAACAGGATGTAGAAAAAATAGAAAAACTTGCGCAAAAACTTTTAAAAAACCAAATTGAAATAAATTCTTTTTTTAAAAATGTGAATGTAACTAGACCTATTAATGTGAGTAAAGAGATAAGCAAGTCTAACGTTTGCTTTTTTGTCGCAGAGCATCGCAAAAATCTTATTGGTTATGCTGAAGTCCGGTTAGCTAACAAAGACTATTTATTTGAAGCGCATGATTATGCGTTACTAGTTGATTTATTCCTTGATAAAGATGCATACAAAAACTTAGCTTTTTATAAAATTGCGTATTTATTATATAAATCTTGCGAAAATTGGGCTAAATTGAACAATAGAAAATACTTGTGTGGAAATGTTTATGGAGAAAATATTCGTGTCAGAAGGTTATTGAAGCATCAAAATTTTAAAGAATATAAGATTAATTTCATAAAAAAACTATGTTAAAGTCAAAGTAGTATTAATTTAGCACTTTTATAATAAAAGAAGGAAGTGGCAAAAATGAAAGCATCAAAGTATAATATTTTTTTTAAACATAAGGGTCAGGAATTTGCCTTTAACGGTATGTCGTGTGCATTAGCAGAAATAACAGATGATTTTAAAAATATCATGAGGTCATTAGAAACGTTAGACGAAACAAATTTAGATGAAGACACTAAAGAACTGCTAAAATTAATGAAAGAAGGGAAATATATAATAGATGACAATGATGATGAATTATCTATTTTAAAATATAAAAATTATGGGGGCAAATTCCGTAGCAATACCCTTGGCTTAACAATTGCACCAACATTAGCCTGTAATTTTGCCTGCCCATATTGTTATGAGCATACAAGAAATGAGTTTATGGATGACAACACAAAAAACGCTATATATTCTCAAGTCGAGATGGCTGCAAAACGAGATGAAAATGTAGATATCGCATGGTACGGTGGAGAACCAACCTTAGCAAAAGATATAATTGTAGAGATGTCTAAAAAAATGATAGAAATTTGCGAGGAAAATGGTGTTAAATATGAAGCGGGCTTAACTTCTAACTGTTTTTTATTAGATGATGAATTTATTAAAAATATGCTGAATTTGAAAATAACAATGGCCCAAGCAACACTAGATGGACCTCCAGCAACACATAATTTAACTAGAATATTAAAAACTGGAGAAGGTACGTTTGACACTATTATAAATAATGCCAAAAAAATGAAAGAAAACGGCGTAGACGTACAATTTAGAGTTAATATTGCTAAATTTAATAATTCGTGTAATTTTGAAGAATTGCTTGATATTTTAATTACAAATGGATTCGGTGGTTGTGATGTAAGAATTGGGCAAATAGTTGAGTATAGCGACAAATGTTCAAAAATTGCAGGTCAATGTTTTAGCAATAAAGAGATGGCAAACGAGTTTGCCAAATATTATAAACTTTTGGTAAAAAAGGGCTTCATGTCTAATTCCAAAGCAAAACAAGCATATTTCCCTCGTCTTAAGGCGCATTTTTGCGGTGCTGATAATAATAATTCATTTGTTATAGATCCAGCAGGGAATTTATATAAATGCTGGGTTGAAATTGGTGAAGTTGCGCACTCATTTGGGAACATAAAAGACTTTAAAAACATGAAAATAATAAGTACACATAAAGAAAATATAGAATATATAACTTGGTCTCCTTTTGAACATAAAGAATGTTTAGAATGTACAGCTTTACCATTTTGCATGGGTGGTTGTCCTCATGAGGCAAAGAAGAAAAGCGGAACGCCAGATTGCATTAATTTTAAATATAATTTAGTGGATATGCTTAAAATTTATTGCGACCAGGTAGCAAATATATAACTTGTTAAATATTTTGATTGTTATCAAGTGCTGTTTTT
>CARTIQ010000008.1 GCA_949068525.1 uncultured Eubacteriales bacterium | reverse complement strand
GTAGGTGGGCCGTTTAAGAGCGTTGTGCTGCCGTTTTCGACTTTATAGTACTTTATGGTTACATCTCCCATGCCAGTTATGCCGGGTTTTGGTGTAATTGTGATGCTCTTACCTTTGCCGTCGTAAAACATATCTTTGGGGTGAGTGCACACAAAGTCGCTGCTCTTCGGCGCTTTCTTTATTACAAAGCTCACTATGTTGCTGTAGGTGCGCTCATAGTTATCGGTGCCGGGCGCGTAGCACTGCACTTCATAGGTACCCAGTTCTGTTGGCATACCGTTGGTCCAGGCGGTGTCACCCGCTTTTCGGTGCTGCCATGTTAGTGTGTAGCCGTCCACCAGGTTTGCAGTAGTTATTTTATCCGTGGGGTAGGCCTTTATGCTACCGTCGTAGCTTGCATTTATAGGGTCCTCGGTCAGCTGCAGCGTTACGGATGGCTTGCCATCAACATTGTAATTACTTGAGGACGCATTAAACCGCGTTCTTTCAACCGACTTTGCCTGATAGAGCGTCATAATATCGCCGTCTTCGTCGATAGCTCCGCCGTTTGCAGCAGTCTCGCGGCCGGCAATCCAGAACTCAAGGGGATTGCCATTATGGGAGCCAAAGTAAATCTTCTGGTTGGTAGGGTTCACGCCCGTAATGGCGCCGGTTTGAGTAGTTGAGTTACCCACAAGAATCTTGTTGTAGTCATCGTCGCTGAGCTCGGCCAGGTCGCCCCAGGAGCACTGCAGGTCCGCTTTCATCGCGAAGACGCGGCCATTTTTCACAGCGCCGGATTCTGTCTTGCTTGTGCCCACAAAAGTCGTTGGAACTGTAGCTTTGGCGAGGCTTCCGGTGCTATCTTCCATCCAAACCTTTACCGTATAGTCGTCGAGAGAACTGATACCCCAATTTGCGACGTTGATGGTCGCCGAAGTTTGGCCAGCCTCAAGCTGTTTTGCTGCCGCATAGCCCGTTGTGCCGTCGGTGAGACTATCTTCGTTAAAGGCCTGCACCACCACGTATTGGCCAGCTTCGCCGCCCGTGTAGCCAACCGTCAGATTGCTGCTAGAAAGGCTCAACGAGTTTGCTGTGAAACTCTTGCCTGACGCAGCCGTCTTCAGGTACATGCCGTAGTCCGGTAGGTTATTTGAAGTTTTTTCACCAAAGTTTGTAGAGCCCGCAATTTCAATTTTTTGCGCGCCGCCTGCGGCGGCAAGATTCGCGGCTGACGCCGCAGATGCAAAGATCACAGATCCACAGATATCAGATTCCAGATTTATTTTGCAAGCGGCAGCAGAAGCGAGACTGTAAGAGACACGGTCGCTATCGACATCGTTGCCGCGGTAGGCTCCGAGGGCAGATCTGACATAAATGTAGTGAGACGAACGCAGCCAGATGTAGGCCGAAGCGCCATAATTCCAGTAAGACATCGGGATTATGCGGACCTTGTCTGCCGCTGTGCTTTTGTTATATTGCGCGTTTGCACTGATATCTTCGCAGCCCCAGCTGGTTACATACGTACCATAATTCCCGCTGGGCAGCCAAAAGCGGTCGGATGTCTCGTACGTGGCCGTGGCGTTTGCGTTGTTATCTATCACGTTCGTCTGGTATGTAAACGGCTGCACCACGCCAAACTCTGCCTCGCTAAACTTGGCCGGAAAGTTGCCGCTTCTCGTGCCGCCGGTTGCGGTGTCAATGGGCAGCGTGTTATCGGTCTTCGTCGCGTTGTTCAGGTAAGCCCGCAAGTCGCTGCGGCCCCAGTGGTTGGCGTACGCCGAGGACACGAAAGTTGTGGGCTCCGCTGCTTGCGCTAGGTTGCCCGCCGCCAGGCTTAACATCAGAGAGAAGCTCAGCAGCATGGGCAGCAATTTCTCCGCCAGTTTACTTTGAGTTTTTCTTCTTGTGAAAATTTTACACATTCTTCTTACCTCCATAAATTTTAGCCTTTATTTGAATATATTTTTTGGGAATCCTATTTAAAATATATTTACGTTGATATTATGTCACGAATTTCTGAGTTTGTAAACATGTTTTTTGTTAAAACTTTACGGTTGTTTTTTATCTAAATTTCTGGTATTTTCTTCAGCAGGGATAAAATCGTTACAGCTGGCTTCTACTCCTTACTCCTGGCTCCGTTCGCCTAACTACAATAATGACAACAATGCGCTCAAAGCCAATCAGGGCAACTATGTCAACAACAATAACGCCTTTGCTGCCGATTTGCCTTACTGCCTGAAACGCGCATCTATGTGGGTACCGTCCGTGCCAAGGCAAAGGGATTTTATTCCTGTTTGCCTTAAGACTTAAGATTTAAAATAGCTGGCAGAAGAACACTTGTCGCAGATAAGTTTGGACGCTTTTTGGGCTTTCGAACTTTTCTTTAGTTTTAACGCTAAGTCTGCGATTCTTCCTTTTTATGAGGTGAATTTTATGACTGACTACCAAAAAATCTGTGATTTTGAAAATTTATATAAAGCTCACAAACGAGCTCGCTGCTGCAAGCGCCACAAAAAAGATGTAATTTTGTTCGAAATGAACTTGGCGGAAAATCTATGGAATATTAAAAATTTCCTCGAGAATCACACTTACAAGGTTGCGGGGTACAAAAAATTTATGATTTTTGACCCTAAAGAACGTGAAATTCAAGCTTTTTCCTATTATGGCAGGATCGTTCAACATGTTTTGTGTGATGAAGTTTTAACCCCTTTCTTTGATAAAAGGCTCATTTATGACAACTGCGCTTGTAGGATCGGGAAAAGTACGCATTTTGCCTTGAATCGATTAACTCACTTTTTTCACCAACATTATAAAAAGTTTGGTTCAAACGGCTACATTTTAAAATGCGATATTAGAAAATACTTTGCTAGTATTCACCATGAAGTCCTTAAAAACCGTTTAAAAACAGTGATCTCAGACAAAGATATTCTAAACATACTCTTTCACATTATTGATAGTTTTGAGCATTCACCAAATCGCGGCTTGCCAATGGGGAATCAGGCTAGTCAGCTTTTCGATCTCTATTATCTTAGCCCTCTTGATAGATTCATTAAAGAGAATCTTCAAAAAAAGCATTATGTCCGTTACATGGACGATTTGGTCTTGCTTTCCAACGATAAAGATTTTTTGCAAGACTGTTTAAAAGATATGAGAAAAATTGTAAATGTCCGATTAATGCTAGATTTTAATGAAAAAACTCAAATTTTTCCGATAAAAAACGGCGTTGATTTCTTAGGATTTCATTTTTACTTAACTGACTCCGGAAAAATTGTTAAGAAGCTACGCCGTTCTTCAAAAATTAGATTTAAAAATCGGATCAAATCCCTTCAAAAAGATTATAAATCTGGAAAAACTCAGCTTGAAAATATAAATATGTCGCTTGCCAGTTACCGCGGACACTTAATACATGGCCATACCTACAAGTTGCGTACATCTGCCTTTTCTAAGTTTACGTTTTCTAAAAACTAAAAGAATTAAAATTAATCGCAATCACATGGATTTTTATCCATGTGATTTTTTTATACCTTTTCCTAAATCAAACGCTACACTCAAGCCTCATCGGTTCTTTTTTATTTTACAATTTAATATTTTTTCGCTGAAAACCTTATTAATTCCTTGATGTTGACAAACGTTCCGATTCTAGCTCACGCAGATTATCCGCATTTAACCCATAAATAATCAGAAAAAATCTAAATCATACGTCTAAATCATTATTCCAATTCAGAAATAAGCACAGGAAATACCATAAGGCAGGCACTTTGAATAATTTTTAAACTTTTGAGGCGGTCTACGAAAGGATAAGAGCAAGATTTTTGGGGAAACCCAGGAGTCTTGCTCTTTTTGGTATCGAAAATGCAGCAATTATTTCACCATATCCGTCCTCCATGAAAATCTCCGAATTGCAGATTTAATCAACAAATTCGGAGGTCAAACATGAAAAAACGTCGTTATAACATAAAAGATAAGATGGCCTATTTTAATAAAGTGAAGAAAAATATGGATTGCAAGGAAAAAATAAAGCAGTCAGAGATCGAGAAAAATGAGATTTCCATCGAAGACCGGCCTATCTGCAGTGACTTTTTGGATAATTTCGACTTGGATAAAGAGCTCGCAGACCGCAACCTGCTTGGCTGGATTGACATGATAGAAGATCAAAAGCTACACGCTGCGGTTAAAAGCTTGCCCATTGAAGAGCAGACTTTGCTCAGTTACATATTTAAAGAATGCTTTACTCAAACAGACCTTGCTTACATTTACAATACCACACAGCAAAATATAAGCAAAAAAACAAACAATATATTTAATAAAATTAAAAATAAATTTGTTGAAAGGGAAGAATTTTGATTAATTCAAAAATTTTTTGAAAAAATGGTTGTAAAAAATGGCCCGAAAAGACTCTTATATAGAGGGAGTTTTTTCACTCTTTGAACATTGACAAGCGAATATCAACATTTCAGTTACGTTAAGTTGTTGGACAAGCGTTTTATCGGATGCGCGAAGACCTTATTGAACGAGCGGTAAACATCCAGATATAAAATTTGCGTGGTAGCAAATCCGCGATGAATCCAACAATCTATAATGATACTCCTGTCCACAGCCGAGTCGGGTAGCACCCGTTGGCAAGTTTGCGCCCAGAGTTTTGCGCGTGTAGAATTTTAAAATTTGCACGCAACTTTGGCGCGAAATGTCCAGCGAGGTCACTCGCCCAGGGTGCAGTCCCAGTGTGGGGAACGTGAGAACCGTGTGATGCTGAATACCATCAGCAGGCTGAAATATTAAGAAATATAACGCAAAGGACGATTAATCTTGAAAAGAATGTTTACAAATTATCCAGACGTTGTTTCAATAAACGAACTAATTACGATGCTAAACGTCGGCAAAAATACCGCTTACGACTTGCTTCAAAGCGGCACATTAAAAAGCATCAAAGTCGGAAGACAATACAGAATCCCTAAACGTTTCATTATTGAATATCTAAATTGCGACTAACGCGCCCTTTTGACACACATGGTATAATAGAAGTTATACCAACAGGATGCGTTTGTCTGTTAGGAGGAAAAAATGACAGGCATTTTGCAAATAAAGAATGGTAAGTATTATTGTGTATTAGATTATAAAGATGAGAAAGGAGCCAGAAAACGTAAATGGATTAACACTGAACTAGAAGTGAGAGACAACAAGCGAAAGGCTACCGAATTTTTGAATAACTTATTGCTTGAATACAGTAAAAAAGAATTAAGCTCTAATCCAGATGATATCTTGTTTACAGATTATTTAATGCAATGGTTGGAGAAAAAGAAAAATAAGGTGGAAGTTACAACTTGGGATGGATATTATAATACCGTCATCAACCACTTCATCCCTTATTTTAAGCCGTTAAACTTAAAGATTAAAGAGTTAAAGCCAAAACATATAATTGATTACTATGATTCCAAATTTTGCTCAGGGCGGAAAGATAGAAAAAAAGGCGGGCTAGCTTTTAATTCACTCAAAAAGCACAGCGTGATTTTAAAAAATGCATTAAACCAGGCGGTTTTAGAAGAAGTAATAGACCGCAACCCCGCATTTAAAATTCCTTTGCCCAAAAAAGAAGACGTTGAGGTTAAATGCAAATTTCTTTCAGCCGCTCAGGCGAACGAATTATTACAATTATTCAAAGGGCATCGCTTGCAACCAATAATCTATATGACTCTGTATTATGGCTTAAGACGCGGCGAGGTTATTGGGCTAAAATGGGATGCGATCGATTTTAAGAATGATAAAATCAAAATAAATCATATTGTAACACAAACATTAACTCTTGTGGCTAAAGATAAAACAAAAACCGCGTCAAGCAAACGAGAATATCATCTACTGCTAGAAATCAAAGAAATGTTAAAAATAATATTTGCCGAACAAAAGAAAAACAAAAAATTGTTCGGCAAAAGTTATCAAAACTCAGATTACGTTTTTACTTGGAAGGATGGTAGGCCATACCAACCAGCTTACATAACAAAAGAATTTCAAAAAGTCTTAGCTAAAAATAATTTTCCCAAAATGAGGTTCCTCGATTTACGCCACAGCTGTGCAAGTATCCTGTATGACAAAGTATGGGAATTGAAAGATATCCAAACCTGGCTCGGCCATGCAGATATACAGACAACAGCTAATATTTACACTCATATAAGCAAAACTCGAAAAGAAATTTTAGCTAAAGACTTAGAAAATACTTTTGCAATGTAAAATCCGCTTATAAAAAATTTGTTAGAACTTTTATATTTTTGATGAAATTTAAAAATCACATAACACAAACAAATCCAGTAATCATGCGGGTTTTGAAGTGGAGCTGATAAGCGGATTCGAACCGCTGACCTCATCCTTACCAAGGATGTGCTCTGCCTACTGAGCTATATCAGCATATTTATATTATTTAAAAACACAAAACTCTCTGCAAATCCTACTTTACAAGTATATCATAAAATAAAAAAAGTTCAAGTGGTAGTTGTCTTTTTGAGCGTAAAAGATATTATAAAAAGCTGCGCATTGGCACTGATATAAATTTCATCTGATCAAAACAAGTATAGACAAAAAACTTGGCGTGAGGTAAAATATAACTTATCTTAAGGTTCTGGGAGTGAAAATTTAAACATTATGGAAATGCAAAAGGTAGAGAGAGCCATTTTTGACTTGTTGAGTGTGCTGGGCGAGGACATTGACCGTGAAGGCCTAAAAGAGACCCCTAGGCGAGTTGCAAATATGTATGCGGAAATTTTGTCTGGGATGAACGCTGACCCTTGCGAACATCTTAAATTTTTTGATGAAGAAAATTGCGATTCTGAAATAGTCACAATAACAAATATCCCCGTGCAATCGATCTGCGAGCATCATATGCTCCCTTTTGTGGGGGACGCTAATATTGCTTACATACCCCAAAAAGGTCAAATAATTGGTCTTTCTAAAATTGCAAGGATCGTAGACTGTTTTGCTAAGCGGTTACAAGTACAAGAACGGTTAACTGATCAGGTTGCAAGGTTTATTTATGAAAATGCAAACGTGGAGGGCGTCATTGTGGCAATAGAGGCTGAACATCTATGCATGACAATGCGAGGCATAAAGGCAATGGGTTCTAAAACTAAAACCGCTGCTTTTTATGGTAAATTAAAAGACGACATTCAAAAAAGAAACGAAGCTTTGAACCTATTAAAATAAGGATGATACCGGTATATGAGTACATTTAATGCAAGCAAATTTAGTTTGAACTTGAGTACAAAAACTTATGTTATGGGCATTTTAAACGTTACACCAGATTCCTTTTCTGACGGTGGCAAATGGAACACTGTAGAATCTGCATTGACGTACGCCTTGAAGATGCAAGATGATGGTGCTGATATAATTGATGTGGGGGCACAATCTACTCGGCCGGGTTATATTAAAATATCTCCAGAGGAAGAGCTAACCCGATTAATACCGGTTTTACAAGCTCTGAGGGGGCAAATTCGAGTTCCTATTTCTGTGGATACCTTTTATCCTACTGTGGCAAAGGAGGCTCTAGCGGCCGGCGCAGACATAATAAATGATGTTACTGGTTTTAAAAATGACAAAATGTTTGATGTGGCGAGCAGCAGTAACTGTGGTTGCATGGTTATGCATGATGGTCCGCTAAGTCTGATGAAAGCTTTTTTTGAGGAACAGATTACTAAATTCTCTAAAATGAGTATACAAAAGGCCAGAATCTGCTTGGACCCGGGCATTGGTTTTGGCAAAAGTTATGAAGAAAACCTTTTTGCTATAAAAAATTTAAAAGATTATACCATGGATGGCATAGCTATTATGGTTGGTGCTTCTAGAAAAAGGGTTATCGGTACCCCATGTGGGGACCCTCCGTTTGAAGAACGAATGCCTGGAACTATCGCGGCACACACTATTGCTATTTTGAACGGTGCGAACATAATAAGGGTACATGACGTAAAAGAAGCTGTGCAAGCAGCAAAGGTAGCAGATGCTATTATAAAAAATAACACTATCAGAAATACTGTGGAGGAATAACTTTGGATAAGATTATTGTTAAGGGGATTAAGGTCTTTGCGTACCATGGAGTAAACCCCGAAGAAAAAGTCGATGGTCAGAATTTCATTTTGGATATTGTGGCATACATGCCGTTGAATAAGGCTGCGAATACGGATAACCTCTACGATACTGTAAGTTATGCAAAAATTTTAAAACTTGCAGTTAAGGTTGCAACAAAAAATAAATATGATTTATTAGAAACACTTGCAGAAAACCTTGCACAGAGTATATTGCAAGAATTTGTACCGATTAGCGCTGTAAAAGTTTGCACCAAAAAGCCTGAGGCTCCTATTGCTGCTGCAGAGTTTGATTATGTTGCTGTTGAAATTTTTAGAACAAGAGAGGACCTAAATTAAATGGCAGAAGTGGTCCTCGCACTTGGAAGTAACCTTTTAGACAGAGAAAAAAATTTAAAAACGGCAATTGAATTTTTGAGTAGATTGCCTAACACTACGGTTGAAGGCGTCTCTTCAATTTACGCTACCAAACCGTTTTTAGTCCCTGACGAGCAAAATGATTATCTTAACTGCTGCGCAAAAATAAAGACGGATCTTTCGGCAGAAACTGTGCTAGGCTGCTGCTTAGGTATCGAATCTGCTATGGGAAGAATCCGTACATATAAAAACGCCACCCGAATAATCGACATTGATTTGCTTCTTTATGAGGGAGTAACAATTAATATGGATCATCTTGTTTTACCGCACCCCAGAATAAAGGAACGCGCTTTTGTTATGGTTCCTTTAAGTGACTTATATCCTACCAAAATAGCCGTTGGATTTGATTTTACTGAGGAATTCAAAAAAGTTGGAACTAGCGGCGTTCTGTTTTATAGTGCAAACCTTTAGTGCACATTTTAAATTTTTTTCATAATAGTCACAAAACTATGTAATCCTCCATACTATGGCATATAGAAGTTAAAGATGGAGGAGATTTTTATGTCTTACAACGGCATAGACGTGAGTTTTTATCAAGGAGATATTGACTGGCCACAAGTACAGAACAATGGAATTCAGTTTGCGATGATTCGTGCTTCTTACGGTACCGAAGGTGTTGATCCGCAATTTTCTAATAATATAAATAATATTGCAGAAACCTCTATAGCAAGAGGTGCATACCATTTTTGCTACGCGCTATCTGTCGAAGAAGCTGCGGCTGAAGCTAACAATTTTTTAAATACAATTGCACCGTACAAATTTAATTATCCGGTAGCGCTAGACCTAGAATATGAGCCAATTTTGTCAGTGGGACGTGAAACTTTGACAAATATAGCGCTGACATTCTGTGACACCGTCGAGAAAGCCGGATATTACACAATGATATACGCAAATCTTAATTGGCTCGTCAATTACCTTGACATGAGCATTTTAGATAGATTTGACATCTGGCTAGCGCAATGGGGCTCTAGCCCTACATTTAGTGGGAACTTTGGAATGTGGCAACATTCTTCAACTGGCAGAGTTAGCGGCATTAATGGCGATGTAGACCTAGATATATCCTACCGCGACTACCCTGCAATAATTGCAAAAAACGGCCTGAACAAATGGGACGGCTCTATACCCACCCCCAGCCCTACTCCCACACCCGAGCCAACCCCTGGCGAGAGTTTTAATTATACCGTTAAAAGCGGCGACAATTTGTGGGACATCGCTCAGAGATTTTTGGGTTCTGGAACAAGATGCAATGAGATTGTCTCGCTAAATAATTTAGATTCCACTACAATTTACCCAGGTCAAGTTTTAAAAATTCCCACTAGTGAGTCCACCGGCAACTATCGGACTTATACCGTTGAGGCTGGCGACAATTTGTGGGACATCGCACAAAGATTTTTGGGCGATGGCACGAGGTACAATGAAATCCTCTCGCTAAATGGCCTAGATTCTACAACCATTTACCCCGGTCAAATTTTAAAAATTCCAAATTAACTAAATCCAGCTAATTGATTAACCGTTAGCCTACAATAACCCTGCTTGACGGCAACACTTTAGTAGAATTTTTGTCGTTCATCAAGGAAACTGAGAAAATAAACGAAATGGCGCCCACTCTACCGATAAACATCATTAGCATTATTAGTGCTTTCGACAAATTCGAGAGTATGCCTGTTATTCCCGTTGTTAACCCAACTGTCGCAAATGCCGAAACTGTTTCAAAAATTATGTCCAAAACAGAAATATTTTTAGCAGCCTCCAAAACTGCGATGATCGCTGTGACTATCGAAACCAAGAAAAATGCTAGCATCGTAATAGAAAAGGCCTTATAAACCGTAAATTTCTCTACTTTATGCCTCAAGATAACTGTGTCATCGTAACCTTTTACAACACTTCGCAACGTGGCCAAAATCACAACCAATGTGGTCGTTTTGATACCGCCGCCCGTGGACGCTGATGAAGCTCCTATAAACATCAAAATCACCGTCAAAAGTTTAGTCAGCGTCTTTTCTTGCCCTATTGGCACCGAAAAAAATCCCGCCGTTCTCACCACAGTAGCCTGAAAAAATGATATATTTAGCTTTTCCCAAAAGCTGTAGCCTGCCAGAGTCTTGTCGTACTCAAAAAACATAAACAAAACCGTCCCCAAAACCAGCAATGTGACAGACATAAACAGTACAATAAAAGAATGCAAATTCAGCCTAAAATGCGTCTTGGGGCTCTTTATTTTATTCGAGATGCACGAATAAATGTCGCTAATAACCACAAAGCCAACTCCTCCCAAAATAACCAGCATCGAGGCCGTCAGCGATACAAGAGGGTCCGTGGCATATGCAATAAAGCTCGTTCCTGGCGCAATAAAACCCATTATATCAAATCCTGCATTGCAATAAGCCGAGATCGCAGTAAAAACGGATACCCATATCCCTTTAGCAACACCAAGCTGGGGTACAAAGCGGGTGGCAAAAAGTAAAGCTCCAACAAGCTCACACCCCAGAGACCACACAAGGATGGTTTTAATAAGACGAGTTATGTTTAAAAAGCTACCGCTTGTGTACTCTTTTGCTATTTGCAGGTCTCTAAGACCCAACTTTTTGCGAAAAAACAACGTAAACCCTGTCGTAAAAGTAACAATTCCAAGGCCTCCAAACTGAATTAGCAAGATTATCACTACTTGGCCAAACGCCGACCACTGCGAGTATGTGTCAAACGGCGTAAGGCCTGTAACGCAAGTTGCCGAAGTTGCAGTAAATAGCGCGTCAATAAGGTTAATCGGCTGCATATTTCTGGAGGCAATCGGTAGATACAAAAGCGCCGTTCCCAAAACAATTATCGCAAAAAAGCTCGATACAATCAGCCGCACCGGAGAAATATCTCGTAGCGACTTTGGCATTTTCTTTTCTAATTCACTCATCCTGCAAAAAGTCCTCCCCTATCGTTCATGTCAAGACTAATCATGCTAACTTTATTCCTCTTTAAAAATTTGCAATTTTCTGATCAAGAAAAATAAAGGAATCCCCAACCCGTAGCAAACTACAAATTGGCCGATTCCCACGCTTAATGCCGAAAAGATAAAAGCATCCGCGCTAAAACCCTCTGGTAATAAAAAAGCTATCATAGCGCCGACGACTGCTGCCCCCACAATAACTGGCGGGAGCGGCGCTAATATTGGGGTGTTTTTAAAAGTAACGCAAGATACTTTTCTGGAAAGATACGCCGCAATTAGTGTAGACAGCGTACCAAAAATCATATCGAAAATGCCGAAAGGGCTGGCTAAATTAGAAATGAAGCACCCCAAAGTAAGACCAGCCACAGCGTATGGCGAAAAAACGGGCAGAATCGTTAAAGCTTCCGAGAGCCTAAACTGAACTCCTGAAAAAGCTAGACCAAAAGCGCCCGAAATCGCCGTCAAAACAGCATAAACAGCCGCTATTGCAGCCGTTATCACAATTTTTTCAATCGTCCGATTTTTTACACGTCTTTGCATTTTAATCTCCTCAAATTTAGTGGTCAACACAGACATGGTACTCCATAATTATATAAAAATCAAGCAAATTTCGCAATTTACGCGCTCATTTTAAAAATTCCTTTAACAAAGAAGTCTGCGGGACTAAACTTTTATCGAGTCTTTCAAACATATCAAGCTTTTTCCCCAACCTTTTTATTGCCTCATAGACGTCCAGGTTCCCCGTAACAGATGCGCATTGCTCAATCATCGGAGTGGCCATTATGCAGAGCTCATACGCATGAAACGAATTCAGCGAAACGTTGCTCTGCTCCTTAAGCGGCTTTATATAGAGATTTTCTCCCCTGCAAACGTTGTTCCACATCAGGATCGTCCTTACGGCTTCGGTATCGCGAAAATAAAAGTCTCGCAAAACCCGCCTAGTCAAACGTATCGACGTTGGTTGGATAACCTTTTCTCCGCCCAGCTGCACTTCATTTTCTACGCTTACATAAATTTTAAATACACTATCCAACGGTAACCCTTCGGTAATCACTGGGTTTAGGGCATGTAGGCCCTCTATTATTATCACACCGTTTTCTGGCAATTTTATCTGCCTGCGCTCAGAAGATGGCGCCATGGTGGAAAAATCGTATATCGGCATATCGCAAAAACCCTCATAAACAATGCCTTTTATCGATTTTTTTACCTGCTCAATGTCTAATCCATTGATAGATTCGAAATCCT
Source organism: uncultured Eubacteriales bacterium (assembly GCA_949068525.1). GTDB lineage: Bacteria > Bacillota > Clostridia > Oscillospirales > Acutalibacteraceae > CAG-557. Next base: position 24,943 of record CARTIQ010000008.1, on the reverse strand, counting down.
TGCCACCATCCTTTAGCAAAGGCAGTCTCGCAATCCCAACATAAAAATCATCTAGCGATATCACCGTGCTCCAAATGTCCCGTCGCATCAGCTCATCCTTGATCATATTAGCAGTGGTAGTTTTTCCGCTAGAAGAAGGTCCCGATACCATCAAGATTTTGCAATCCGGCCGGCGTTCTTCAATTTTGTCTACGGTTTCCCTAATCTGAGAAGCAAAAGTCTCTTCCGCCTCGAGTATAAACTCCTCTGGATGCATTTTGGCCCGCTCGTTTATTTCAGATAGCGTCCAGCCACTTTTTTGCAAGTCGTTATCAAAGTCTGCCATAAAAATCGCACCTCGTCTTCTTCATAATCTGCGCACACACCGCGCCTTTTAATATATTTCAAATCCTTTTGTTATATGAATTATTCGCTCTCTCCTCAGCCAGTGTAGACATTTCGCCGTGCCCAGGGTAAATTTTGTAGTCACCTGGCAATGCAAAAATTTTCTCCAAAGAATTACACATTTGTTCAAAGTTGCCTGTCTCCAGATCGCACCGGCCAAACATCCCTTTCATAAGCGTATCTCCAGTAAATATGCAGTCACCTGCAACAAAGCAAACGCTTCCCTTAGTGTGTCCAGGAGTCTCAATAACCCGTATAATCAAATTGCCTAATTTAATGGTATCCCCATCGTTCAGCAAAACATCCGCTTCAAACTCATCCATCGGGATTCTGCAAAGGTTAAGGTGTCGGTCTTTAGTAAAGTCCGCTTCGTTTTTACCTATTGCCAAAGTTGCCCCCGTCAGATTCTTGTATCTTGGCACTTTTCTTATGTGATCAAAGTGCCCGTGCGTCATGAGGATATACTCGATATTTTCAACGCCCACCGCGTTTATTGTCTCATCCAACTTAGCAGAAATCCCACCCGGATCTATAATTGCAGACTTTTTCGTGCTTGTATCCGTCAACAAATAGCAATTTGTCTCTAGCGGCCCTACCTTAAAAACTTTCACAGCTACCATAAAAATGCGTCCCCTTTTTATTATGACCTTTCTACCGATATTACCCCATTTATTTTTGAAATCTTTGCCATTACCGACTTCAAATGCTCCTTATTCTTGACCAAGATAGACATATAAATTCGAGATCGCCCATCCTTAACCTTGGTAAGCTTAAACGACTGTATCTCCACATGCATATAAGAAATCTGCATAGTAATATCCGCAATTATGTTGGCTTTATCAATAGTCAGAACCTTTATGTCGGAGTTAAACTCTTCCTTAGCGCCATTTGACCAGTGCGCGTTCACCCATCTGTCAGGCTCGGCAGACTTTTTGATGTTTCCAGGAACATTAAAGCAGTTCCTCTTGTGCAAAGAAACTCCCATTCCTCTAGTAATGAACCCGATAATCTCGTCGCCAGGGATAGGGTTGCAGCACTTAGAAAATTTTACAAGGCAATTATCAATTCCGTCAATAACTACACCCTTTACCTTTGGCTTTTTGCTAACAGTGGTCAGGCCCTTTTTCGCTAGCAAATTTTCCTCCGCCAAGGCCTTGTCCTTAAGCTTCAGTTTATTATACTCATCTTTGACCTGCGGCATTATTCGGCTCAACAAAATTCCGCCATATCCCACCGCTTCGTAAAATTTCTCTAACGTCTCATACCTATGTTTTTTAGCTACACGCTGCAAAAACTCCTTCAATTTAGCTTCGTTTAACCTAATCCCAACCCGTTCAAACTCTCTTTCTACCTCACCTTTTCCTTGAATCAAATTCTCTTCGCGGCGCTCACGCTTAAACCACTGCCGAATCTTGCTTCTTGCCTCGCTTGTTTTAACTATCTTCAGCCAATCCCTACTCGGACCGTGGCCTCTTTCTTTTGTCGTTAAAACCTCAACAATCTGCCCCGTCTTTACCCGATAGTCAATAGGGACTATCCGTCTGTCTACCTTAGCGCCAACCATATGATTTCCAACTTCTGTGTGTATCGCATAGGCAAAATCTATCACCGTGGCACCCATAGGCAAGTTTATGACGTCTCCCCTCGGCGTCAGAACAAAAACTTCCTCCGGGGCCAAGTCTGACTTTATCATCCTAACAATATCGCCAGCATCGCCGTTTTCATTCTGATTCTCAAGCATATTTCGGATCCAAAGCAAACTATCCTCAAGCGGATCCTTCCTCCCCTTAAGGCCAAGTTTGTACTTCCAGTGGGCCGCAACACCATATTCGGCTGTATGGTGCATTTCCCAAGTCCTTATCTGAACTTCAAAAGGGATTCCCTCTTTGCCAATAACTGTGGTGTGCAGCGACTGATACATATTCGGCTTAGGTGTAGATATATAATCTTTAAACCGGTTAGGAATAGGCTGAAAAGCCTCATGAATAACGCCCAAAGTGTTGTAGCAATCCGCAACCGTATTAACAATCACGCGTACCGCATAAATATCATAAATCTCCTCCATAAGGTGATTCTTAATAAACATCTTTCGATATATTCCATTAATACTCTTTACCCGACCCTCTAGGTGCAAGTCCTTTATAACTGGTGCTAGTTTTTGCTCTATCCGCTTCTTTATAATAGCTAAAAGGTGCTCCCGGCCGTCCTTTCCTAGCTCCAGCTCATCCTCAATCTCTTTGTAAGCAATTGGATCAAGATACTTCAGTGATAAATCTTCAAGTTCCTCTTTTATCATCCGAATTCCTAACCTGTGTGCAATCGGAGCATAGACATCCATATTTTCTCGGGCTTTGTCGCGCCTTTTTTGCGGTTCCAAACAGTCAATCGTCCGCATATTGTGTAGTCTATCGGCAAGTTTTATAATTATAACCCGGATGTCCTCCGACATAGCTATGAGCATTTTTCTAAAATTTTCAGCTTGCTGCTCTTCTTGTGAAAAAAACGGAATCTTTTCAAGCTTAGTAACGCCATCAACTAAAGTGGCAATCTCCTCACCAAAAGTCTTTTCTATATCCGAAATAGTGTAAGCAGTATCTTCAACAACATCATGCAAAAGCGCCGCAACAATGGATTGTGTGTCCATGCCAAGTTCCACCAATATACAAGCAACCGACGTTGGATGCAGAATGTACGGGATTCCAGATACACGTTTTTGTGATTCATGCGCATTAAGCGCCGCATTATAGGCTTTGTCAATAAGCTCCAAATCAAAACTTTTGTTACAAGTCGCCATATCCTCTTTTAGCTGCTCATAATCGTTATAAAAAGCCTTCATTCAACCGTCTCATTTCCTCAAAATTTTCATAACACTAGAAGACTCAAGGTCCACTTTGCCGCTCACCGCACACACATCAATAAAGTACACATCTGCATTTACACGAACATCTATAAGCCCGCATTCCGCCATAGCATCCAGCATAAAAAGCAACTTACACAAGCTGATGTTAAAATTTCTCAATCTATAACAAAGCACCGGTATATCTACATTAATCGGGCTTTTTGCCTTCAAAAATCTATACAAAACTGAAAAATCATCTCGACTAGGAACATGCCGTTGTAAAATATCCGCGGCAACCACTTCATTACGCTTAATTGTCTCATAAATTCGCTGTTCATCGATTAAAATCTTGTTATCCACATCCGAAAATTTGATATCCTCAATGATCAAAGTCAAGCTGTCTTGCCCTTTGTACTGCGACCTTGACAACTTAACCGCAATATCAATTTCATCGCCCAGCTCGTAGCAAAATTCCTGCTGTGTTATAAAAAATTTAACAGCGGAAATCCGTTGATCTCCGCGGCTCACTGTCAACCGCAGATGATTTTTCTCTGCACCTACAAATTTAATATCGCAAATTTTCATTTTATAAAGCCCAAACGTAAACTCAGGGTTATCCTTACCAAAAGGCGCCATCGGTTCCAGCTGGTCAACCAAATCCAAACTTATAGCTTCCGGATTGAGTTTGCAGTCTATGTTCAAATTTAAGCACGGCAGCTTCCCAAAATTCTTGGCAAAACTATTGATATCGCTTTTAAGCCGAGCCAGGTCTGAATATTTCAGTTCAAACCCAGCCGCCAGCGGATGTCCTCCAAACCTAATCAAATACTCGCTACAGGTTTTAATCGCCTCATATATAGAGAAACCCTCTACGCTACGGCACGATCCCCTAGCAATATCCCCCAGCAAAGAAACCACAATAGTAGGTTTGCCGTATTTTTCTAGTATCCTCGCAGCAACAATACCAATAACGCCCGGGTGCCACCCCTCCCCTTCAACAATCAGCACCCTTTGATAAGTTCGCTCTGGTTCACTTCTCAAAAGCGCCTCTGCCTGTAACAAAATCTCGTTTTCAATCTCTTTGCGTTTAACATTATCGTTTTCCACTAAAGCTGCAATTTCTTGAGCTTTAACTTGGTCTTCAGTGGTCAACAGCTCCACCAATTTGCCAGCAGAGCCCAACCGCCCCGCAGCATTAATTCTAGGGACTACACTAAAAGCTATACTCGCTGAAGTTACAGGCTTGTCAGTAAGTTTAGCCATATTCAAAATCTCTTGCACACCCAAATTACTGGTGTTTTTAATGTACTGCAGCCCTTTTTTCCCCAAGGCCCGGTTCTCCCCAGTCAGCGGGGCAACATCGCCAATAGTGCCAATTAAAATTAAATCCGAGTAATTTTCCAAAATAAATTCAACGTCCGCCTCCGGGCCCTCTATAGCGCAAATTAGCTTAAAAACCACTCCAACCCCCGCCAAATCCTTAAAAGCACTTTTGCAGCCACTTCTGTGCTGGTCAACCACAGCAACTGCGGCCGGCAAAACTTCTGGCGGCTGGTGGTGATCAGTGATAACAGTGTCCATTCCCAAAGACTTCGCGTGCGCAACCTCATTAAAGGCCGAAATGCCGTTATCAACCGTAATAATCAGTGAAATGCCATCGTTATGGAGCTTATCGATCGCAGCAACGTTTAAACCATAACCCTCGCAGTTTCTATCCGGAATATAATAAGTCACGTTTGCACCACAATTTTCTAGATACAAAAACAGCAACGCCGTTGAAGTAACCCCATCCGCATCGTAGTCTCCGTAAACGCAAATTTTCTCAGAGCTATCAATAGCCGACTTGATCCGCGCAACAGCTTCGTTCATATCCTCAAACTCAAAGGGGTCCGAAAACTTAGCCTCATTCAAAAGCAATTCTGTAATATCTTTTTTACTCGCAATGTGACGCACATCCAGCATCATCGCCAAAAAATAAGGTATATCATTTTCGCAAGCTATCCGTTCTGCGTTAGCTTTGTTAAGTGATGATAAATTCCAGTTTCTCAGTCTCAAACTGCGCACCCACTTTGTTCTTTAAAATCCAGTTAATTTTATCATCTTAGCTAACTTTTTTCAAGCTCACATAAATCATTGAAACAAAAAACAGCAAGCTTATTAACTTGCTGTCTTTAGCATCTACAAACTATACTCCTAGTGCATCAAGCATATCATTTGTTTTTATGGTTATTTTCTCTAAGTCTTCTTTTGTTAAGTTTTTCAATTTACTTATTCTGTCTGGGTGGAAAGTTTTCAGCATTTCATTAGCAAATTTTTTAATCTTTTCTTTCTCTTCCAAAGTAAGTTTGTGGTCCCCATTATTGCCCGATATTGCTGTAAACAACTGTTCGTAAATCCCAATGGCTAATTCTTGATGTTCTTTTAAAAACTCAAGCAGGTCTTTAGCTGACTCAAAGCACTTCGTCATTTTTTCAACATTTTCCATCATTCTTACAGAAAATAAATAAGAAAAACCAGTATAAGTACTTAAAACTGCCACCAGCCAAAAAAACTTTTTAATTATAAATATAGACACCTTTTTTATCCACATAAAGGCTTTAGCAAAAACATTTTTTGTAGTTTTTGCTTTGTCTTCTTCTTTGGCTTTGTCAATTTTTGTTTCTAGCTCAATTAGCCTAGCCAAAACTTTTTCATTGAAATTTTTTTGATTAGTCTCCGTTTTCTCAGTTTTACTTTGGTCTTTTTGTTCCGTAACTATCGAGCCAAAACTTTCTCCTCTACAAATTTGACAAACTTGCCCAGCAGCCAGTGTAAAAATCAGCAAAACAGCCCATACTTTTTTCATAAAATTCTCCTTAAAAATTTATTTAAGTATACCACAAAAAAATTATTGTGTCAACAAACAATTTTTAAAGAAATATTATAAGTTTATATTTGACTTTTTGTGGAAAATGTGGTATATTCCCTTCGTATGACTAAAAAAAGTTTGTAAATAGTTTTCTTGGCAGTATTAAAGCGAAAATATTAACATATAATGCACATTGGAGGAATTATCAAAATGAAATTGCTTTTTAAAAAATATAAGTTGCTAGCAAAGATAGTCTCAGCAATTATTCTAGGTGTTCTGATTGGGACTTTTTTGCCTTATGAAATTACCGAATTTTTCATCGCAGTAAATATTGTTATAAGTAAGCTGCTAAACTTCTCAATTCCGCTAATAATTATTGCTTTTGTTACCAAGGGAATTAGTTCGCTTGAATCTTCTAGCAAAATGCTCGGCATTACAACTTGCATATCTTATGTGTTTATGCTAAGCTCTGCATTTTTAGCGTATTTTACAGCAACCCAATTGTTTCCTCAATTTTTAACCGATATTCCCCACAATATTTTTGAGTCTATTGCGACACCTACAGGGTCTGTTTTTTCTCAACTTTCGCAGGTTAACATATCTCCTCTTATGGACGTCGTTCCTGCGCTAATTTTGGCGTTTATTCTTGGGATTGGCATATCTTCAATAAAGGCAACATATGTAAAAGGGGTTTTCGATGAATTTCACGAGATTATAAATATAATGGTGCAAAAGCTGATTGTACCAATTCTGCCTTTGTATGCACTTGGAATTTTTGCTAAAATGACTGCCTCTGGCCAGGTCTTTAAGATTCTGCTGGTTTTCTCTAAAGTTTTTGTTGCAATCATTGTGTTGCATGCCACTATTTTGTTTTTGCAATATTTTATTGCTGGGCTTATTTCACACAACAACCCTTTTAAACTACTTAAAAACATGATTCCGGCTTACTTATCTGCCGTTGCAACTCAGTCTTCCGTCGCTGTTATTCCTATAACTATTGACTGTTCTAAAAAAAATGGCGTCTCTTCTAGCATTGCAGATTTCGTTCTGCCGCTTTGTTCTACTATACATCTCTCTGGCAGCGTGGTATCTATTACGGCGTGCTCAGTTGCTGTTATGCTCGTTAGCGGAAAACCTATAGAATTCTCCGTCATGCTGCCGTTTATGATGATCCTCGGAATAATGATGGTTGCTGCACCTGGAGTTCCGTGTGGAGCCATTCTAGCGGCTTCTGGCATATTGCAGTCTATTTTAGGGTTCGACAGTGCCATGCTTTCGCTAATCATAGCACTGCATGTGGCGCAAGATGGCTTTGGAACAGCCTGCAATGTTTGTGGAGACGGATCAATAGCAGTTATTTTAGACGCGCTTAATCGAAAAATTTTTAATAAAAAATAGTTTAAATTTAAAACAAAAAACACACCTTCAAATGCGCAATAGCTTAAGGGTGTATTTTTTTAATTATATCTTCTGGGTTTGTTTTTCCATGTTTTCTACAACTATATCGAAAATCTCTCCAAGCGATACACAATACTCCAGTACTCGCCATGGTTCATTTGTGTGATAATGCACCTTTATTAAATTTTTCTCACCAACAACTAAAAGACAGTCACCATTAAAGTTGCTCATAAAATGCGATCGGATATTGTCTTCGTCCAAATCTTTACCCTCTAATAGGATCTGTGCGTCGTATTTATATTCTATTGCCAATTAAAATTCTCCTTGCTTTATCGCTAAAATAAAAATATATTTATTGCAATTTACGGCTATTTAACTTTTCTTTCATAATTGGGAACAAAACAGCTACTGCGCCTACAGTGAACGCTGTTTTTAGCACCGCTACAATTAATCCGCTTAACATAAATAACAGTGCCGTTAGTGGCTCCATATCCAAAAAATACAAATTTATCACCAGAGCTTTTATCGATCTAAGCCCCATATAAACTAGACTTCCGGTGGTTGCCCCTACTATATTGTAAAGATAATCTTCTCCATTTTTATTGTTACTATACGCGATAGTGCCGCAAATGAACGTCATAATAAATTTGAACACAAACGTAAACGGTAGCGAAGTTATATACATTGGATTCAAAATATCAAAAATAGCAGAACCGATAGCGGATGCAAATCCGCCATAAACTGGGCCAAGTAATACTCCCGATAACAAACAAGTTATATTTCCGAGGTGAAATGCAATATTTGTGCCACCGATGGGAACAGTGATCCCCATAAAGGTTGTAAGAAGAACAAAAGCTGCCATAATACTCGCCATGACTAGATTATACGTATTTGATCTTTTCAAAATATTCATCCTTTTCACATCGTTTTTGATATTATACCATAAAAAAATCATATTAGTAACTACTTTTTAAGACAAATTTTTATATTTTTTCTGTTGAAAAAGTTTAAAAACAAAGTTATAATAATTATAAAAAGAAGGCAAAAGGAGGAATATAAATCTTGTTTTGCACAAACTGCGGAAGGGATCTACCTTCCTGCACAAAAACATGTCCTAATTGCGGCTTTGCTATAAGTATTCCTGAAAAAGAAAATCAAGGGAAAAAAACTTCACAAATAGATGGCAATTTTTATGGTAACCACAATAACTCAAACGAAAATAAATACAATAAACCGTTAACAACTGCTCGGTTCTTTTTTGTACAACTTTTATTTATGGTTCCAGTTGTAAATTTATTTTTTATAATTCTTTGGTCTTTAAAGAAGAACGTTAACACAAATTTAAAAGCATACTCTCGTTCAATATTAATCTGGCTTCTCATTGCGTCCTTACTTTCTATTTTCGCGCTGCTCACATTTACTTTTATAAAAAACCCTTTACCTTTTAACATCTTTAGCATGCGGATTAATTTTTAGATAAAAATTTTAAATATACTAAGCAAAAAAGTCCTTGTTAGTTGGCCTCGCTTTAACAAGGATTTATTTTTTATTCTTTTTTGTAGTTGTATTTCATAAAGAAAGTCATTGCATAGCCCAAAACCAGCCAAAAGAAAATACTCATAAAATTGATTTCTGATAGTAATGCCTTCTCAAATAGTGCAAAAACCAAATACGCCAAAATACATATTAGCAAGTTTACAAATATTGTGGACTTTAGCTGCGTGTACTTTTTAAAAAAGAACATAAGCAAATTAAGCATCACCAAGCTTAAAAACGCTACAAATGTTATAAATCCAGCTGCACCATTGCATACTAATATGGAAAAATACCCGTTATGAAAATTCGAAAAAGCGATTCCAGATTCAAAATAAACATTGCCGTATTCAATAACATTAGTGCTGCCAATTCCAAACAGCGGATGCTTTAAAAATATATAGAATCCTTGCGCCAAGAGCCGGCTTCTGCCACTCCCATCGCGAATGTCATAATTAGGTCTGCCAAAATGGATTATATCATTATTAATGTCTGGATTTGAGGTATAGTTAGTGATAATTGAATACACATTATCAATTATATCCGAAGCGTTGTTTTGAAAGCAAGCTCTAAAGCCAAAAAGGCCCAGGACAAGTATAAAACATCCCATCAAAAAAAACGCGCTATGCTTTGCAATCAATTTTATCGACGAAATTTTATTCTCTAAAATCATTTTGTAAAACATCCACAGCACCGCATAAATTACCAAAAACAAGAACGATGCAATAGAGTCGCTTAGCACCAAAGCCAAAAAATGAGCAGAAACAATTAACGTCACAAGCAAAACTTTTGACCATTTTCTCTTTAAATTAAAAATTTGGTCTGTTCTATAAAGAATATGGCAAAAAATTATAGAAACAGTCGAGCAAAATGCCAATATATTGGGGTTAATAAATACTCCAGTAAATCGTACGGACTCCTCGCCCTTTATAATTCCAACCACACGGATATACCGTCCGTATTTTTCAATTATAGGCGGTAAAGGCAAGCTAAATGTGAACGAATCTTTAAAAATCAAAAGTATAAAGCTCAAAAGCACCAACGAAGTTGATATAACAACCAAAACCTTGCACGCCAAAATAATTTCTTTTTTTATCTCATCAAAATCGGCTATATCACAAGACATTCCGTAAAATAAAAAGAAACAAATCGCCGCATGATATATAATGACTATCTCAGCCAGAACGTTAATTGGAAAGCCTACTGTTATATTTATAACTGCAGTAATCATCGAAAATAAAAGAAATAGCATAACAATTTTTGAATATTTTACGTTAAAAGTTCCCAATTTTATCTTATGTATTAAAATTAGAGCCGACCAAATAAGCGTTGCAGCACATAAAGGCACCGATAAGATGTCCAAAAAGGCAACACCACTAAAAAGCAAACTAACAAAATAAGTGATCCTAAACGCGGTCTCGTTATAAAAGTTCCTTGAGCAAGCTTTTATTATCGACTTAAGCAATCAACATCCAACTCCTTATACATACATTTCTTTATCCGCTACCTAAATTCGGGGCAGGCATTCCCTAAACGAAGTTATCACATAGTCAACGTCCTCATCTTCAAGCAGTGTGTGCAGCGGCAGTGTTACCTCGTTTTTATAGGTGTCATAAGCATTTTTAAAGTCCTTTATGTTAAACCCTAAATTTTTATAGGCAGTAAACATCGGCAACGGCTTATAGTGCACATTCGTCGCGACTCCTTTTTGTGCCATCAGTTCAATTAGCTTATTTCTGGTGTTTTCGTCCTTACCATTTAGCCGCGTCAAATATAAATGTCCGCTAGAGTTATTCTCCTCATCAAAATGCCTTAAAACAGACACTGATGAGTCTTGCAGGGCTTCATCATATGTATTTATTATATGTCTTCTTTTTTCTAAAAGAGAATTATACCGCTTAAGCTGGGCCAACCCTATAGCAGCCATCAAATCCGTCATGTTACACTTGTACCCCGGATAGACAATATCATACTCCCAACTGCCCGGCGTCGTCTTGGCCAAGGCATCCTTAGACTGCCCATGCAGCGACCATAACATAAACTTCCGGTATAAAGACTCATTATCCACTCCAGTGTGAGTGCGCCAAGTAAGTGCCCCGCCCTCTGCTATAGTCAAATTCTTAACCGCGTGAAAAGAAAAGCTCGTAAAGTCCGCAACAGAACCACAAACCTCACCTTTGCACAAAGCTCCAAACGCATGCGCAGCGTCCGCAACGATGATTACCCGCTTAAACGCTGCTTGAATCGTATTCCTAGGATCAAATAAATTCTTTTTGCTTTCAACAATTTCAAAAATTCTGTTGTAATCGCACATACGGCCAGCCAAATCCACTGGAATTATCGCTTTTGTCCTAGGAGTGATAGCCTTGCTCAAAAGATCATAGTCCATCTCGAAGGATCCCTTAGCCGTATCGACCAAAACAGGCGTTGCGCCCACGTGACAAATAACGCTCGCTGACGCCGTATAAGTATACGCGCTGGTTATGACTTCATCTCCAGGCCCAATGCCCAAAACACGAAGAATCAGCTCCATGCAGGCAGTCGCAGAGTTTAAGCAAACCGCCTTGGGGGTATGGCAATATTCCGCAATCCTCGCCTCAAACTCCTTCACTCTAGGGCCCGTAGTTATCCAGCCCGACCGCAAAACCTCGCTAACCGCATTTATCTCCATGTTGCCAATATCCGGTGGAGAAAACTTTATAATCCTCATAACCACGCATCATTTCCTCTTTACAAATTAAACTGCATCTTAGCCAAAACTTTTCAAAATTTAAAATCAGTTAACCACAGCCAGAATAGTCTTTATCATCAAAGTTATATCATAGAAAATGTTAAACTTCTCGATATACTCAAGGTTATGCTTCATCTTTTTCGGTAAAATTTTGTTTATGTAAGTAGCCTCCACGCTTTCGCGGTTATCCAAGTGTTTATCCTCATCCCGAAAGCTTATACTCGCCAAAGAAGTAACACCCGCCGGCATAAACAAAGTTGCAAGCATCTCGTCCGAATAAGCATCTACATATTTTTTAACTTCTGGACGCGTACCCACGAAGCTCATCTGCCCCAAAATTATATTAAACAGCTGCGGAATCTCATCCAGCCGAAACCGGCGCAAAAAACGTCCTACCTTGGTAACCCTAGTATCATTATCAAGCGTAACTAAAGATCCCATTTTGTCGGCATTTTCGACCATTGTCCTAAATTTATATATCCTAAAAATCTGGCCATATGTAGTAACCCGCTCCTGCTTGTATAAAATCGGGCCAACGGAAGTCAGTTTTACAAGGATAGCCACAACAACAAAAACAGGCGCTAGCAAAACCAGCAAAAATAGCGCAACTATAAAATCAAATACTCGTTTCAAAAAAAGATTAAATTTCTTTCTGCTCAAAACCTCATAATAATGCCGCGTACGTTCGTTTTTCAATGCCGATGGGATATCTTCCCACTTGCGCAAAACCAAAATCATACCTCATTTTTATTTTTGTATTTAAAATTCCAAGGGCCATTATACCAAAAAACTACCTTTTTTTCAACCTCGGTGTTCTACTTGCTACCGATAAATTCGATTTAGCCGCGCAAAATAAATTTGTCCGCAAATGCGATGGAGTCCACAATAGACTGTTCGTAAATGTCAAAAAAGCTGTCCGTGCGTTCCTCTCCGCCATCCATAGGCCAATTCCAAATGCTGTGTGACAAGTTCGAATAATCATAGCTGTCGTCCTCGGTCAAATCTCTTATATAGCTCGACATGTAGGCATCCTTCCCCTGCCACCTTTCTATCTTTTTTACGAATTCCTTTTTTATACCCGTTCTATCAGTCATGAGCCCAAAAAATTTTCTAAAATCGCACATAGCCTCAAAAAAATCCTCTTTTTTCACAGCCACATTGTAATTTTCCGTAAGCAAATTATAAAACAGCTCTACCATAAACTTTTTTACTTTTTCATCCTTGGGCAGCAAGCTCTTCAGCCTAATGCTACTCGGCAGCTGCTGCTTTTCGTACCTTAATATTATCACGTCCAGCGCCGATTTTACATTATTTCTGCAAATCTGCAAATCGCAGCCTTTGTTCAAATTGGCAAGACTCTGCGAGCTATAGTTAATAAACGGGAGCGCTAACCTATCTAAAATGCTGTGGCAAAAAAATCCGACTAAATAGGACTTCTCAAGCCGCGTAAAGTTTTCCTCTGGGATAGCAGAAAAAACCTCATCCCTTAAATTATTAATGTCTTCCTCCTGCAAATATGCCCCATATTTTTTTATACTCCGGCCCGACTGGCCTGGTAACGACCTGTGGGATAAAATAAAATCTGGCCCCTGTGCACCCCACAAAACAGCATTTTTGTTATATTCAAGCCCCGGATGCAACTTTGCAAGCCCCACCAAAACACGCTCCACCTGCAAATAATGTGTAATCGCTGCCGGCATCTTCTTCACCTCTACAATATTTTACATCGAAATTATAGCACCTGCACTCGGTTTATGCAAACTTCTCGGCTTTATAGTAAGTTAAGCCAAAAGACGCAAACCCTTAGGGTACTTGTTTTTTAGGCGACCGTTAACAGCCTTGCCAAAACCTGTCACAATGCCGTCTACGCAAACACCCACATAACCGATAAGCTTATCGTTAATTGAAAGTTCACGTCCGCTTAAGTATTCTAAAATCTCGCTTGAGCCGGAGTCTAGGTCTATATTAAACTTGAGCTCATCTTTGGATGCAGCCATAAAAGCTGCGTGTGCTGGCTCCCAACCGGAACCTTTACTCGTAGCCAAAAGTACGCCCGCTCTTAGAACATTCAGCCTTGCGATATCCGCTAAACCTTCTGGCAAAATGATAAATTTACCTGCAGCCTTAACTATTTTTCCATAAACTTCACAATTAAACAGCTGCGAGAAAATTTCATACCCAAGCTTATTATCTGTACTTTTCGCTGTTTTATAATTAAAATCATGCACTTTTTTTGCGTCATCATTAACTTTCCTCATCCTAGCAACAAAATGTCCTTCACCGCCGTCTTGCGGGAAAATTTTTCTAGCCTTGCTGGTATCTATCAACTCGCTACTCAGCCCGACGTTACAAGCAGCTCGTCCAAATTGCTCATCGATGTCTTCCAGTGCAAAATCGGGGTTCTCATGCAAGAACTTGTATATGACTCCCTCGTTTTCCTCCAGAGAAAATGTGCACGTCGAGTACACCAAAATACCATCTTTTTTTAAGGATTTTGCCGCCGTCTTTAAGATTGCTAGCTGCCGTTTAGCGCAAGCCTTTACATGTTCTGGCGACCATTCTATAATAGCCTCCGGATTCTTGCGGAACATCCCTTCACCGGAGCACGGCGCGTCTACCAAAACTTTATCAAAAAAGCCGCATAATTTTTCACATAAAACCTCTGGCGAGCACGAAGAAATCACAGCATTCCTAACGCCCATCCGCTCAATGTTCGAGAGCAAAACCCTGGCTCTGCTGCCAACAACCTCGTTTGACCACAAAAGTCCATGCCCCTTTAAAGCAGCTGCAATCTGTGTTGATTTGCCTCCTGGCGCTGCGCATAAGTCTAAAATCTTTTCGTAAGGGTTCGGATCCAAAGCAGCAACAGCTGAAGACGCCGATGGTTCCTGCACATAAAAAGCCCCTGCATGGTGTAACGGCAAGTTGCCTATTGATTTTACTACCTCTTCCAGGTAATAACTATTCTTTGAAAATCGCGACTTTTTTATTTTAAATTTAAAAATTTCTTTAAACCTCTCATCACAAACCTTTAAAGTGTTTATCCGGATTCCTCTATAAGGCGGTTCATCATAGCACGAGATAAACCTCCGATATTCGCTACCCTCTTTAAATAAATTTTCAAGCTCGCGTTTATATTCAAGCGGCAACTGCATATGGAAACTCCTTTTTAAATTTTTGAATATTTTTTTATTTTACGTTAATAATACTATTGCGGTCAAAAATTAATTTAAAATTTAAACTATTTTTTGGTCGCAAAGGCAATATCTTAATTTTCTAAAAGTTATACCGTTGACGTGGGGGGTGAACGTAATGGCACAAAATAATCAGAACCAAAACCAAAATCAGAACAAAAACAACAGTAACAACAATAAAAATGATAACAAGCAAAACAAGAACAATAACGAAAAACGCTAAAGTATCCCCAATAAGTTAGTTTAAAGTGAAAATGTTATAAAATAATTATGATATCATTTTAATTAAAAAGCAACATTCCAGATTTTTGGAATGCTGCTTCTTTTTATGCAAATTTGCAAACTAAGTAAAACTGTAAATTAGACGTTTTCACTGTTGTTGCAAACATTTTTATTATTTGCAAATTTTTTTTCTGCTATTTTCTTAAAAAATTCTGAGCGTTCTAGCTCTTCGTCCAAAGACTTAAATCCGAGACCTGTAATCTCCCCAGCCTCACCAACTATAACAAATGCGTCTTTATCCTCTTTTTTTATGATATCATAAATTTTGTGTACCTCTTGCTTCCTTACCGCACTCATAAGGATCTCTTCTTCGTTACCAGTATATCCGCCCTTCCCTTTTAGCACAGTAACGCCTCTTTTTATATCTCCCATTATTCTTTGCGAAATTTCGGTACTTTTCTTCGATATAATAAACATCACTCGCCCTGTACTGAGGCTCGTGCCATACATCATGGCGTCTATCAGCTTTGTCTCTACAAACAGCAGGATCGCCGCATACGTCGCACCATTAATTATCGCAAACGGGTCACTGCTCCCAATGCTATACACAACCGTAGAAACCCCTACAACCGTACCATCTATAAGCATCAAGATTTTGCCCACTGGGATGTGCGGGATATGTATCTTTGTCAAAGTTGCTAAGAGGTCTGTTCCTCCCGTCGCCGCACCACGGGTAAATATTAAGCCAAGTCCTATGCCTCCGCTTATGCCCGCCAATATCGCAGCTATCATCATGTCCCCTTTATACTCCGGCAAAATAGGCACAGTCAAGTCTGCAAAAACGTTCAACGCTACCGTTGCAAACAAATTCTTTATTAAGCCGCGCCAGTTTAGCTCTGCAAAAGCCCACAAAAATATAGGAATATTAATAAGCAAGCAAAAAAGCCCTTTAGGGAAGCCGGTCAAATCGCCAACTAGCTGGCCAATACCAATAACTCCACCCGGAGAAATATTGTTGGGATCGGTAAAGCAATTTATCGAAATCGCGTACACAAAGCACCCTAGCAAAATCACAAAAATGTCCTGCGCCCAAACAGCCACATTCGCGCTCTTAAGTCTATTCATAATAACACAACCACTCCTAGTTTTATCTTAAATTTATTTTCAAGTTTTTTCAATTAAGCTCAAAATCTCTCTAACTCTCGGTATATCGCCCTTTAAATAAATGTATCCAATCAAAGCCTCCAACCCTGTTGCGGTATGATACGTTTCGCTCGTTGCATTCTTTGGCGTATGGCAAGTATGCGCGTTTCTACCTCGCTTAAAAATTGCCAACTCTTCTTCTGTCAGTTTTGGCATTAATGCATTCATAAATTCAGCCTGGGCCTTGCAGCAAACCTTCTCCACCTTCAGCCTATGCAACTTCCCAACCGGGTAGTTACCGCTGCATGCAAGCCATTCCCTCACAAACAGATCATACACACCGTCGCCCACAAACGCTAAATTTAGCGGACTCATGGTCCTATAGTCGCATCCACCGTTATATAACCGTTCCAAGTCTTTACCCCCGACGCTATTCTAAAAATTCAAATTCAAAATCATAAATGCTCACGGTGTCGCCCTGCTTTATCCCGGCATTTTTTAATTTTTCCAGCACACCAAAAATTCCAAGCATTTTGTGAAAATATCGCAGTGATTCATAATCGTCCAAGTTCACCGACTCTACAAGCCGCAAAACCTTTTCTCCAGTAACAAAATATACACTGTTTCGCGTCGTGACTTCAACTTCGCTATCCGCTTGCTTGAATAAATTTTCCGGCAGTTCTTCCGGCTCGTAAATGGTAATCGGTGGCAGTTTCGCTAGCATTGCCTCTATTCCAAGCAGTAAATCATCTACTCCATGGTTTATCGGCGCCATTATCAGGAAAAATTTGAATCCTTTAGCCTCCACATAATTTTTAAAATATTCAATCTGCTCGTCACTAGCCAGATCACACTTATTGCCCGCAACGATCATCGGTTTAACAGCCAATTTTTCATCAAAACTTTTCAATTCTCGGTTTATCACTTCAAAATCTTCAACCGGGTCACGCCCCTCGCTTCCGGCAATGTCCACAACATGCACCAATAACCGACATCGCTCAATGTGCCGCAAAAACTGATGTCCTAACCCCAGCCCTTTGCAAGCCCCTTCGATTAACCCCGGGATATCAGCAACTACAAAAGAAGACTCTTCGTGCATCCGTACCACACCCAAAACAGGCGTAAGTGTAGTAAAATGATAATCCGCAATCACTGGCCTCGCCTGGCTTACTACCGAGATTAAAGTGGACTTTCCAACATTTGGGAACCCCACCAAACCAACATCCGCCAACAATTTTAACTCCAGCTGAACCTCAAGCTCTTCGCCCTTTGTACCAGGTTTGGCAAATCGAGGTGCCTGGCGAGTCGGCGTTGCAAAGTGCATATTGCCAAACCCGCCTTTGCCACCTCTCGCAATAACCGTCTCCGCGTCAGTAGAAATATCCGCAATGATCTTTCCACTTATCAATTCTCTAACTATCGTGCCTCTCGGCACATGGACCACCAGATTCGGCGCACTTTTACCCGATGATCGACAAGCCTTTCCACTTTCTCCATTTTTTGCAATATATTTTCGTTTATACCGAAAATCCGCCAGCGTTGCAAGATTTCTATCCGCAACAAAAATTATATCGCCGCCCTTGCCGCCGTCTCCGCCGTCCGGCCCACCAGAAGGAACATATTTCTCGCGATGAAACGATACCGCTCCGTTCCCGCCATCTCCAGCCTTCAGTTTAACTTTAGCTACATCCACAAACATAATGTCACCTATTTCTCGAAACATTTAAAACAAAAAAACAAATACAAAAAAGAACCCCGGCTCAGTCAGTCCAAAAGGTTCTTTACAAATTTTACTCATTTTACAAAATCAGCAATAAAGCAAATTTACTCGGCAGCATAAACACAAACACGTTTTCTGTTGCGCCCAAACCGCTCAAACTTTACTTTTCCATCAATGAGTGCAAAAAGTGTATCATCAGAACCCCGGCCAACGTTTTCGCCTGCGTGCACATGAGTTCCTCTCTGTTTAACGAGGATATTCCCCGCACGCACAACCTGACCATCCGCACGTTTAACGCCCAGACGTTTCGATTCTGAGTCTCGACCATTTTTAGTCGAGCCCATACCTTTTTTATGTGCAAACAGCTGAATATTTATTCTAAGCATAAAGCTACACCTCCACGTAATTCACACTAATATTTTTAGGATACTGCTCTTCCATATTGACCATATGAAGCTTAAACCCCAACAAAATATCACAACACAAAGCAGCGTCTTTTTCATTAACCTGCAAACACATCTCGCCACAATCGCAAACCTTAATATCCGCCGGAATTTTAATAACCTCAGATATAGTGTTGGCTACCATAAAAGCAGCCGAAGAAACAGCCGCACAAACTATATCTTTCCCGCACGCATTGCGTTCAGCGTGGCCATAAATGTCAAATCCCAAAAGTATCCCGTTTTTTAAAACAAAAAAATCTATATTTATCATATAATCTCAAACTAAAATCGTCAACATTTAAGCATTAATCGATTCAATTTGCACTTTTGTATATGGTTGCCTATGGCCGAGCTTTCGCTTTTCGCTCTTTTTCGGTTTATAGGTAAGCACAGTAATCTTCTTGCCTTTCCCGTTTTTCAAAACCGTTCCAACCACTTTGGCAGAATCCACAGGGTTTCCGGTAGCAACCTTGCCATTGTCTAAAATAGCAATGGTTTTAAATTCTACACTTGCCCCTTCATCCGCTGCAAGCTTCTCAACAAACACAACATCTCCCTGCTGTACTTTGTACTGCTTACCGCCAGATTCGATAATTGCAAACATATTTTGGCACCAGCCTTTTTCAAAAGTCTCGCTACTAATAGGTAAATCTTTAACGCAGTCGCAGCGTGCCAGATTATTTTAACAAAACCCACAATA
This sequence comes from uncultured Eubacteriales bacterium, assembly GCA_949068525.1. Taxonomy (GTDB): domain Bacteria; phylum Bacillota; class Clostridia; order Oscillospirales; family Acutalibacteraceae; genus CAG-557. The sequence continues at coordinate 5,788 of CARTIQ010000008.1, read as the reverse complement.
TGCGGCTTTTTTATGTTAACACATTCTTAAAAATTTGTCAACGCCCAGTTTAAATTTAAGCGCAATCCACATCTATTGCGGGTTGACAGGCCCGCCTTTCTTTGTTAAAATGTTTATGTTTATTAAGGTTTTAAAATTAAATTGTTCCCTCTGTCTTCCATACAGCGGGACCTTTCCTACTAAATTTCGTGTCAGTGTTTGAAAGGATGTTTTTGATGGGCGTTTTTGAAATATTACAGGAGCGAGGTTTCATTGCACAGACCACAAACGAAGAAAAAATTAAAGATCTTCTGAATAAACAAAATATCACGTTTTACATAGGCTTCGATCCAACCGCCGATAGCCTTCATATCGGCCATTTCATCCCAATCATGGTCATCTCTCACCTGCAAAAAGCCGGCCACACCCCCATCGTGCTCTTTGGCGGGGGCACCGGGCTTATTGGTGACCCTAGCGGGAAAACCGATATGCGCAAAATGCTAACAAATGAAATGATTTCACACAACATAGATTGCTTTAAGAATCAGACATCAAAATTAATCGATTTTTCCAAAGAAAAAGCAATCGTGGTGAACAACGCTGATTGGCTTGCAAACCTTAATTATATTGACTTTTTGCGTGAGGTCGGTGTGCATTTTTCTGTTAACCGGATGCTCTCCTTTGAGTGCTACAAACAACGGCTAGAGCGCGGGCTCTCGTTCTTTGAACTCAACTATATGCCGATGCAAAGCTACGACTTTCTTATTTTAAACCGCAAATATGGCTGTGTACTGGAGTTGGGCGGCGATGATCAGTGGAGCAATATTATCGGTGGCGTTGAGCTGGTGCGCAAAAAGGAGAACACGGACGTTTTTGGCATGACACTTGCGCTTTTGACCAATAGTGAGGGCAAAAAAATGGGCAAAACCGAAAAGGGCGCCCTCTGGCTAGACGCTGCCAAAACTTCACCGTATGAATTTTATCAGTATTGGCGCAATATTGACGATAAAGATGTGATAAAATGTCTCAAAATGCTTACGTTTTTGCCCATGGACGAAATTATTGAGCTAAGCAAACTCGAGGGTCAAGAGCTAAATCGTGCAAAGGAAATTTTGGCACTTGAAGTCACAGCTGCAATTCATGGCAAAGACGAAGCAACCAAAGCACACCATGCTGCCAAGACTATATTTTGTTCTGGGCAAGATACAAACGATATACCATTTACATGCATTTCTACTGACGCTTTCTCGGACGGCAAAATTTCTATAATCGAATTATTGACTATATCAAAATTAGCTTCGTCAAATGGCGAAGCACGGCGGTTAATTGCGCAAGGAGGCATTTCTATTTTGTTAAAGAATAAAACAAAAAAAGTCCTAAACATTAATGAATCTTTGGCTCTTTCTGATTTTGCTGAAGGATATGTCATAATAAAAAAAGGTAAAAAAGTTTTTCATAAAATTGTTCTAAAAAAATAGGCACGCATTCTTTGTGCGCGCCATTTTTGTCGTTTGATCTATATCAAAATTTTTCTCTATAATAATTATCTGGTAGCAGGTGTTTACCCCTTCGCCTGCGCTTTTTGTTGCCCGATAATCTTTGAACCGGTAAATCAGCAGAGCTTTTACCTTTTATCATAATAAAAACCACCATTGCGATGCCCCCTAGGATGCAACCCCAAGCTATAACACCTGCAAAATAATTAGGTTTCGTCTCTTTTTCGGCACTTGCTGGCGTTGCTACTTCGGGAAATGCAATCTCCTCATCCTCTACAGATGGCAAATCTTCTGGCGGTTTTGGCTTTTCTTCTGCTGACTCCGCTTTATTTTTTTCTTCTGGGGTTGTCTCATTCTGAGCAACATTTTGAGATGAATTTTTCGGCTCTTCGCTTATGGACTGAGTCGGTTTAGAACTCGTCTGAGGCTGGCTCTCTTGGGAGGCCGGCTGCTGCGCATTGTTTGAGTTATTCTGAGAAGAACTCGTGCCACTTGACGAGGAATAGGTAGAATTGCTAGCGGTAGAGGAGCTAGAACCGCCTTGATTGCTCGACGTAGCGCTTGACGATGATGAAACTCCAACCCTCTCACTGCTTGAAGATGTCGATGAACTTACACGGCTTCTAGTGTTAGAACTATTTACAGTCGTTCCAGAGGTCTCACTGCTAAAAACTCGCGTTTGTGAACTGTCCGAATCATTGTCAACCCCCACAGCAATATCATCTAAAGAAAAGCCTGCATAGATGAAGCTTAAGCCTATAACAATGATGAGCAATGAAATTTTAAATTTAAAAAAATTATTAAAATTATTTTTCATATTTAAAATCACGATATAATGCGCAACTTGAACGCAAGACTTCGTGCAAACCTCCTTTTTTGTAACACAATATGCAAAAAAGTTAAAAACACACCAATATTATAGCATATTTACGCTTTTGCGCAACATTAAATTTATTTTTATATGTTTTTTGCCATATTTTGAATTATATTTATAGCTTGGCTCACATTATGCGAGATTTCATCCGTAATGGCGTATATGAAGGAAAAATCTATAACTTGAGGCTTATTCATAAACCTAATTTTAATATAATGCCCGCCGTTTTGCGAATCCTTATAAACAAACCAGGGGTTATTATCGGCAAAACCTATCCGTCTGGTATTTTTCTCTACTATAATAAACCCCATAATCAGTGTTAGCATCAGCCATGTTGAGATCATGCTATAAAACACAGTTCTTATGTGATTACGCCATCTTTGCATTTTTACCATCCTTTGTTTTTGCTATTATAGACCTTCAAACACCTTTGCGAGCGCGTTGCCTAGCAGTGTGCCTGTGTATACCGCTTCGTTTAGGGTGTTGACTTCTGTTCCCACCTCTATTAGCAGCGATGCATGTGTCTTGTTCATGTTGTATTTTACGGGGCCAAAGAACATCGAACGCGTCATACCAGGGTACAATTTCTCTGACGCTTTCTGGAGCCTTAGTGCAAACCGTAGGTTATACTCCCAATCGGGGAAGTTCATACTTCCATCCAAGTCGCAGCCAGCCATAATCATAATTTGAGCCGCCTTTTTTCCGTTCACCTTAAAGGTAGGCTTTATCTTGCCGCGCTCGTTGTTGCCGATTGTGTCGCGGTGAATATCTATCGTCACCTGAATTGAGGGGTACTCTGCCAAATTTCTGTCTATAGTTTCCGCGCTGCGTTTATAAGAACCACTAAAGCTTGGTGAATCATGGCAAGTTGTATCGTGAATACAGCCTATGCCAGCCTTTTTCAGGCTTTCACAGATCGCATCACCAACCCTGACGACGCTGTATCGCTTGTCTTCTGTCCGAGGGTAAAAGCTCTCGTAGTAGAATCCCTGATCTTTATCCATAAACGCCTCACAAGTATGCGTATGATAAATCAAAACTTGCGGTGTTCCGTCCTTTTTTATGTTCACATCAGGTCTCTTTCGCAGCTCTTCTGCGATATTAAGGTCCGTTCCAGATTTATTATTTACATAAAAATTCTCGTACTTTATCCCGCTGTCGCCAAAGTGGCTCTCTATAATCTTGAACGTATTCTCGCCTTCATTATGAGGGATTGAAAAGTCTTTGATATCTGGGTAGTCTAAGTCTTTGTTTGAATCCTCGTCTGCACTGTTATTATTTCCCCCGAAGGCCTGCGTATTCACCATTACTTCGGGCTTGTGTATATCTAGATGTATTATCTTTTGCGCGTCATAATCAGATACATTAATCTTGGCTTCGTTGCTGCGGAGGTCACCCTCAGACATAATAAAGCTCATCGAAAACAGCTCAATAAGGGGAAGGTTGTTGCAAGACAGTTCAAAAACTTTTGCCGTTAGACACAAGCAGCACACCAAAGCCGAGCTGCTTGACAAAAAATAAAAGATCATTTTTTTTACTTTTCGCGAGTCAATCAACATCCTTTTACCTCCAACTGCCCTTAAAATTTCTGTCTTTGGTAAAATTATGCAAATCGGACGAGATTTATGCCCAGAACGTTGGCCATCATTATAATAGCGCCATTATCTCTTTGGCCGAAAAATCTGGTTGCAGCGCTGAATTTATCGACATGGCTAGCAATTTTGACGATCGTTCAATCAGCAAATCGATTTCTCTTGGTGTCACAATCATTCTCTCACCGCGCGGCATCGTCTTGTTGCTTATTTCGTCCAAATATCGAGCATCATTGTCTTCCCTTGCAAATAGATCTCTTGCCAAAGTTTGTGCGTCCACAACAGTCGGTATCCCAACACCAATTACAGGTACTCCCATTGTCTCCTCGTTTAAGCCTGGCCGTGCGTTGCCAACTCCAGAGCCAGGAGAGATCCCTGTGTTGCAAATCTGTATGGTCGTACCCAGCCGACTAGTTTCTGCAGAGGCAAGCGCATCGATTACAATCAGCGCCGATGGAGTTATCCTTTTTATGATGCTCAAGATAACTTCGCTCACCTCTATGCCGGTCTGACCTAAGACTCCGGGAGCCATGGCCGCTACTGGCCTCAACGAATCTAGCCCTGCTGAACGTGCGATTTCTCCGGAAATATGGCGTGTTGCCAGTATAGACTTTATCGTTTTGGGACCTAATGCGTCCGGGGTTATCGCCTCGTTACCCAACCCGATTACAAAGACAAGCCCTTTGCGCGGTAATAAGCTTTTTATTTGGCCTGCTATTGTCTCCGATTTTTCCTCGGCTTTGTCGCAATTATCTGTAAAAGTTGGCAACTCTATTGTGATGTACTCTCCTATTAATTTGCCTATCTTTTGTGCTGCGGACTCGTTTTCAATCGTTACCTGCGTTATTTTTAGCGCGCCTTCTGTTTTTTTGACTTGCCGTACCCCTTCAATTTGGCTTTTTAAGCTCTTCACGGCTTCCATTGCTAAGTCGGTTCTTAATTGCATCCTCATTTTGCCTCTCTTATGTGGTTTATACCGTTTTTGTTATATTATTGGCGCGCTTTTTCCGTCGTATACCTTTTGCCACATCCTTTTTTACTCTTCGCATAAAAATAAAAAAGTACTTGATTTTTCGTTTGGGACGTGTTATCATTATTTGTAATTGTTAATTTATTTAATTTTGATCATGAAGGGAGGGCATTTCGTAAAATGCCGAATATTAAATCTGCTAAAAAGCGCGTTAAAGTTATTGCTACTAAAACCGCTAGAAATAAGGCTTATAATTCTTCTTTGAAGACAGCTGTTAAGAAGGCTTCTATTGCTGTTGCTGCTAATGCTACCGATAAAGTTGAGTCTGTTCGTTTGGCTGTAAAAAAGATCGATAAGGCCGTTGCTAAAGGGATTCTTCATAAGAACACCGCTTCTAGAAAGAAATCTGCACTCGCTCGCAAATTGAATTCTGCATCCGCTTAACTTTTTTCTCCTTTTTATTTTGTCTACTGCAGAACGTTTTTGTTCTGCCTTTTTGTTTATGTGTGTATACTTGACTTTTTTGAGGTTTTTGAGTATCATGTTTTTATTAAACTATGGGGAGGCACCTTATGAGACGTAACGATAAAATGGGGTGGGTTATTGCGATTGTAGCTATCGCTGCAACTATTGCCGCTGCCGTGGCTACTGCTATTGTTTATTTTGAAAAAAAGCGAAAAGACGATGAAGATTTGGATCACTATTTGGACTGTTCTATTCAATAGTTGTTATTAATATTATAAAAAAGCTAGTATACATAGTTACGTGGTAAAATTAAATTAGACTTTATGCACTATGTACTGCTTTAATGGCATAAAGAATCCCGATACCTGTGCGATATCGGGGCTTTTTTCTTATTTAGAATAATTGCGAGGCT
>CARTIQ010000007.1 GCA_949068525.1 uncultured Eubacteriales bacterium | reverse complement strand
GGCAAAACAAAAAGTCGATTAATTCTTACATTAACCGACGTCTTCTAGGGATGGTACCGGTGGTGGGACTCGAACCCACACGATGTCACCATCAACGGATTTTGAGTCCGTCACGTCTACCAATTCCATCACACCGGCATATTAAATCTTGCATGTATTAATTATACAATTAATATTGGAAAAGATCAATACGTTTCTAAGGTTTTTGGTCTAAATTTATTGACTTAATCAAGCTTTGGATGATATAATTAAGTTGTAATATTAGATTTGCTGGAGTAACTCAGTTGGTAGAGTACATCACTCGTAATGATGAAGTCGAGAGTTCAAGTCTCTTCTCCAGCTCCACTTCGAAAACCGCATGATTACTAGGTTTTCGGACTTCACAGAAATTTTGATTCGTGTAAAAAATAAGCTTTTCTACGAAATGGAGATCGACCCTATGGGAGCATACGGGGTTTAAGGGGTTTAAATAGGCTCCAAAGAAGCAATAATTTAAAAAATATTTTTATATAGAAAAATACCACAGTGTGCATTTAATCACTGTGGTATTTTGAATGGTGAGCCATCGGAGATTCGAACTCCGGACACCTTGATTAAAAGTCATCCACAAAGTTTTTAATTTGAGAAATAAAACGCAAAAAGATACCGCGAGAAAATCTTACCCAATGTCCTTAAATCGCTAATATTGCTAAAAAACTGATCATTTATTCAAAGTCTATTTCTTAGGAAACACCAAAACCATACTTTACAAAAGTTTTATTAAAACAACTTCGGTCTGCCATATTAAATAATTCTAATACAGATATGCCCTTCGGGTCCTCTAAATATGGATCAGCGCCATGTTGCAAAAGTAGGTCTGCCATTTTTACCGCAATTTCTACATTTTCAAGGTCATTTGAAAGTAAAATTACCAAATACAACGGCAAACTTCCATTATAAGATCGTTCGTTTACATCACAATTTTTTTCTTCAATAATATACTTAAAAAATTCAAAGTCACATTTACTAATTGCTTTACATAAATTGTCTGACAAAGATTTAGGTCTTAGCTTTTCATCCCAAATAGCTTCTTGAGATACAGAAAAAGACACCATGTCAAACTTAATGCCAGTAGCAACAGTTAATAACATTAAACTAAGAATCATTCCCCATACTCTTTTCATATTAATCCCCTTTAATTCGTTATTTAATTTAATTATATCATTAATTTAACTAATTATAATTCTAAGATAGAAATTACAGCGAAAAGTGACTTGAAAATAAATTTTATATTGCCAATTAAAGCATATTTATTCTGTTACTGGCGTGATCTCTCCTATATTATTATTTTCTATGTTTTTTAGTATTTTAGTCTTTATCGTTAATAAGCCTTCGTTATCATTGAAGAATTCCTTTTTCCTTTTTAATGTTTCGGACTCAACATCTGAATCCGCTACAAATTGTGCAAAACTTTCTGCAAAAGCTTCAAGCAAACTACTTGCAGCATATTTAGTCACAAAATCGTCTTTGTGCCGTGCATAAAATAGTAGAGTTTATCTTTGCTCACGTTATAGAATTCTTCTGCTATATAGCCTAAGCACTTTGCAATAAATTATTGATTTACCCTATGCCAAAATCTGTATTGCTAAAAAGTATCTCTACCCTTTTATTATCCGCAAATATCGGGTATATTTTCTCTTTAAACTGTCTTAGTACGCTCGGGCTTGGTTTAATTCTTGTTGTATTTGAATTCATTATATTAACATGTACTTGTTCAAAATATTTAAGCGCGATTTCTATGTCAATAAGCATTGATTCGGCTGTCTGCCCTGGTAGCCCAAACAGCAAACAAACACGGTCAAAAAACTTCGATATTACATAAGGGTCGCATTCCGAGATTCCTTTTGTTAAATACGATTCACGAAACAAATAATCAAACGTCTCGACGCCTATTCTTACCTTTAAATTTACACCAATGTTTTTAAAATCATCTTTAAGCTTTTTTACTTTATCTTTATACATCCAATGAGACTCACATATTAATGTTTTAATATCCACTTTATTGCATATGTATTTTATATATTTAACCGTCATACTGTCAAGCTCAAAAAAACTCCCAGAATTTGCAACATCCAATATTTTGAATTCACCTGTAACTTTGTCTAACTGCGTTTTGTTTATAGAGAAATTTTCTTCTATATTTTCACTCGAATCAAGATGATAATCACAAAAACTACATTTATGCCACTTGCATCTAGCTGCCTTTAAAAGGACCAGTTCTCGTGCCTCTTTTTCCGTTAATTTTGAGTATCTTATAAGGCTGTGCGGTTTTGCTTTTTTCAAAAAATTCACCCCTTACTAACTTTGCTGCCGTAAAGATTATATTAATTGTACCATAAAAAAGGCCCTTTTATAATGTCAACCGGGTAAAAAACTAAATGTTATTTACAAGAAAAAAATACACGGCTTTTCTAAAATCTGTGTGTTCAAAAAATAATATTATACTATTAAATACATAAAATCATAGAAACTAATAATATAAAATACTAGGATCTAATTTTTGTTCACTTATAATACGTCATTTTATTTCCTAATCAGCAATTTTTTGATTTGATTGTTTATGCAAAATCTATGCTAATGTGCATATTTTTAGTTTTTGGTCTAGTTAATTTATGTCCCCCTTAATAACAAATAAAACGGTTTGACCGCAGTATTTATCTGTTGGCCAAACCATTTTTGTTTTTAGTCTTCTGATGTTTTTGGTGCTACATCCTTAAAAATAAACTGCTTTTTCTTTTTGTCGTAGCTACACCGTACTTTTTGTCCGGATTTCACTTCGCCCTTTAGCACTTCTTCCGATAATTTATCTTCTATTTTGGACTGAATCGCTCTTCTTAATGGCCTAGCTCCATACACTGGGTCAAAGCCCTCTTTTGAAATCTCATCTACCGATGATTCTACAAAATTAATGTCTATATTCAGGTTTTTTGCCCGAGTTTTGACATCTTTAAGCATATTTTTAGCGATCAGCTTTATGTCTTCCTCTGTTAGCTTGTTGAACACAATTATATCATCCACTCGGTTCAAAAACTCAGGCTTGAAGGTCTTCTTTAGCTCTGCCATCACAGTTTCTTTTAGCTTAGCTTTGTCAGACTCGGCAGTTCTATTGGCATAGAATCCCAAGTTTGACTGCTTTTCCGTTATTAGCCGCGCTCCCACATTAGACGTCATTATTATTATTGCGTTCTTAAAGTTAATTTTACGGCCTTGTGAGTCCGTTATGTGACCGTCCTCCAGCACTTGAAGCAACATATTAAATACGTCTGGATGCGCTTTTTCGATCTCATCGAAGAGTATTACTGAGTACGGCTTTCTGCGTACTTTTTCTGTTAGCTGGCCGCCTTCATCGTAGCCAATATAGCCAGGCGGCGAGCCAATAAGCTTTGAGACAGTGTGTTTTTCCATATATTCAGACATATCAAACCGTATAATTGCATTTTCGTCGCCAAACATGGCCTGCGCCAAAGCTTTGCAGAGCTCTGTTTTTCCTACGCCAGTTGGCCCCAAAAAGATGAACGATCCTACCGGTCTTTTCGGATCCTTTAATCCAACTCTGCCACGGCGGATGGCTTTTGCAATTTGCTCCACGGCTTCATTTTGCCCGATGATCCTTTTGTGTAAGATATCCTCCATGTTTAAAAGTCGCGCGCTTTCGGCCTGCGTTAATTGCGCTACTGGAATTCCGCTCCAATTGGACACTATATGCGCTATATTCTTTTCTGTGACTGCTCCATTAGTGTTCTCGTGCTTGCTTTGCCACAAACGTCGCTGTTCCTCTAGCTTCTTTTTTATTGATTTCTCTTCATCCCGCAGTTTTGCTGCATACTCAAAGTTCTGCTCGTTTATTGCGGCGGACTTTTCTTTGTCTATCTCCTTAATTTTATTTTCTAGCTTTTGCAAATTATCCGGCGCCGTGTAGGCCCTCAGTCTCACTCCGGAGGCCGCTTCGTCAATGAGGTCTATCGCTTTGTCTGGTAAAAATCTATCGGTTATATACCGCGAAGACAGCTTTACCGCGGATTTTATTGCCTCATCAGTAATCTTCACCTTATGATGTGCTTCGTATCGGTCACGAAGTCCTTCTAAGATCATCACAGTTTCTTCTTCACTAGGCTCTCCCACTGTGACAGGCTGAAATCTTCGCTCTAGCGCAGCATCTTTCTCGATGTGCTTTCTGTATTCTTTTATTGTCGTAGCGCCAATTACCTGAAAATCTCCCCGCGCCAGGCTGGGCTTTAAGATGTTCGCAGCGTCCGCCGATCCCTCTGCAGATCCCGCTCCGATTATCGTGTGCAGCTCATCTATGAACAGGATTATGTTACCGGATTTTTTTAGCTCTTCTATGGCATTTTTTATTCTGTCCTCAAAATCACCTCGATACTTCGTTCCGGCGATCATCCCTGTCAAATCTAGCGATATCACTCTTTTCCCCTTTAAGAGCTCAGGCACATCTCCAGATGCAATTTTTAGCGCCAGCCCTTCTGCCACCGCGGTTTTGCCAACTCCAGGCTCTCCTATTAAGCACGGATTATTTTTTGTCCGTCTGCACAAAATCTGAATAACCCGTTCTATCTCGTTCTGGCGGCCAATTACCGGGTCTATAGCTCCGTTTTGCGCCATCTGCGTTAAGTCCTTGCCAAACTGATCAAGTGTTTTTGTTTTCGTCTTGCCAGTCTTGCCTGGACTTCCACTGCCAGGGTAAGAGTCATTCAGCATGTTACCGCCATACATCGTGTCGTCAGCGGTTTGATCACCAAAATCTTCGTTCAATTTGTCCAAGATGTCCCTTGTGTTCGCGCCAAGCTCGTTCAAAAATCGGACTGCGTAACTGTCCGTCTCGCCAATTAGCGCCAAAAGCAGATGCTCCGTACCTACATAATTATGTCCTAAGTTAGCAGCCTGCATCACTGCGTTTTGCAAAACCCTTTTGGTCCGAGGCGTAAAGTCGGTCGTGCTCAGTGAACTTTTGGGCCCCGTGCCTATCTCGCTCTTTAGCAAAGACTCTAGCTCGTCGCTATAAACCCCCAATTCATCCAAAACTACAGCCGCCACGCCAGAGCCTTCCTTTAAAAGCCCCATCAAAATGTGCTCGCTACCCACGTAAGTGTGTCCTAGTTCCTCTGCTCCAAAAATCGCTAGGTTCATTGCGTGGTTTGCCTTCTCTGTAAATCCATTAAACCTATACATGACGTTTCTCCCCTTTTTACAGTACTTCTACTTTGTTGAATTCTTCGTTCATTATTTCCGCTCTTTTTTGGTCTATCTTAAGCGGCGTTAGTTCTTCCTTTGCCGCTTGCATTAACATGAACGGCTGTGATTTTATGGTAGTCTCGTTTATAACATCGTAAGAAATCCCCTTAATTAGCCCAATGGAAAGACCTAGCCTTACTTTAGAAATAAGCTTCATGAACTCGTCGTTGTTCAAAACTTTAGCCGTTTTCAAAATCCCAACTGATCTACTTATATTATCGACAACCTGGACGTTTTTTGCCAGTTCTTTGCGGCAGCTCCGTTCCTGAGTTATTATCTGCAGCGTTATGTCGTTGAGGTTCTTAAGCGCAATTTTTTCGGATATCCCCAAAGTAACCTGGTTAGAAATTTGATATATGTCTCCCTTAGGGTCGGTACCCTCGCCGTATATTCCTCGCATAGTTAAGCCCAGTTTTATTAGGCTTGATGATATTTTTTCAATCATTCCGCATTTCTTTAGGGCCGGCAAATGCAGCATTATTGAGGCTCTCATGCCCGTTCCTAAATTCGTTGGGCACTGCGTTAGGTAGCCAAGCTGCTCATCAAAAGCAAATCTCAATGATTCATCGAGCTTGCTATCTATTTCGTCTGCTGTGCTGTAAGTATCTTCTAGTGCTAGACCTTCTTTCATCACCTGTAACCGAATGTGGTCCTCCTCGTTTACCATTATGCTTGTGTCGTTGTTTTGGGACAAAAACACAGCCTTAAATTTGTCTGGGTTCACAAAGTTCGGGCTCACTAAATGGCACTCCACCAGGCTCTTTAGCTGAACTATACTAGCGTCCGACCCTTCTAAGCAACTAAAGTTATAGTTTTTAAACTCCGGCTTTAAAAGCGCCGCCTTGATGTCTCCGATTACCTCACTCTTCATAGCTGAATTCATTTTGCACGGAAATGGATATTTCAAAATATTCCTAGCCAAACGAATCCTCGTGCTAATCACAACGTCACTGTAATCTCCGGCCTTTTCGTACCATTTACTCATTGCTCTCACCTTCCTTTCCTCTTAATTTTTTTAGCTCATCCCTGATTTTTGCAGCCTCTTCAAAGTTCTGTTCGCTTATCGCAACTTTCATTTTTTCATCAAGAGCTTGAATTTTGCTTTTTATCGTATTCTTCTTGTCGTTAGCTTTAGAACCAAACTTACCGGCATGCTTAGTGTTGCCGTGGATTCTTTTTATGGACGGCATAAGTTGATCAAAAAACGCGTCGTAGCACTTGGCACACCCGACCTTTCCCGTGTTCGAGATATCCTCAAAAGATGACCCACAAAAATCGCACCGTTTGCTGCTTGTCGGCATTAACTGAGATTCATTATTCACAAAAAAGCTGCCTAATAAATTATCGAAACTGAAGCCAAACCCCAAGTTTTCAAAAATGTTCGAGTACCCTAGCTTAGCCGCACATTTTTCGCACAGCATATATTCGGTCAGCTCCCCGTTTATCACCCTTTTTATATGAGTATTTGCTTGATTTTTTCCGCAAGATTGGCATAACATAAAGATTCCCCCTTTGTTTGATTTATAGATCCACTTGAGTCAAGAGCAGGTTTTTTAATATCGATGCTCTGAGTACACACCTCAAATTTACCGGAATGTCCGCATAAGCCCTGTCTGAAACAGCACTTAACATCAACTTGCTCGTACCTTCCGAAAGAATATCACGCCGAACCAAGCTTTCTATGATCATTTCGGCAGAAAGTGCATCCACCCGATCCCCTATAGCATTTATTATATTCATGATAGCTGTACTTTTTTCGGTTTTTATGCGGGTAATCCTAATATATCCGCCACCGCCTCGCCTGCTCTCCACAATGTATCCGTGTTCCGGCGTAAATCTTGAAGTTATAACATAATTTATCTGGCTCGGCACACAGCCCATATTGCTCGCCAACTCATTTCGCTGAATTTGTATATCTCCCTGCGATTCCTCCAGCATTTCTAAAAGGTATCTTGCAACTTCATCGCTTATTCCCAAGTTTTTCATCTCCTTTAAAATCTTTAGCAACGTTTTCTCTTTAACTATCTTTGACCTTAATTTTAATCAATAAACCGTTAATGGTCAAAGTCAAATAAAGTCAATTTAACCCCAATACGCCCACTTTACATCTATTTATCTTAATTATTCTGCGAATTTCATTAAAATTGTCACTATTTTAAAATTTTCTAAAAAATCACTACCTTTTGCTGTAACCCATAGAAGGTGCAACCCATATGATAATATTGAAATAAACAAAAGGAGGTAAGCCCCTATGTGTAACAATAATGGTTTTGGCGGAGGCTGTTCTTGGATCATCCTATTGATACTCATTATGTGCTGCTGCGGCAACAACAATAACGACTGCGGTTGTGGCTGTAACTAAAAACCTAATATAAAAAATTAAAGTCCCCCTTATCTGTGGTGTATACTTGAATCTAAAAAACTCAAGATAGCACTATAAAAAAGGGGGATTTTTGATACTATTTAAAAGGCAATAAAAACCGCGCTAAGAACAATTTTGCTCTTGGCACGTATATTTTAATTTTTTATTTTACAAAATCTTGTAATACACTGCGGCATCGCATTTGCACGGGCCTTTGCAGTCTATACATTTATAATCTTCATCGTCAACCCACAACATATGTACAATCTTATAAAACGTAAATCCTAATCTTTCAATAACATTCTGAGCTGGAATCGCGCCGTCCTTCCTTATCCAAAGCGGAGACCAGCATGAATAAAATCCCTTTGATTTAGCTTTTTCTAATCCTCTTTGGGCTAACTTTGTGGCTATGCCACCCTTTTCTACGTCTTTTTGCAGCACTAACGACTTTGCCACACAGATTTTCCTGTTGTCTCCAATAACTCTCTCAATCTCCGGGGCCTTCATCTTAAACTCTTTTGCAAGCCTCAAAACGCTTGTTCTATGCATCAAAAAAAATCCTAGCAACCGGTCGCCTTCCCCATTAACAGCTAACTTACATATGTTATCCTTTTTCTCTATATACGATCGTAATTTACTTTCGCTCGTATACTTCTCGCCGAACCTTTCTTCGCCCAACTCCACCATTTGGTCCAAGTATCGAGGTCGAAAGTCTATGCATTTAACCGTAGCAACAGCTGTCTGCAAAATCGCCCCTCCTTTTTAATGTTGTTCTTTCAGTTAATTCCCTCACAATTCACACAATATGCCATTCCTCTGCTTTTTGATACTATAACAAATTCAAAAGACTGCATTATTATCTATCAGTATCTCGCTTTACCGCATTCACAATCGACTTTATTGTATTGACATTAGCCATTTTTTCCTGCTCCGAATGATAGTCCTGCCCTCCAGCTACGTTTAGAAGTTCATCCTCATTCAGCTCATTTAACCCTAAACCTTTTTTCTCACTTTTTTCATTCATTTCGCCAACTTTTCCCGTCCTATCAAAAAAGCCCATTACAGCGTCCTCCCTTATTATTAATTGTTGTAATTATACTATATTTTTTTATATTAGTCAATAATTTTATTTAAAACATCTGCAAGTGGCTAATTAAAGAGCCTATAATAGGCTCTCCAAAAAAGTTACAATTATCCTCAAGTTAAAACAAAAAAATATGCAAAACTGTCACTTAACAGCCTTGCATACATGCATATACATTTATTGTTAATTTAATTATATTATAAAATCCAGAAACTAAAAATCTTGCTTCAAAAATTACTCATTCATATTTTTTTCTTCTTCCAAACTACAAAGCGCTACACGAACAGCTTCTACCACAAAAGCAGAAAAAGTGCACTCTTTCCCTTTTATAGAATCCTCAACTTGTTCAATAATGTCATTAGGAAATCGTATGCACTTATTAGTAGTAGGCGGAACTATAGGTATTTTAAATTTTTTCAAACCCTCACCTTACATATCTTTTTGCATATTATATTAATATATTTTTGCATATAAATATGCATTGCATTTGTATTGCCAAAGTGTTATAATTACCCCGAATAGAAATTTACGTTTCTATTCTTTATAACATCACCTTTTCATTTTTAACTTTTTAAGTTAAATGAAAAATCAATATTAATAGTAAGTGAGACGCAAAACACCACTGTGTCTCACTTATTTTTCTTTTTTCAAAAAATTTTATTAATAAAACAAACGTAAAAATACCCCCAAAAAGAACTCCAAAACGAAGTGCCTCTCAGGGGGCTGTTAAATCTAAATCTATGTCTATTGTTGCAACTTATACTAGTTCTATTATAGCCATCTCAGCTGCATCGCCTCTGCGTGGCCCCATTTTAATAATCCTTGTGTATCCACCATTTGCCTGCAAATATTTGGGCGCAATCTCGTCAAATAATTTCTTCACAACGTCTTCCTTAGTTATAAATCCCATTGCCATGCGCTTGTTGTGTAAATTATTTTCCTTAGCCATAGTAATCATCTTTTCCGTCAAAGAACGTACTTCCTTTGCACGATATACCGTAGTTTCAACTCGACCATTCTCCAAAAGAAAAGTTACCATAGCCCTAAGCATCGCCGTCCGATGAGCGGTATCTCTCCCTAGTTTTCGTGTACCAGGCATCAAAAATCACTCCTTTACTCAAAACTTATTTTTTGCCTCTTTAAAAAACGTACAAAAATCTCTATTCGTCAGACTCCCTCAAATTAAAGCCTAAAGATTCAATCTTGTGAATAACTTCCTCCAAAGATTTCCGGCCCAAATTCCGAACTTTCATCAAATCTTCCTCAGTCAATTTAACAAGGTCCTCAACAGTAAGCACTCCAGCACGTTTTAAGCAGTTAAACGACCGAACCGATAAATCCAATTCATCCAAAGACATTTCCAAAATGCGTTCCTTGCTATGATCGCCCTTCTCAACCAAAATGCCAACATTCTGCGTTTTGTCAGATAAATCAGCAAACAAATTTAAATGTTCCATAAGCACCCTAGCTGACAACGATGCCGCCTCCTGCGCATTAATAACGCCATTAGTCCAAACCTCTAAAGATAACTTGTCATAATCCGTGATCTGCCCAACGCGCGTGTTCTCAACCGCATAATTAACCTTTAAAACCGGTGTATATATCGAATCAATAGGTATAACTCCCAAAACATTCGTATCCATGCGCTGTTTGTTGCGCTCCGCCGAAACATATCCCCTACCGCGGTCCAAAGTTATCTCCATATAAAGCTTAGCACTACTGTTCAAAGTCGCGATATGAAGCTCCGGGTTTATTATCTCTACTTCACTGTCATACTTAATATCCGCAGCCGTCACCATACAAGGCCCTGTAGCATCAATAACAACTGTCTTAGGTCCCTCGCAATGCAAATTCGCAATCAAGCACTTTAAATTAAGTACAAGTTCCGTTACATCTTCCTTAACGCCCGGCACCGTAGAAAATTCATGCACAACACCGTCAATTTTAACGCTCGTAACCGCAACTCCCGGCAAAGAAGATAAAAGTACGCGCCTCAAGCTATTCCCCAAAGTATTGCCAAAGCCCCTCTCAAGCGGCTCTACAATGAACTTCCCATAGCGCTTGTCTTCAGATATTTCAGCTACCTCTATTCTCGGTTTCTCTATTTCAATCAATTATGACCCTCCTTGAATTATAAGCAAGTTCCAAAAACCTCGTAAAACCTGCCATCTATTGTAACTCTATTTATTAAATATATCAAATTTGCATTATTTAGAGTACAACTCAACTATGAGAGTCTCCTCAACTGTCAAATCTATGTCCTCACGTTTAGGCATCTCCAAAACCTTGCCCTCCAAAGTCTCTCGATTAACTTCAAGCCACTTTGGCACAGGCCGAGAACCATTCACAGCAATAACTTGCTTTATCTTCTCGCTGTTGCGGCTCTTTTCGTTGACAGAAATAATATCGCCAGGTTTAACTAAGTAAGATGGAATATTCACCTTCCTACCATTTACAGAAAAATGATTATGCACCACCAACTGCCGAGCCTCTGGCCGAGAAGTAGCAAAACCAAGTCGATAAACAACATTATCAAGTCGAGTCTCAATTATAGATAATAGCTGCTCACCTGTCTTGCCCTCTCGTTTCTCTGCCAATTCATAATAATGTCTAAACTGGCTTTCCAATATTCCATAAAAACGCCGAGTTGCCTGCTTAGCCCTTAGCTGAAGACCATATTCCGACAACTTCTTCCGGCCCTGTCCATGTTCACCTGGAGCATACGACCGGCGACCAACCGAACATTTATCCGTATAACATCTTTCACCCTTCAAAAAGAGCTTCTGCCCTTCTCGACGACAAAGTCTACATACTGCACCTGTATATCTTGCCATATTTCGGCTATACCTCCTATTTTTATTTTAAAACTAAACGCGTCTTCTCTTAGGCGGGCGGCACCCATTATGCGGAATCGGCGTAACATCCTTTATCATGCTAACAGTCAATCCAGCACCTTGCAAAGCCCGAATCGCCGCCTCTCTGCCCGCTCCAGGGCCCTTAACATATACCTCAACCGTTTTCATTCCGTGTTCCATAGCAACCTTAGCAGCAGTCTCTGCCGCAGTCTGTGCCGCAAATGGTGTGGATTTCCTCGAGCCTCTAAACCCTAGTTCCCCCGAACTAGCCCACGAAACGGCATTCCCCTGCACATCAGTTATAGTCACAATAGTATTATTAAAAGTCGATTGTATATGTGCAGCTCCGCGTTCAATATTCTTTCTCTCGCGTCTTCTCCGCACCGTCGCGCCTTTAGTCGCACCCTTCTTAATTGATTTCTGCGCTGCCATCAGTAAAATCCCTCCTTACTTTTTCTTATTAGCCATAGTTTTTCTTGGCCCTTTTCGCGTCCGAGCATTAGTCTTAGAACGTTGACCACGCACAGGTAACCCCTTGCGATGCCGCACTCCTCTGTAAGCTCCAATCTCAATCAACCGTTTAATGTCAAAAGCAATATCTCGACGCAAATCGCCTTCCACCCGGCAATGTCCATCGATATATTCCCTCAACTTAGAAACTTCTTCCTCAGTCAAATCTCTAACTCTAGCGTCCGGGTTAACCCCTGTAGCCTTTATAATCTCGCTAGCAGTCTTTCTACCAATCCCAAAAATATAAGAAAGACCAATCTCAACACGTTTATCCCTAGGCAAATCTATTCCCGCTATACGTGCCATAATTACAGTAACACCTCCATACTTAAAATCTGCAACTAGCCCTGCCGTTGCTTATGTTTTGGGTTTTCACAAATTACCATGACCTTCCCCTTGCGCTTTATAATCTTACATTTTTCGCACATTCTCTTAACAGAAGGTTTAACTTTCATTTATTTGCCCTCCTTAAAACTTAAAAACCGGTTAAATCCAATAATATAATAGCATCAAATATCACTTAGCCCTCCAAGTAATGCGGCCCTTAGTCAAATCATAAGGAGACATCTCAACAGTAACTTTATCTCCTGGTAAAATCTTAATAAAGTTCATCCGCAACTTGCCCGATATATGTGCCAAAATAACCTTTCCATTAGGTAGCTCTACCCTAAACTGTGCATTCGGCAAAGCTTCCACAACAGTGCCCTCAATCTCAATTACATCCTGTTTCGACAAATCAATATACCTCCCCATGTCCATCCTACGGTGAATTTTTCAAGCTCCATAATCATAAGTCATTAAACTTGCTCAAAGCCTTTCTTATCTCACGGTTAGTCTTCATCTCACAACTCTCCAGAACTGTGTTAGTAGTCGACAAATGCTTGCATTTCTTCCTCTTAGGGTTCTCCACAGGTCTTCGCTTTCCATTGCAAATCATAGCATATTCACCGTCAAAATCCAAAACCACAAAATATTCACCTTTGTCGCGCCCCGCACTAGCTTTCACAACACAACCACAAACAATCTCCATAAATTCTCCTTTAATTCACCGCACTATCACACTGCGTTAATATTATAGGTCCATCTGAAGTTATCGCGATTGTGTGCTCAAAATGTGCCGAAAGCTTACCATCTGCCGTAACAGTTGTCCACTCATCGTCCAAAACCCTTACTTCGTGCGTACCCATATTCACCATCGGTTCAATAGCAATAGTCAGCCCAGGTAATAGTCGCACACCTCTACCTGCCACCCCATAATTAGGTACGCTAGGTTCTTCATGTAGCTTCGCACCTACTCCGTGCCCGACAAAATCTCGTACCACCGAGTAACTACGTGCCTCAACATACCGTTGCACCGCGCTTGCAATGTCTCCAATCCGCCCACCAGCCAAAGCCGCCTTTATTCCCTCATATAAACTATCTCTAGTAGCGTCAATTAGAGCTCTTGCCTCCTGGCTGATATCTCCACATGCAAATGTCGCAGCATTGTCCCCATGAAATCCTTCAAAAAAGGCTCCAACATCCACACTAACAATATCACCATTCTTTATAATGCCTGCCTTGCTCGGTATGCCATGGATGACCACATTGTTCACAGAAATGCAAGCACTTGCCGGGAATCCACCATAATTCAAAAACGATGGCAAAGCCCCTTCGCTTTCAATATACTTTCTAATAATATCGTTAATCTCCAAAGTAGAGATCCCCGGCTCCACTGCATCTCCTGCAAGTTTTAACGCCTTAGAAGCTATCCTTCCCGCATCTTTCATTTTTGCAATTTCGCGGTCTGTCTTCAAAACTACCATCAAAAACCTAAGCCTCCAAAGCAGATAAAACTTGCTCTATAGTCTCATCTATAGACTTGCCGTCCCCATTTATCACCGTGAGTTTCCCCTGTTGGCGGTAATATTCCTCCAAAGGTTTAGTCTTTTCATGATAAATCTTCAACCGATTCCTCACAGTATCAGGGTGGTCATCCTTGCGCTGAACTAGGGTGCCGTGGCATTTATCGCAAATGCCGTCCTCACACGGCCTCTTGTTCTCCAAATGATAACTAGATCCGCATGTCTCACAAACACGGCGTCCCGACATCCTGTCAATAATTATAGCATCGCTCACATCAATCTCAATGACCTTATCTATCTTTACTCCCATTTTGTCAAGAGCCTCGGCCTGAGGTATAGTCCTTGGAAAGCCATCCAAAATAAATCCATTCTTGCAATCATCTTCAGCAACACGCCTCTTAATGATCTCTATAACAAATTCATCCGGAACCAATCTGCCATCTGCCATGTAACCTTTGAGCTGCAGCCCAACCTCAGATCCGCTCTTCAGCGCGTCTCGTATAATGTTCCCCGTAGATATAGCAGGAATAAGCTTCCTATCAGATATAGCCTCCGCTTGGGTCCCTTTGCCAGAGCCCGGAGCCCCCAAAAGTATAATATTCATAACCCAAGCCTCCTTCTTTAATTAGTCACTAACATTATTAAAAAGTCCGTACCCAATCATCAACTTATTCCCTAGTGGTCTATACTTATTATACCATAAATTTAAACCACAGTAAATATCCACTAATCCAAAAAGCCCTTATAGTGCCTCATCATCATCTGCGATTCCATCTGCTTAACTGTCTCTAAAGTAACTCCTACCAATATTATAATAGATGTTCCTCCAAGAAATGTCGTATTGTGCATTCCAGTTAGGTCACTAAAAATGAACGGTAAAACAGCAATTAATCCTAAAAATATCGAACCAAGCAAGGTTATCTTCGAGAGAACCTTTTGGATAAACTCAGCAGTAGGTTTTCCCGGCCGTAAGCCTGGAATCGTAGCGTTGCTCTGCCGCAAATTGTTTGCCATCTCCACCGGATTGTACTGTATAGACAAATAAAAATACGCAAAAGCAATGATCAGCACAAAGTATATGGTAGGATAAGGCCAATCTGCAGGCGAAAGCCAACTATTAACCGAGTTCAACCATTCAGGCGAATTCGCTCCTAAAATTATTTTAAAAGTGCTAGGCAAAGACAGTATAGAGCTAGCAAATATTATAGGCATAACTCCAGATCCGCTCACCTTGACCGGAATATGAGTGTTCTGGCCCCCATACAGCTTTCTACCAACTACTCGTTTTGCGTATTGTATAGGGATCCGTCTCTCAGCGTCGTTCATAAACACGATAAACCACATAACCGCCAAAAATACAATTACAAATACCGGTACATAAACATAATATATCCAAGCAATGGCCGGAAGTTTTATAGCCATGTCAATATACTGCCACAAAGTTGCTACCAATGCTGGCATCCTGGAAACAATTCCAGCAAACAATATTATGGAGATTCCATTCCCCACGCCTTTTTGATTTATTTGCTCTCCCAGCCACATAATAAGCGCAGTTCCAGCAGTAAATGTCATTATTATAACACTAGCCGCGAAAATCCCTTCCCAGCCATTATTATACATAATGATGCGCTCCCCACTAGGTGCCACGTTGTTCTTTAACCAAAAGTAAAACATTGTTCCCTGTAACAAGCCCAAAATTACCGTTAAATACCTAGTTATTGCATTCATCTTTTTTTGGCCTTCTTCGCCCTCTTTGGTCAGCCGTTCAAGCGCCGGAATGGCCACTGTCATCAGCTGCATTATAATAGACGAGTTAATGTATGGCGTAATGGACATTGCAAACAAAGTAGCCCGAGAAAACGCATCACCTGAAATAGTGTTAAAATACGTAAACAAAGAGCCATCTTCCAAGTTACCCATCAAGCTCTGCAAAGCACCAATGTTCATAAAAGGGACAGGAATAATAGAACCAAACCTAAACAAAATTATAACAAATAAAGTAAACAACATTTTCTTTTTTAAGTCTTGATTTTTCCAGGCATTAAGCATTGTTTTAAACAACTCAGATCACCTCAGCCTTTCCGCCAACCTCCTCAATTTTCTGCTTAGCAGATTCAGAGAAAGCACTGGCTTTAACATTTAATTTTTTGGTTAACTTCCCGTTCGATAAAACCTTAATCCCGTCATATGCATTTTTAATGATCCCCTCGTTAATCAATGCCTCAGCATCAACAACAGAACCATCTTCAAAAGCATTCAAAGATCCAACATTTATCGCAACGATGTTCTTGGCAAAAATGTTATTAAACCCACGTTTTGGAACACGTCTTTGAAGTGGCATCTGGCCTCCTTCAAATCCCGGGCGGATGCTCCCGCCAGACCTCGCCTTTTGACCTTTATGACCTTTTCCAGCAGTCTTGCCATGGCCCGATCCATGCCCTCGGCCAATTCGTTTAGAGGCCCTACAAGCTCCCTCTGCCGGTGAAAGTTCATGTAATTTCATTGACCCAACACCCCCTTTAATATGCTGCTTTAAATATATAATAGCACTAAGCTTTCAAAACCTCAATAAGGTGACTAATTTTTGCGACTTTTCCCTTAGTCTGTTCGTTGTTCGGCTGAATATTTTCATCACCAATTTTCTTAAGACCAAGCGAATGGGCTGTTGCAATCTGGTCTTTTTTGCTACCTATAAGGCTCCTCAAAAGCTTAACCTTTACATGTTCCATATTGCGACCCCCTATTATAAAATTTCCTTAGCAGTCTTACCGCGTAACTTCGCCACTTCGTCAGCGGTTCGTAAGCTAGTCAGCCCGTCCATAGTAGCCCTAACAACGTTGCAAGGGTTATTCGAACGCAGAGCCTTAGTGCGAATATCTCGGATCCCCGCAGCTTCAACAACAGCACGGACCGGACCTCCAGCAATAACTCCAGTTCCAGGTGCGGCAGGCTTCATCAAAACTCGACCAGCACCAAACTTACCAATAATCTCATGTGGAATAGTGCTCCCCTTCAAAGAGATCTTAACTAAATTTTTTTTAGCGTCGTCGATCCCCTTGCGAACAGCATCTGGAACTTCTCCAGATTTGCCAATCCCAAATCCAACGACTCCAGTACCGTCTCCAACAACAACCAAAGCAGCAAATTTAAATATCCTACCGCCCTTGACCGTTTTAGAAACCCGGTTTATAGCCACTACTCGTTCTTTCAAATCCATAGTGCTACCATCAATCCTAGCCAAAAGTAACCCTCCTTATACTTAGAATTTTAAGCCGCCCTCACGAGCGCCCTCTGCCAATTCCTTAACACGTCCATGAAATATATATCCACCGCGGTCAAATACAACCGCAGATATGCCTTTTTCAGCAGCACGCTGCGCAATCAATTGCCCAACCTTTTTAGCAGCTTCCTTGTTGCCACCATAGCCCTTAATTTCCTTGTCCAAGCTAGAAGCCGAAGCTAAAGTTACCCCAGCAACATCATCAATCAATTGAGCATAAATATTACTTGCAGACCGAAAAACATTTAAACGCGGGCACAACGAAGTACCAGATATCTTCGAGCGCACTCTTTTGTGGCGTTTAAGCCTCGAGTCATTTTTTCCACTCACACTAACCATAACTTAACCACCCCTTTAACTATTTCTTAGCGCCCTTACCGGCTTTGCCTTCCTTGCGGCGAATATGCTCATCAACATATTTGATACCCTTGCCCTTATAAGGCTCTGGCGGACGTTTGCTGCGCACCTCAGCGGCAAATTGACCAACTTTCTGCTTATCAATGCCCAAAACAACAATTTTATTTGGAGCCGGTACCTCAATCTTAATCTCATCCGTCTCCGGCACAGTAACTTGGTGGGAATATCCCAAGTTCATAACAAGATTTTTACCTTGTTTCTGAACACGGTATCCAACGCCATTAACTTCAAGCTCTTTCTTAAAGCCATCCGTAACTCCCTCAACCATGTTAGCAATAAGGGTCCGCGTTAACCCATGAAGCGCGCGATTCTCTTTTTCGTCGTTAGGCCGAGTAACAGTAATAACATTATCTTCAATATTAACTGCCATATTAGGATGAACTTCTCTGGTCAAAGTGCCCTTAGGCCCCTTAACCGTTATTACACCGTTGTCAAGTTTAACCTCAACACCAGCGGGAATATTTATAGGTTTTCTTCCAATTCGAGACATGCTCTACCCTCCTTATTTACCAAATAAATGCAAGTACTTCGCCGCCAACATTCTCTTGCCGAGCCCGGCGATCTGTCATAATACCCTTAGAAGTAGATATAATAGCAATTCCCAAACCTTTCATAACTTTGGGCATATCCTCCACATTGCTATAAATCCGTAATCCAGGCTTAGATACTCGCTTCAAGCCCGTAATTACAGACTTTTTATTCTCGTCATATTTCAAAATAACATTAATTATGCCTTGTTTCCCGTCTTCCATAACAGAATAATTTCTAATATACCCTTCGTCCAACAAAATTTGTACAATAGACTTTTTCATATTAGAAGCAGGAATCTCAACAGAATCATGTCTGCTAGCGCTAGCATTTCGAATCCTAGTCAACAAATCTGCAATTGTATCAGTTATCTGCATACCGTTTTATCCTCCTTAGCTAAAAAATTTACCAGCTGGCCTTCTTTATACCAGGAATCTGACCTCTATAGGCTAACTCTCTAAAACAGATACGGCAAATTCCAAACTTGCGAAGATATCCATGCGGCCTCCCGCAGATTTTGCATCTGTTATACTTGCGTGTAGAAAATTTTGCTTCTCTCTTTTGCTTTATCTTCATAGAAGTCTTGGCCACAATAATC
Source organism: uncultured Eubacteriales bacterium (assembly GCA_949068525.1). Taxonomy (GTDB): domain Bacteria; phylum Bacillota; class Clostridia; order Oscillospirales; family Acutalibacteraceae; genus CAG-557. The sequence continues at coordinate 28,589 of CARTIQ010000007.1, read as the reverse complement.
CCCCCTTATTTCGCAAACGGAGCGCCCATTTGAGTCAACAACTCTTTGGCTTCTTCGTCTGTTTTCGCAGTAGTTACAAAACATATGTCCATCCCGCGCACTTTGTCAATTTTATCATAATCGATTTCAGGAAAAATAAGCTGTTCCTTAATTCCCAAATTATAGTTACCTCTTCCATCAAAAGAGTTAGGATTAATCCCCCTAAAATCGCGAACCCTCGGAAGTGCCACATTCAAAAGCCTATCCAAAAATTCATACATCTTCTCGCCTCGTAAAGTTACCTTAACGCCAATCTTCATGCCTTCGCGCAGCTTAAAGTTTGCAATCGACTTCCTAGCAGTGCAAACTACCGGCTTCTGCCCAGTAATAGCAGCAATTTCAGACATAATAGCGTCAATAACCTTAGAGTTATCTCTAGCTTCGCCCGCACCAACATTAATAACAATCTTTTCAAGTTTAGGGATCTGCATAACGCTCTTATAAGAAAATTTCTTCATCAGTAAAGGCGCAATCTCGTGCCTGTATAAGTCCCTTAATCTTGCCATGTCCTATCCTCCTTAAAGCGACTTTGAGCATTTTTTGCAAATGCGTGACTTAGTCCCATCTTCACCAATAAGATGAGCAATCCGGGTAGGTTTTTCGCAATGAGGGCAAACAACCTGAACTTTGCAAGCATACATAGCGCCTTCAGCCTTTACAATCCCGCCAGATTCACCCATTTTGCGAGGTTTAACATGTTTAGATACCATGTTAACTCCATCAATAATAACCTTGCCCTCCTTAGGGCTAACCGCCAAAACCTTACCTTTTTTCCCACGCTCTTTGCCGCTCAAAACGACAACGGTGTCACCCGTCTTAACATGAACTTTTTTTGTCACAGTGAACACCTCCATCAAAGCGTCTCAGGAGCCAAGCTCAGTATTTTCATATAGTCCCGGTCACGAAGTTCCCTTGCAACAGGCCCAAAAATACGAGTGCCCCTTGGGTTTTTGTCATCTTTTATCAAAACAGCGGCATTCTCATCAAAGCGGATATAAGAGCCATCATCCCTACGGACTCCCCTAACCGAGCGAACCACAACCGCCTTAACCACATCACCTTTTTTTACAACGCCGCCGGGTGATGCTTTTTTTACAGACGCAACCACAACGTCGCCAATATTAGCATACCTTCTCCTAGTCCCGCCCAATACTCGAATGCACATAATTTCTTTAGCTCCAGTGTTGTCGGCAACCTTAAGGTAAGTTTGCTGTTGTATCACACCACGTTCCTCCTAACTTTTGTTAGTTCTAAAAGTCTCTCAACAATTTTCTCTCTATTCTCTTTATAAAAAACTATTAACTCGCTAATTACTTAGCTTTTTCAATAATCTCAACTAAGCGCCATCTTTTGTCCTTGCTCAACGGCCGAGTTTCCATCACCCGCACATAATCACCAACACCGCACTCGTTGTTTTCATCATGTGCCTTAAGCTTAACCGTACGTTTAATAATCTTATTATAAAGCTTGTGCTTTACACTATCTTCAATAGCAACCACAATGGTTTTATCCATCTTATCGCTAACAACTTTGCCAACTTCAACTTTTCTCATATTTCTATCGCTCACAAGTAATCCTCCCTCCATTACGCTTTAGCAGCGGTAGCAGATATTTCATTTTCTTTCAAAAGAGTCATAACTCTAGCGATATCCTTCTTAACCGCCTTAATACGCATAGGATTTTCAAGTTGATTGATGGCAAGTTGAAATCGCAAATTAAAAAGTTCTGCCTTAAGATCTTTTAGCCTTTTCAAAAGCTCAGCATCGGACAATTTTCTCATCTCAGAAGCTTTCATTATTGCTCACCATCCATTTCCTTTTTGACTACAAACTTGCACTTAATAGGAAGCTTGTGTGCAGCCAGCCTCATAGCCTCTCTAGCCGTCTCCTCAGGAACTCCGGCAATTTCAAACATAACTCTCCCCGGCTTAATAACAGATACCCAGTATTCAGGTGCGCCCTTACCTTTACCCATCCGAGTCTCAGCAGGTTTTTTAGAAACCGGCTTATCCGGAAATATCTTAATCCAAACCTTTCCAAACCTCTTGCAATATCTAGTCATAGCGATACGAGCAGCCTCAATCTGGTTAGAAGTAATCCAAGCAGGCTCCAAAGCAACAAGGCCAAACTCACCGTGAGAAATTGTATTGCCACGAAGCGCCTTACCAGTCATGCGACCTCTGTGAACTCTTCTATACTTAACTCTCTTTGGCAATAACATTATTCTCCGCCTCCTTCCTTCTTAGGAGCGCGACGTTCTCTTCCCCTGCGATTTTCAGATCTTTCCGGAGCTTCATTCTGTTGCGCACGTACATTACCAAGAATTTCACCCTTATAAAGCCAAACCTTAACACCCAACCGGCCATAAGTCGTAGCAGCCTCAGCAAAACCGTAGTCAATATCAGCCCTCAACGTCTGCAAAGGAATTGTCCCCTCGTGATAATGCTCCGAACGAGCAATTTCTGCTCCACCCAAGCGGCCAGAAACCTGAACCTTTATTCCCTTAGCACCAAACTTCATAGCCCTGCCAATAGATTGTTTCATAGCCCGGCGGAAAGAAATTCTCTTTTCAAGCTGAACCGCAATATTCTCAGAAATCAATTGAGCGTTCATATCCGGCGACTTAACCTCAATTATATTAATCAAAACCGGTTTCTTAAGCAACTTTTCACACTTAACGCGAATCTTGTCAATCTCCGCTCCGCCTTTACCAATAACCATACCAGGTTTGGAGCAATGTATATTAACTCTAACCTTATTAGCGTCACGTTCAATCTCAATCCTAGGAATTCCCGCAGAATAAAGCTGTTTCTTCAACAATTTGCGCAAATTATAATCTTCAACAAGTAAATTGCCAAAATCTTTATCTTTGGCAAACCAGCGCGAATCCCAATCTTTAATAACACCAACACGTAAACCGTGCGGATTAACTTTTTGCCCCATAGTCTACCTCCTTTTCAACTATTTTTTTCCTTGAGTACCATAGTAACATGAGAAGATCTCTTCTCAATCCTGTGCGCTCTTCCGTGATCCTTAGGCCGAATCCTCTTAAGAATAGGCCCCGGGCAAACGAAGCACTCCGAAACATAAAGTTTATTCTTATCCATATTGTGATTATTCTCTGCATTAGCAACAGCCGACTTTAAAAGCTTCGAAAGATCTTCACAAGCAGCCTTCGGGGTGTGCCTCAAAATGGCCGCCGCAATATCCACAGGCTTATTCCGAATCAAATCAAGCACTATAGAAACTTTCCTTGGAGAAATCCTCGCATACTTTAAATAAGCCAAAGCTTCCATGCAATCACACTCCTTTCAGCTATCATTTAGTGGTCTTAGATCCTGCATGACCTTTAAAAGTCCTCGTCGGCACAAACTCCCCAAGTTTATGACCAACCATGTCCTCAGTCACATAAACAGGAACATGTTTCCGACCGTCATGCACGGCAAATGTATGCCCAACAAAGTCCGGAAAAATAGTAGATGAGCGGCTCCAAGTCTTCAAAACCTTCTTCTCGCCAGCATCATTCATTTCCTTAACTCGTTTAAGTAGCACAGGCTGCACATAAGGGCCTTTTTTTAGGCTTCTTCCCATATAATTTAAGCTCCTTTCTGTGTTTTATTTACCGTTTCTACGTTTAACTATAAATTTATCGGTTCTATTGCGCTTCTTCCTAGTCTTATATCCAAGAGTAGGCTTACCCCATGGCGTAACCGGGCCTGGTCTACCAATAGGACTCTTACCTTCACCGCCACCATGCGGATGGTCGCAAGGGTTCATAACAGAACCACGTACAGTCGGCCGAATTCCCATATTGCGTTTGCGCCCAGCCTTACCAATCTTAACGTTCTCATGGTCAGTATTGCCAACCTGCCCAACCGTAGCCATGCACTCAACCGGTACATTCCTAAGTTCACCCGAAGGTAACCGCAAAAGTGCAAATTTACCTTCCTTAGCCATAAGCTGTGCCATAATGCCTGCTGCACGAGCAAACTGAGCACCTTTGCCAGGATAAAGCTCCACATTGTGGATAAAAGTACCCGTAGGAATATTCAGCAAAGGCAATGCATTGCCAGGTTTAATATCGGCCGATTCGCCAGCCACAATAGTGTCACCAACTTTCAAGCCATTTGGTGCAATAATATAAGCCTTCTCGCCATCCTCATACTGAACCAAAGCAATATGCGCAGATCGATTCGGGTCATATTCAAGAGTTAAAACAGTAGCAGAAACACCAACCTTCTGCCGTTTAAAATCAATAACTCGATACTTCCTACGGTTACCACCACCCTTATGGCGAACAGTAATCCTTCCGTAGCTATTGCGGCCGGACTTTTTATTCATAGGTTCTAGTAAACTTTTTTCTGGCCCCACCTTAGAAAGCCCAGAGTAATCCACAACCGACATGTGCCGCCTCGAAGGTGTCGTCGGTTTATAATTTTTAATAGCCAATTTATTCACTCTCCTCATGATGGCTTTGCGGGGATAGCAGTTCCCCATACTATGCAAATTTGCTTAATTCAAGCAAATCCAAAAAAATCTCATAACCTAAGCAAATTACATCATGCTCTCAAAGAACCCAATAGCCTTACTGTCTTCCTTCAAAACAACATAAGCCTTCTTCCAGTCCGAAGTGTACCCCTGATTTCGGCCGTGCCGTCTAAGGTGCCCCTTAACGTTAACAACATTAACCTTCGATACCTTCACACCAAAAAGTTCTTCAACTGCTTTCTTAATCTCAATCTTATTTGCACATTTAGCAACTTCAAAAGTGTACATCTTTATGGCATTCCCAGCCATACTTTTTTCAGTAATCACCGGGCGAATAACAATATCTTGCGCTACCACTTAAGCATACACCTCCTCAATTTTACTAACGGCATCCTTAACAATAATCAAACTATCGTAATTCAAAATATCATAAACATTAAGAGTATTAACCTGCGTGGTCTTAACTCCCGGAATGTTCCTAGCCGAAAAAACTACCTTCTCATCCACCTCAGCTAAAACTAACAAAGCCTTCTTGCAAGCCTTAACAGCCGAAAGCATGCTAGCAATATCCTTAGTCCGATACTCATTAAAAGCCAGCTTGTCAAGAATGATCACGTTCTCGTCTATAACCTTGGCAGAAAAAGCTGACTTCATAGCTAGTCTTCTTTCTTTCTTGTTAACAGAAAATCCGTAATCGCGAGGCTTAGGTGCAAAAACAACACCACCATGTCTCCATTGCGGTGCACGAATAGACCCCTGCCGAGCACGCCCCGTTCCCTTTTGCCGCCAAGGTTTCCTACCTCCGCCAGCAACTTCAGAACGAGTCAATGCAGACTGCGTACCCTGGCGCTGATTTGCCAGATAATTAACCACCATTTCATGAAGCAACACCCGGTTAGGCTCCACCCCAAAAACAGCGTCAGAAAGGGTAATCTCGTCAACCGCCTGGCCCTTAACATCAAGAACTTGAACTTTTGGCATTACAATTCCTCCTTCCCTAAGCCTTAACGCTCTGTTTAACTTCAACTGACCCACCATTAGCACCCGGAATAGCACCCTTAACAGCAATCAAGTTGTTCGCAACATCAACTTTAACAACTTCAAGGTTCTGCACTGTAACTCTCTCTGCACCCAAGTGGCCAGCCATCTTTGTGCCCTTAAATACTCTCGAAGGGTCAGAACAAGCACCAATAGAACCTCCATGCCTAACAACAGGCCCGGAACCGTGGCTTTCCTTAAGTCTCCTGCAATTCCAGCGCTTAATAACGCCTGCATAGCCCTTACCTTTGCTCGTGCCCGTAACATCAACCTTATCTCCCGCAGCAAAAACGTCCGCCTTAATTATGTCCCCCACGTTGTAAGCGCTAACATCTTCAAACCGAAACTCGCACAAAACTCGTTTAGGTGCAACATCCGCCTTTGCAAAATGCCCTAGCACAGCCAAATTAATGTTAATGGGTTTCTCCTCGAATTTGGCTGACCTAACGCCCTTTTTATACTTAAGCTTAATGTCGCCAAAGCCCATTTGCACAGAATCATAACCATCGTTCTCAACGGTTTTCTTCTGCGATACAACGCAAGGTCCCGCTAAAATAACAGTAACAGGAATAACGTTGCCTTTCTCGTCAAAAATCTGCGTCATCCCAATTTTTTTGCCGATGATCGCCTTTTGCATTTTAATCATCCTCCTAGATAGGTTATTGGTTGAAAATCTTCAACATGACCCCAACTGCACGGTAGGTTAACTCAAAGTTTAATCTCTATGTCAACGCCAGCAGGGAGCTCCAGCCCCATAAGTGCCTCTACAGTCTTATTCGAGGGCTTCAAGATATCGATAAGCCTCTTGTGAGTGCGCATCTCAAACTGCTCGCGGCTATCCTTATACTTGTGAACAGCTCTAAGTATAGTGATAATCTGCTTCTCCGTCGGCAACGGCACCGGACCAGAAACTTTAGCATTAGTCCGTTGCGCAGTCTGAACAATCCGTTCAGCAGATTGATCCACCAACTGATGGTCATACCCCTTAAGTCTTATTCTAATCTTTTCCTTGACTGCCATAACAAAAATCGCCTCCTTCATACAATTGGCGGGCGTGCTCTCTATTTTCAAAAAGTAAACACTCGTCCGGGTGTTTCGTAAAGCACCAAGTAAAAATCCGGGTACTAATGCAACGGTAACCCCCCGCCGCAAGAGCTCCGGGTAAAAATAAAAAGAGCATAACAATCCAAAAAACAAAGGATCGTGTTAACTTTAAAAAATCGCCCGGTTTAAAATCGGACATACTCCACGGAAAAACCGGCCAAAGCGCCGCAACCTCCCGCTTCAACGCATATCGTGTTCAGTCACACTATAATATGATACCACACCATTTCCCATAAATCAAGTATCTTGAAAAAATTTTTTACACCAAAGCCAATTTTTTCTTAAAAAGGCTCACAAATAGTACTGTAACTAGCTTCTTACGGAATGCTATTCATAAAAAAACGAAAAAAATACACGGCAAAAAACACCGCAACAAAGCCCCAAATGTACACAGTGCAGACCTTTTTGTTAAACTTAAAAACCGGCACATCCATGTGTATAGCGATAAAAGCCGTAATCAGGGCCGGAATCAACAGCGGGTGATAATAAAATGACCTATAAAAATCTAACTTTAGCAAAGACAAAAAAGCTCGAGTCATCCCGCAAGAAGGACAAGGAACTCCAGTAAAAAAGCGAAAAAAGCAGTGTATACCCGAAACAAATAAAAATAAAACAGCCGCAATCGCCGCCAAAATGTAAATAATATGCTTAACCACAATTCTATGAGTATGTTTAAGGTCAATCATCCCAAGCTTCACCCCCATTTTTCGCAGCTACCCCCTAAGCATAGCCACAATCGCAATCCAGCCGTTTTTCCTCTTAATATCAATTACATTGAAATCCGACTCCAAAGAGTTCAAAACTTCGGCTTCTTTCGGCGCAATAATCCCGCTCATCAAATACACTGAATGCTTGTGCATGTACTCTTTGACCGATTTATTCAGCTCAATTATAACATCCGCCACAATGTTTGCAACAATAATATTGAACTTCCCGTGAATTTTGTCTGTTAAATTGCCGCAGATCGCTGTAAATTTGTCACTCACATTGTTAATTTCAGCGTTTTCAACTGCAGTTTTTACCGCCAGCTCATCAACGTCCACACCAGTGGCAGACTTAGCACCCAATAATATCGAGGCAACAGACAAAATCCCACTGCCACAGCCAATATCCAGCACCTTCAAGCCAGACTCCATATATTTTTCTAGCAAGTTAAGGCAAAGATTCGTCGTCTCGTGAGCTCCGGTACCAAAAGCCAGCCCCGGGTCGATCTGCAAAACCGTGCGGCCGTTAGATTCAATCTCCGCACGCCTCCACGACGGGCAAATAAGCAGCCTCTCGCCAGCCTCCAGCGGGTAAAAATATTTTTTCCAGTTGTTTATGTAAGTCTCCACATTGCAGGCCTTAGCCGAAATCTTGTTCGCAATTCCTGCGCTGCTAAGCCGCTGCCGCAAAAACTCAATCGCCTCAACCGGGTTCTCCTCTGGCGAAATATAAACATGAACCCACGCAATATCTCGGTCCTTCGCCAGTAGCTCTTCGTCAATAAGATTAATATGTGCGATACGCTGCGCCTCAGCCTCAAGGTCCGAATAGTCCTCAATATAAATCCCGTGCGGCACCGCCATATTAGCAATTGCAGCCGCGGTCTCAAGGTTGCCCGCGTCAATTTCAATCATAATCTCGGTAAAATCCATCTAATTTTCTCCAAACAGGTTCTTCAACTTTTCGAAAAAACCTCTGCGCTTCTGATAATTTGCCTCACTCGCCTCTTTTTCAAAACTGCGCAAAAACTCCTTCTGGCTGCTCGACAGGTTTCTTGGGATCTCAATGCTCACCTTTACAAACTGATCTCCACGCCGTTTCGATCCCAAATGCTCAATGCCCTTGCCCTTAAGCTTAAAAATGTCACCAGACTGGGTCCCCTCGTGTATGCTATAGCTAACCTTGCCGTCAATAGTGGGAACAGTAACTTCATCACCCAAAGCCGCCTGAACAAAAGTAATCGGCAGCTCGCACCAAATGTCAAATCCCCTACGCTCAAAGATAGAATGCGGCCTCACCGTAATATATACGTGCAAATCTCCTGTAGGTCCACCATTAACACCAGCATTACCATGATTCCCCACCTTTAAGATCTGGCCATTGTCGATCCCGGCGGGCACATTCACCTCAACCTTTTTCGTAACCTGAACTCTACCCGTTCCAGAGCACTTTCTGCACGGATTCTCAATCACTTTACCAGTTCCACCGCAACTCTCACAAGTTCTCGCCGTCTGAACAACGCCAAAAGGCGTCCTCTGAGTAACACGACTCTGCCCCGTGCCATGGCAAACCTGGCACGTCTTGGCCGAACTCCCTTTAGATGCACCAGACCCGCTACATTCAGGGCATTTTTCAACCACACGATAAGAAACATCTTTTTTGCAGCCCTTCGCTGCCTCTTCAAAAGAAATGCTAAGCGAAGCCTCGCTATCCGACCCTCGGCGCGGCGCGTTAGGGTTTGAGCGCCCTCTAGAGGAAAAGCCTCCACCAAAGCTTCCGCCAAAACCCCCACCAAAAAAGCTGCTAAATATATCGCCCAAATCGAAATCATCACCAAATGGATTTCCGCCAGCGCCAGCCCCAGCAGCTCCATAAGAAGGATCAACCCCAGCATGCCCGAACTGATCATATCTCGCGCGTTTATCCTTATCGCAGAGAACCTCATAAGCCTCATTCACTTCTTTAAAACTCGATTCCGCCGCCTTATCCCCAGGATTCAAGTCCGGGTGATATTTCTTTGCGAGCTTCCTATAAGCCTTTTTAATCTCGTCATCCGAAGCGCCCCTGGGTAGCCCCAAAACGTCATAAAAATCGCGTTTCGCTGCCAATAAAATCACTCCTAAAATCTTCGCTCGAGAGGGAATCCCTCAACCACGAAACCTGCAGCCAAGGGATTTCCTCTCATTTTTAACTTAAAAATTAACTCATCTATTTTTCGTTACCATTATTATCAACGTCTTTAAAATCAGCATCATAAACATTTTCTCTGCTCTGAGAATTAGCCGAACCTGCATCACTTTGCGCATCTTGGCCCGCAGTCTGATTCGGCGCCGCACTTTGATACAGCTTTGCCGAAACTTCATACATAGCCTTCTGCAAATCCTCCTTGCCAGACTTGATCGTGTCAATATTATTGGCCGAAATAGCCTCCTTCAAAGTGCTCACCTTAGCGTTCAAATTATCTTTGTCCGCACTGTCAACTTTATCGCCATTCTCATTTATCAGCTTTTCAACCGCGTAGCAGAGGTTCTCCGCCTCGTTTTTAATTTCAACTTCCTCGCGTCTCTTTTTGTCTTCCTCCGCGAACTGCTCGGCATTTTTAACGGCCTGCTCAATTTCCTCTTTCGACATGTTGGTGTTCGAGCTAATGGTAATCTTCTGCTCCTTGCCAGTACCGAGGTCCTTAGCATGAACATTCACAATACCGTTTGCATCAATATCGAAAGTAACCTCAATCTGCGGGACACCACGCATAGCAGGCGCAATACCGTCCAAAGTAAAGAGCCCCAACTGCTTGTTGTCCTTAGCAAACTCGCGCTCGCCCTGCAAAACATTAATCTGAACTTGTGTCTGATTATCCACAGCCGTAGAAAAGATCTGGCTCTTCTTAGTAGGGATAGTCGTGTTTCTCTCGATAATCTTAGTCATAATACCGCCCATAGTCTCAACACCAAGCGAAAGCGGCGTAACATCCAAAAGCAACAAACCCTGCACTTCGCCGCCCAAAACGCCAGCCTGCAAAGCCGCGCCAATAGCAACGCACTCGTCCGGATTAATCCCCTTAAACGGATCCTTTCCAATCAACGATTTTACCGCCTCTTGAACTGCAGGAATTCGAGAAGATCCGCCAACCATTAGGACTTTGTCGATTTGATTTATCTCCAAGCCAGAATCCGAAAGAGCCTGCCGAACTGGTCCCATCGTGTTCTCAACTAAATCCTTAGTAAGCTCATCAAACTTGGCCCGAGTTAGAGTTAAGTCCAAATGCTTAGGTCCGCTAGCATCCGCAGTAATAAACGGCAAATTAATCGCAGTAGAAGTTACACCCGAGAGCTCAATCTTCGCCTTCTCAGCAGACTCCTTCAAGCGCTGCATAGCCATTTTGTCCTTTCTCAAATCAATGCCGTTCTCCGCCTTAAAAGAATCCGCCATCCAGTCAATAACTCTCTGGTCAAAATCGTCGCCACCAAGCTTGTTGTTCCCAGCTGTAGCCAGAACTTCCTGCACTCCGTCGCCCATCTCAATTATAGAAACGTCAAAAGTTCCGCCGCCAAGGTCATAAACCATAACCTTCTGGTCGTTTTCCTTATCAATTCCATAAGACAAAGCCGCAGCAGTCGGCTCGTTAATTATCCTCTTAACATCCAGTCCAGCAATCTTGCCCGCATCCTTAGTCGCCTGACGTTGTGCGTCGGTAAAATAAGCCGGAACCGTAATAACTGCCTGTGTCACAGTGTCTCCAAGATAAGCCTCCGCGTCCGCCTTAAGTTTCTGAAGTATCATAGCAGAAATCTCTTGTGGCGTAAAGCTCTTCCCATCAATATTTACTTTATGGTCGGTGCCCATCTCGCGTTTAATAGAAGAAATCGTGCGGTCTGGGTTCGTAATAGCCTGCCGCTTCGCCACCTGGCCAACCATCCTCTCTCCCGTCTTCGAAAAAGCAACAACAGACGGCGTCGTCCTAGTCCCCTCAGCATTAGCAATTACAACCGGCTCTCCACCTTCAATAACTGCCACGCATGAGTTCGTCGTCCCCAAATCGATTCCAATAGTCTTTGCCATAACAATTACCTCCAAATATAATATATAAAATAAATTTCAATCTAAAAAAAGTAGCCTAACTTCCTAAATTCAAAGTCATAAAATCCTAGTTTGCAACAGAAACCATTGCATGCCGAATAATCTTGTCACCCATTTTATAGCCCTTTTGAAAGATCTGCGCAATAACATTCTCGCCAACTTCATCGCTTTCAATATGAGATATCGCATTATGCAGTTCTGGGTCAAAGTTGTCACCAACACAACCAAAAGACTCAACACCCAGCCGGCCAAGCGATGCGTCAAATTGTTCACTTAACATACGAAGCCCTTTTTGATACTCTGCATCCGCATCACCACTAGCCTCAATGGCCCTCTCAATACAGTCCGCAATAGACAAAATTTCTGCAACCGTCTTAGCTTTCCCATCGTTGTAAAAAACGATACGGTCCTTCTCGCTGCGCTTCCTATAATTATCATATTCCGCTGCAAGTCGCAAAAATCGCTCATCTTGCTCTCTTAAATCTTTTTGCAACTCATCTAATTTCTTCAGCATCTCCTGATTTTCATCGATTATCTCCTGCGCATCGAGATTTTTCTCAACCTCAATTTCTACAGATTCGTTTTCATTTTCAAAATCAGAAATATCTTTAATTTCCTTCGTCAAAAAGCAATCCTCCTTCATTTACTCTACTCTAAAAAGATCGTTAAGTATACCTCCCAGCAAATCGGCAATATACTCAAGCCGCGCAATTAGTTTAGCATAATTCATTCTAGTGGGGCCAACAACACCAATAGAACCGCAACTCTCACCGTTCACCATGTATCGAGTAACCACAATGCTCGAATGCACAAGCTCCTCCCGATTGCTTTCCTCTCCGATAAAGACGCGTGTTCTGTCTTCACCCGTCGAAAAAAACAGGTCATCAATATCCTCAAATCCAGCAAAAAAGTTAATTAACCGAACGGCCACCTGTTGGTTAAATTCGGGGACTAAAAGTAAATTCATCTGGCCATCAATGTGCAAGTCCGGTTTCGAAATTGACCTTGCAACCTCAAACAACGCATCAAACACATCCGACATCAAAAAAGCAAGCGATCCCAAAGATACCGCAATGGTCTGGATAAGCGCCGGCGTTATATCGCCAATAGAAAGCCCAGCAAACTTCTCATTTAGCACCTTATTAAACTTACTCAAAACCTCGTCCGTCAGCAAATTTTCGCACCCAAACAGCCGATTCTTAATTATCCCCGAAGAAGTCGTAAGAATCAGCATTGCCGCACGGCTGCTAACCTGCACCAGCTTAATATTTTTAACACAGCTCTTTTGCGCCGACACATCAGTAAACACCACTGCAAAATTAGTCATGCTCGCCAAAAGGCTCGTCGCATTCTTAAGCAAAGCCTCCGGCTCTTTAACACTCAAATTCAGCGCCGAATCAATATATTCCTTAGTCTTCCTAGGTAAATAAGCCTTCCCCATCAACTGATTTATATAAAGCCGATACCCCATGTGCGAAGGAATCCTACCCGCAGAAGTATGCGGTTGTTCCAATAAACCAAGCTCCGTAAGCTCCGCAAGCTCATTTCTAATGGTCGCCGAAGACACCGAAAAGTCCAACAATTCACACAAAACCTTAGAGCTAACAGGTTCTGCAAACTGAATATAATTGTTAATTACCGCAGCTAAAATCTTAAGCTTTCTATCCGAGAGTTCCACAAATAACCCCCCTCCGGTTAAAAATATTAGCACTCAAAAAGCACGAGTGCTAACCACAATTTATAATTTACCATGTTATCAGCAATTTGTCAACACTATAACTCAAAAAAACATAAGCATATCACCCGTCCACCACCTCAGCACACCATCTCTTGTAGCATGAGCCAACATAGCGCTAGTGGTTAGGAGTTTTTTTAGGAATGAGAATCGAAAGCCCCTTAAACACTCTGTTTTTTCGGAAATTTCAAAACCTGCCGAATATCATTTCCCAAAAAAAACAATCGCTTATAATCTCCCATAATCCTAGAGACCAAGCGCTTAGAGTACGCCGCCTGAATCTCTTTAACCGAAAGATTTGTGCTTATAATCGTCGGCTTCTTGCACATAATCCTCGAATTTATAATATTATAAATGGTCGCGCTTGAAAAACTTGTCTGAAATTCTGTTCCCAAATCATCCAAAATTAAAAGGTCGCAATCCACCAAATGCCCCTTAGTCTCATCGCCTTCAGCGCCACGGTCAAAATGCTCCTTCTCCAACTGCGCAATAATATTCGGCGCTGAAGCATAAATCACATTATACCCCCGCTCAATTACACCATTCGCAATCGCCAAAGATAAATGCGTCTTACCCAAACCCGTAGCGCCTTGCAAAAATAAGTTCTCCGCACCATCATCAAAATTTTTCGCATACTCACGGCAAAACCACAAAACTTTCTCCATATGCAATTTTATGTTTACACCATCATCAGCTTTTTTGTCCGGGTAAAAGTTAACATCAAAACTCTCAAAGGTAGACAACGCCAGAGGCGACAGCCTGTTTAAGTTATTATAAGTAATCTTCTTAACCCTATCCTTCAGGCAACCGCACATGATCCCATCAATATACCCCGTATCTCTGCACCGTTGGCAACTATTCTTTACTTCCAAATAGTCAGCCGGTAAATTTGCCGCCATCAACAGCTCCTGCATCTCCCTTTGTAGCAGCAAATTCTCGTCCTTCATCTTAGTCAACAACTTTTTAGCATTAGCACCCGCTAAAACAGCTTTAGCCGCATCTATCGCCGTACGAGAAAGTTGCGCATCTATCTGCCTTGCCCTCTCACACTTTTTATAAAACTCCTGTTTTCTGCGCGCACATTCTTCCTCACGAGTTTTTCTCAAAAAATCGAGTTCAGACTCTGCCTGATGCAAAATTTTTGCTCTAATGCTCATAAAAAGTCTCCTTCTGCCACCAATTTTCTCTATATGTACATATAGTTGCGCTCATACTCGTCTATATTGTAGGAAGTAACGTCATTATTTTTTTTCAAAACCTCTTGAACACCGTTTTTTTTCTGCTTATCCTCTTCAAAAACCTGAGAAAGTGTCTTAACCCCAGCACTATGCCACCGTTTGATGATGCCATCCATGTAACTCAAAATATACCTGCCCTTAGCGTTTATGCACCTATCGTACGCTTCCTTTATCAGCTCATCCGAGATTTGCCACTCATTAATCCACCTATTTGCCGCTTCATCTTCCTTTGCAGAAGGCGATCTATGTTCTATCCCTATAATTTTTTCAAGCGAAGTCCAGGCCTTACGATAATTCTCCAAAACAACAATCTTCTTTTCAGCCTTCTCTACGGTATCAATCTCCTCCTGAGCCCAAGAAATCGCCATTTTCTCAATATATCTCATATTGCACTTACCCACATTAACGGCGTACTGCATAATCATCAAAATCACATCCACAGGCAACCCGTCACTGTCATGTAGCATGAGCAACGTCGCACTGTCTCCACCAGAAATGGGCCTAGACAAAATGACCTGCGCTTCTTGCATCAAAAAAGAAATTTCCGCAGACTCATCTATCCTTCTCGCCACAAAGGCAGAATCCGGCCTCTCCGCCCGCAAAGGTGCTCTTTTAGCCGCTAAATAGAAGGCTTTCCCAGCTTCTTCGTGTGTATTGTTCTTAACTTTCACATCTTCTTTTTCATCTTTTTTGCATTCCGGTTCCGAAATGACCTTTGTCTCCATCCAATACTGCATAGAGTCTTTTACATCTAGCTCGTCCATGGCGAGGGCTTTTGCAATTTTGTTAACAGAAATATTTTGACCAGCGTGGCGAAGCATAAAAAGTAGCACTTTTAGTTGAGCAGCGCCGGCTAATTTTATATGTTTATCCACAACATCGCAAGGGATGGCGAAAATAGAATTCCAGCAACCTAAATTAACAGATAAATTCATTTTTTACACCTCTTAATTAAATATTATACCACAAATTTTCAAAACTTAAAAACACTATTTCTCTTTGTGATTGACAAGCGGGTCTAGTTAAATTATAATTCACAAGAGCAGTGAAAGTTCATGAAATAGCAGCTATTTTACATATAGTTTGTTGATCGATTTATAAATTTGCACGATAAAATTTGGGAGGTAAATATGGTTTACACTTACGACACTTGCGGGACTTGCTCGCGAAAAATAATAATCGATGTTGAAAACGGCATAATTAATAATGTTGAATTTATAGGCGGCTGTAACGGTAATACACAGGGAATATCCGCTTTGGTACAAGGCATGAAGGTTACTGACGTCATAAAAAAGTGCAAGGGGATAGACTGTGCCGGCAGGGGAACATCTTGTCCGGACCAACTTGCCAAGGCAATGGAAGAAATAGCATCAGAAATGAAGTAATTTCACTTTAATCATCCAAAATTCATATTGGTTATCTATAAATCACCATTGTCGCTATATTTATTGCAAAAAGGAGCCTTAAAATGGCAGAAACTCCACTTTACACAGCACTAAAGTCGCATGCCGACTTGCACCGAGCTTCATTTCACACACCGGGACACAAAAATTCCGAAATGATGCGGCTTTTTAACGTGGACTTCACCGAGCTCCCCGATACAGACAGCCTTTACGAAGCTTCTGGTGTCATTAAAAGGGCAGAGGACCTTATGTCTGATCTTTACGGTACGAAACACACACTCTTTTCGGCCGGTGGATGCTCCTTATGCATTCAAACCATGCTAAAGTTGGCTTTGCCGTATGGCGGAAAGATCATTGCCTCGCGGATGATCCACAAAAGTGCCGTGAATACTATGGCCCTTTTAAATGCGGATGTCCGCTGGATCATGCCTAAAGTCGATAGTGATACCGGGCTTTTTTTGCAAATAGAACCCGAAAACATCGAAACCGCTCTGAGACAAGACCCTAACATTGCTTGTGTATACATAACCAGCCCGGATTATTTTGGCCATATTGCGGATATTGCGAGCATCTCTAAGGTTTGTAAAAGGCACAACGTCACACTACTGGTTGATAACGCCCATGGAGCTCACCTCAAATTTTTGCCGGAAGATAGCCACCCAATTACGCTCGGAGCCGACATGGCCGCGGATTCTGCGCATAAAACATTGCCAGTTTTGACTGGTGGTGCGCTTTTGCATATCGCGGATTCAAAATTTGCCCCTTACGCTAAGGCAGCAATGTCGATTTTTGGCTCTACGAGTCCTTCTTACCCCATAATGGCCTCACTTGACGTTTGTAATAACTGGCTTCGTGGAAACGGTAAATTTGCTTTCTTTGCTTTGCAGGAAGAGATCTCAGAAATCAAAGAAACTGCAGCTCAAAAGGGAATTCTAGACGATTGTGAAAATGTTGATCCTGTTCGGTTAACCTTGAATGTCGCTAAAATTGGGATTTCTGGCGACTGTACTGCGGAATATTTTCGGGAAAAAGGCATAGAGCCTGAACTCTCCACCCACGAAAGGGTTGTGTTTATTGCAACTCCAATGAATTTGCCGGAAGATTTTGAGCGATTGGCTATAGCTATTAAAAATCTGCAACCGGCGGGGGACGCGCTTCCCATTAGATGCCCAGTCTTTGAATTGCCAATTATTAAAAAGTCTTTGCATTCGTCATTATTTAGCCCTTCGGAGCGCATCAATTCTTGTAACTCTGTTGGACGGGTCAGCACTGGCACCGTTTGCCCCTGCCCTCCTGGAATCCCAATATTAGTACCAGGAGAGGTGATAACTGAAAATTCCGTCAAAAATTTGCTGTACTATGGCATTTTTTTAATAGATGTGATAAAATAAGTTTATAAACTTCTTTTGGGGTGACTGCGATGAAACTAATTCTTGCTATAATTAACAGCGACGACGCTAACTCCGTCTCGAATGCACTTACTGATAACGGCTTTTTGGTGACGAAACTTTCAACAACTGGCGGGTTTCTAAAGGTCGGCAATACTACTTTTATCACCGGTGTCGATGACGACCGCGTTGACGAGGTTATCAAAATTATAAAAAGTAAAAGCAAAAAACGTAAGCAGAGCGTTCCAAGCGCGACTCCACTGGAGGTTGGCACTTATAGCGCTATTCCTTTTGAGATTACAATTGGCGGCGCGACGATATTTGTGCTAAATGTCGAGGACTTTAAGAAGGTCTAAATTGACAAAAGCTCAGGATGTATTTTTATGGATTTTAATAGTTTTATTGGGAATCAGGCGGTAATTTCTCAGCTACAGGCACTTTTTAGGCAAAACAAAATTGCTCATGCAATTATGCTAGATGGTGCAGCTGGGCTTGGCAAAAAGGCTCTTGCTAATATTATCGCTCAGGCTGCGGTGTGTCGTCACCGTGAAGATGGTACGCCTTGTGGGGATTGCTCTAATTGCAAAAAAGCCGAAAAAGGAATTCACCCTGACATCAGCTTTCCAGAAAAATCTGGCATATTGCAGACTTACAGTATCGCGACTATTCGGGATGTTCGTACAGACGCTTATGTAGCTGCTAATGAGGCTTTTACGAAGGTTTACATATTCGCAGATGTTGACAATATGGGTGTTCCTGCGCAAAATGCTTTTTTGAAAATCTTGGAGGAACCCCCTAAAAACGTCATGTTCATCCTTACTTGCGAGTCCGCCTTTAATGTGCTCGCTACTATTCGTTCACGAGTCCAGCTGTTTTCTTTGAGTCCGGTCTCTTCTGCTGAGCTGCAAACCTACCTAGCAAAGAATTTTCCGGAGCAACCCGCTGAGCATTTAAAGAATATTTGTGAGGTCGCTAAAGGAAATATCGGCTTGGCACTCGACTTAATTACAGCTGAGGGACATAGTAAGTCTTCTGAACTTGCTGAAAAATTGGCGTTTAGCCTTGCTTCGATGAACGAATTTGATTTATTGACAGTAGCTGCGCAAGTTTTGGAAAATAAAAAAGACTTCATCTTTGTTTTAAAGTTTTTATCGGATTTGCTGCGCGACGCCCTGGTTTTATCGGCGGATTTTTCTATTGCAGAAATTTCTGAGTGTGCTAAAATATTAGCAGAAAAGCTTTCTACCGTGCAGCTGTTGCGCTTGATCGATGTTGTGGCTCAAACCAAAGGTTACGTTGAGAGGAACGTTAACTTGCAAATTTTGTCGACGGACTTTTGCTCGAAGATGTTTCAAATTTCCGTTAATGCTGGGTAAAAAATTTTGAGGAGGAACTCATGGCCGAAATTGTTGGTGTCCGGTTTAAAGATGTGGGGAAAGTTCACTATTTTCTGCCGAATAATCAAAAAGTTAAAATCAACGACCTGATTATTGTCGAAACCGCTACGGGCTCCGATTGCGGCCGGGTTGTTATCATCAAAAAAAACTTTTCGGATAAACAAATTTTAAAGAGCTTGACTAAAGTTCTAAGAAAAGCCGATTTTAAGGACCTGGAGCGCTTGAAGAAGCTAAAAGAAAAAGAGGCTCGGGCAACGAAAATTTGTAATGAAAAGGTCAAAAAGCATCGTCTAAACATGAAGCTAATCGGCACAGAATATACTTTTGATGGCCACAAAATCGTGTTTTATTTTACTGCGGAGGGTCGCGTGGATTTTCGCAATTTGGTTAAGGAACTGGCAGGAATCTTTAAGGCACGCATCGAACTGCGCCAGATCGGCGTCCGGAATGAAGCTAAGTCGCTTGGAGGACTTGGCATCTGCGGCAAACCTTTTTGCTGCGCCACCTTTTTAGACGAATTTCAGCCCGTTTCGATAAAAATGGCTAAAGAACAAGGACTCTCATTGAATCCGGTTAAAATTTCTGGCACGTGCGGCCGACTTATGTGCTGCTTAAAGTTCGAGCAAGCCGCTTATCAGGATCTGCTTAAAAAGTCTCCTAAACCTGGCGCCATTATCGATACTCCTAATGGCCGCGGTACTGTTGTAGAGCAGAATCTTTTAACAGGGGTCTTAAAAGTTCGTATGGACTCGGCACCTGAGGCTGCACCCGTTTGCTTTAATTTGAAGGATGTTAAGGTTATTAAAGATGCTGAAATTAAAGTCAATGCAGAGGAGCTCGATGAGCTGAAAAATTTAGAGTAATTTCGCGCTATTTGCGGAATTTTACTATATGTGATAAACTTTATTTTGACGAAGTTAGGAGGTGTTTTGCAAATGGCTTATTGTATTAACGATAATTGTATATCTTGCGGGGCTTGTGAGGTTGAATGTCCAGTTGGTGCCATTTCTGCTGGAGATAGCAAGTTTGTTATTGATCCCGCAAAATGCATAAGTTGCGGGACTTGCGCTGGAGTGTGCCCTGTTGGCGCTCCTAACCCGGAATGATTTACATATTTATTGATACTACTAACTTTTGTGGGGTGTCACCAGTCTTTTTGCGGCTGCTGATGCCCGTTTAATTTGAATCTTTGCATATAAAACCTTAGGGGTGATGACTTGCGTCTAGAAAAATTGACAAAAGAAGAGAAAGAACTGCTATTGCCCGGGGAATCTGTTGAAGCCTTGTCTGCAAAAGTAAAGGTGATCACTTCAAAGACGCACACCTTTGGGACGGATACTTTTATTCTGGCGGACTTTTCTATACCTAAAAAACATGAAATCGCAGTAGAAATCGGTACAGGATGCGGCACAATTCCATTGTATTGGCTTAGCTTGGGCGCGGAGGTTAAAAAAATTTTTGCAATAGACATTCAAAAAAAAGCGTGCTATCAGCTTGAGCGGTCCGCCGAAATAAGCGGTGTTAGCGATAAATTCGAGGTCATTTGTGCTGATGTAAAAAAAGAGATTCCACAAATTACGCCACATAGCTGCGATTTAGTAGTGTGTAACCCGCCTTATAAAGCCGTTGGCGGCGGACTTGTTAACTCTGAAAGCGATATTCGAATTGCGCGTCATGAATACGAATGCTCTATTGACGACGTTACTAGATGTGCTGCGAAACTTCTGAATTTTTGGGGGCGGCTTTGCCTATGTCATCGAGTGGAGCGTCTTTGTGATGTTATTGAATCTATGAAAAAAAGCGGTATAGAGCCAAAAAAATTGCGGTTCGTGCAACAACGAAAAAGTTCCGCACCAAAACTTTTTTTAGTTGAGGGAAAAAATGGCGCTCGACCGGGGCTTATTGCGTTGCCTACTCTGTTAATTGAAGATGATTGTGGGAATTTATCCGATGAGATGGTACAAATTTATAGATATTACGGAGAAAAATGATGAGCGGAAAATTAATTTTATTGGCAACACCGATTGGAAACCTCGGGGATATGTCTCCTCGCGCAGTGGAAAGCCTTAAAAGTGCGGATTTCATCGCAGCGGAGGATACCCGCGTAACATTAAAGTTGTTAAATCATTTTGAGATAAAAAAGCCACTGGTTAGCTACTTTGAGCACAATAAACGGCAAAAAGGGGAATACATCATCGGCCGAGTTTTGGCTGGTGAGACTTGTATTCTTGTTAGCGACGCTGGTTTGCCAGCAATTTCTGACCCGGGTGAAGATCTCGTTTCTTTGTGCCACATAAAAAATATCAATGTCACAATGATCCCAGGCCCGTGCGCATGCGTATCTGCTCTGTCTGTCTCTGGCTTGCCGTCCGGCAGGTTCACCTTCGAAGGCTTTTTGAGCGTTAACAAAAAAAGTCGTAATGATCATCTTGCATCAATAAAGCTGGAGCCTCGTACAATGATCTTTTACGAAGCGCCACACAAGCTGCTTCAAACATTGAAAGATCTTTATGAAGCTTTCGGTAATCGGAAAATTTCGGTCATACGGGAGCTGACAAAAATTCATGAAGAAGTATTCTTGACTACCCTCAAAAGTGCTATCGATAAATATGAATCCGAACCTATAAAAGGCGAATTTGTGCTGGTTATCGAGGGGCATAAAGCTGAACAAACCGGCAACAACAAGGTCACCCTCACCGAGGCTGTAAAAATGGCCACACCGCTTTTAGAGAGTGGCCTTTCCATATCCGAAACAGCAAGGCAAATCGCCAAAGATACGGGCCTTAGAAAAGGAGATATCTATAAAGAGCTTTTAAAGCTATAGTAAAAATGCGGTTATTCAAAAATATATACTAATAAAGGTGGCGTTGTAGCAACGTCACCTAAACTTTTTTAATGATTAAATTTCAATGTCACGCCGCTCATATTATATACTAGCCCGAAAAAATCATATGAGGTGACATTATGTCTGGATTTGACGAAAAAATGCGCGAAACCTTTATAAACAATTTGTGTCAAAAATATCCTTTTATCGAATGTAAAACAATAGGAGAAAGCCTATGCGGGAGGGGAATTCGCTGTTTGAAAATCGGTTCAAGCAACGATCCAGTACTGTTTGCATCAGCCTTTCACGGTATGGAATGGCTAACCAGCTTGCTTATTTTGATTTTTGCAAATCAAATTAGCGAAGCTTACCACAAAAACAGCGACATAAGCGGCATTAAAATCAAAGAAAGTCTCAAGCAGCATGGGCTAATGCTAGTCCCCTGCGTTAACCCCGATGGCGTAGAGGTTTCAATAAATGGCGCTCAGACTGCTGGCCCTTATGAAAGCTTAATTAATCAGATTATGGACAATAAGCCAACGACGTCTTGGCAGGCAAACGCTCGCGGTGTAGATATAAACCACAACTTCAATGCAAATTGGTATGAACTGCATAACCTAGAAGCCGAAAATGGAATATCCGGACCTGCTCCAACTCGGTATGGAGGCCCCTTTCCAGAAAGCGAACCCGAGGCAAAAGCTTTAGTTAATCTATGCCAAAACGTCAACTTTCGGTATGTTGTAGCCTTTCATAGCCAGGGGGAAGAGATTTATTGGGAATATGGCAAAAATACGCCCGAAATATCCAAAACCATAGGCCAACAAATGGCATCTTTAAGCGGATACACGCTATCAGCCCCAAAAGGATTGGCCATCGGCGGTGGGTTTAAAGACTGGTTTATAGAAAAATTTGCAAAACCAGGCTTCACCGTAGAAATCGGCAAAGGCAAAAATCCTCTCCCGCTCAGCGACATCAATAAAATTTACCCTCAACTAAAAGATATGCTCCTCTATTGCGTTGCCATATAGCCTAATATCTCATTATATCTAGCTATTTAATCAGTTCCCGCAGCTTGCGTTTAACTTTCTCCAAGTCACTGCAGCTCAAAATCGGAATCAGCTCATTTATCTCTTCTGCCAGCAAATCCCACCACTTAACTTCCTCCAAAACCTCAATCAGTTCGTCATCAAACCGCTTTCTAATAAATCTCGCAGGGTTCCCCGCAACAATGGCATAAGGCTCAACAGCAGAACCCACAGTGCTGTTAGCCCCAATAATAGCACCATCTCCAATATTCACACCCGGCAGGATCGTCGCATTCTGCCCAATCCAAACATCATTGCCCACAACAGTGTCGCCCTTAAGCGGCATCTCCGATATCGGCGGAACCTCCTGCCGCCAGCCATTAAAAATATAAAATGGAAATGTAGAAACCGCATTCATCTGGTGATTCGCGCCATTCATAATAAAATTTACGCCCGCTGCAATTTGGCAAAACTTCCCGATAATAAGCTTATCGCCATTGAAGTCATAGTGGTGCGTAACGTGACTTTCAAAATCCTCATCACTAAAATAAGTAAACTCGCCCACAATAATGTTCGGCTTCGTAACAGTCGGCCTAACATAAGTGACCGACCTAGTTCCACTCACAGGGTATATATCATCCGGGTTTATCTCAAAATTCACAGTCATATTGTAGTTATCATCTCACATCTTTTTGTTTTTTTATCTGATCACTAATAACCTTGCAATAATCATTGGTAACACCACCCATCAGTATAAAAATATTAAAATCAGTTCTCAAAAAATAAAAACTGATTCCAAAAAATAATATCATTAAGTTTGGTGGGAGATGGTGGATTCGAACCACCGAAGTCGTAGACAACAGATTTACAGTCTGCCCCATTTGGCCACTCTGGAAATCTCCCATATATAAAAATTCCTCACACTTTGATATGGTTTTTAAAAAACAATTATGCCGCCATCACACTCCGTCACTAAAAATGATTATCAATCATTTTCTTAACGTCCCTTACTCTCTTAGGCTGTAAGCCCGACTCGGCCCGTACACAAAAAATGGAGCTGGTGGACGGACTTGAACCCCCGACCTGCTGATTACAAATCAGCTGCTCTACCAACTGAGCTACACCAGCTAATTACTCCCTACAATTAACTACTATACTATGATCTGCTAAACTTGTCAACAATTTTTTATTTTGGTTTTAAGTTCAAAACGAAAAAAACAACTGCAATATATCTATATTTTTTAAAATATTACTTTTGTTTTTTGCCATAAAAGAAAATATTATGATAAAAAATTACAAAAAAACACTTTACAAGACAAAAAAATATGGTAAAATACAGGTTACCCAAAATACCTTAAATAGGAGCGTGAAAATTATGGATATTTTTAGGCATATCTTTGTGGAAACTCATAAAAACTACAAAATAAATTCCAAGAAATTAAATTTAGTGACATATTTTACTAAAAAAATAGTTGTTTTAGCAGTAGGCGTTTCTCTACTGTTTACGGTGGGACAAAGCCTAGCAAGTTGGACAACTTTTGGGGCCCCCACAGAAGCGTCCGAGCCTGCTTCTGTGGCACCGCTTAGCGACAGCGCAGGCAGCCCCTGGGGCACCCCGCCAGCAGGCAGTACGCTTAATGAAATTTGGGTTAACGGTAGTAACGAGGACATGCTAACTACAAACAGTATATGGAGCGACGAAGGCAAGTATGACGGAACTTTTTACAATAACATGCTTCAAGAGTATATTAAAGATGGCTCATATAGTACCGAAGAAACCGCGCTAGAAATTGGCACAGCAGCCGAATTTGCAGCGTTTGCAAAATATGTAAACGAAGGAAATAACTTTGCTAATAAGTTTGTGCGCCTAACCAGCGACATTGACCTGGGTGGCAGCGGGCTAAATATAGCTTACCTAGACAACGGCAACGGCACGTATAACATAAACATTACCGGAACGATTGAAAATGCCTGGGAAGCAATCGGAAAGACTGCTGGGGAAGCTTTTTCTGGTACCTTTGACGGCGGCATGTACTCTATTTCTAACATGTATACTTACGGTGGCGGGTTGTTTTCTTTCTTAAACGGTGCTTGCTTAAAAAATATTGTTATTCAGGGCAACTCTTTAGCAACAAACTACATAGGAGGAGTCGGAGGTCTTGCTAATTATTCGTGTGGGAAGACTAATACGACAATAGAAAATTGCTGCAACGCCGCAAATGTTTATGGGTTAAGCCCATATGGGTTCTCTTGCAGCGGCCTTTTGAGCGAAGCAGGTAGCGGCGGCACTATTAAGATCAATAATTGTTGCAATTTAGGTGATGTTTATGCCAGAAATGGAGACACTTCTGGTATACTTTCCTACGGATCCAACTTAGCAGGCAGTGTAGTCAAAAACTGCTTTTCTAGTTCTCGTTTAGGGGCCAGTAGTTCAGCTCCATACCATAATACGTCGGGCATTGCATATGTTGCTCAAGCTTATTTGTCTAGTGGGGCGTTTAGCAATTGTTATTACAACAAAGATCTACCTGGGAATATATGTGCTATTCATTGGAAATCCGATGAAAGTGCGGGAACCAATGTAAAAGGCCTAACCACTGCGCAAATGCAAGGTGATGCCGCTAGAACCAACATGCCAGGCATTGCAGACGCTGTAAAGGACAATGGAACCCCCTTGTGGGTGTTTATCGAGGGCGAATACCCGCATTTTGGTATAGAAGAAATTGAAATATACAAGCGGAACCTAGACATAACAGCTGACGATACCTACGTACTGCAAAGAGAAGCCATTCCGGATCCGCTTACATACACAGTAACAGACTCCGACACAAATGAAGTCTTAACCGGAGATATTTTAGGCGTATGCTTAACCGGTAAGCTTGCACACGACGCACCATCCACACCCGAGCTCACAAGTTATAGCATAACTCAGGGCACCCTAGCAAGTAAAAACACTGAAAACGCTAAAATCAAAAACTTTACCAACGGAATTTTGAAAATTTTTACGGATGTGTTCTCAATCAACTCGAAAAACATAACTAATAATGAGCAAATAAAATTAAGCTTAAATCCCACATCGGGCTCATATACAGGGTCGGCACATAGCCCAACAGTTACAGTAACCGATAGCGAAATTACAGTCGGCGGGAACGCAAAAACTTTAGCCATAACAACAGACTATAAGATCTCTAAGCCAACTGATATGACAACTGTTGGCGACAAAACTATAACAGTAACTGGTGCTGGCAACTACACCGGTAGTAAAAATGCAACATATACAATCACTGCTTCTACAGAAAATATAGCCGTAACCTTAAGTCCAACAACTTTTACATACAATGGTACCTCTCAAAAACCGACAGTTACAGTAAAGGACGGAAATACCACGCTAACAGAAGGTGCTAATAACGACTACACGGTTACTTGGCCAGAAGATACTATATCGGCAGGCATAAAAGAAGTAACGGTAACCTTAAACGAAGGGAAATATGGCAAAAATCAGGCAAAAACTGCTAGTTATAAAATAGTAATAGATGCAACATATGGTGATAAAATCGGCGATAAATTGGAATACGGAAATAGCTTAAAGTCCATGCTTGGAGAACCGAAGTTTGCTGATGGAAGTTCTATCCCAGGAGAATGGGATTGGTCCCGCCGTCTATATGGCGATCAGCACGGAAAAAACACCTTTGTTGGGAATGTTACTGCAGAGGGTGAAACAAGAACCTTTACAGTAGAATTTTATCCCTCCACAGAACAAGGAAAAACACATTTAACAAGCATTGGTAAAGCAAGTGAAATTAAAGGCGAAAACGGACAAGTAATTGCTACTGCTTACTTAGAAACAGCTATTCCGTTCACTGTTGCTAAAAAGGCTCTAACTGTTACGGCTGATAACAAAACTCAGGTTTATGGCGAAGCCGAAGTAGAATTAACAAAGACTGTATCGGGCTTAGTTGGCAGCGACACCTTAACTGGTAGTTTGAAAATCAATAAAACAGCAAACTTCCCAAATGTTGGCACTTATGATATAGTTCAAGACACCGCCTTTTCAAACTCCAACTACAATATTACCTTTAACAACGGGACTTACACGATTAACAAAAAAGATGTAACCGTTACGGCTACTGCTGCAAGCAAAACCTTCGGTGAGAGTGACCCAACATCTTTTGCATACACTAACACAGCCTTGGTTGGTACCGAAACATTGTCTGGGGCCTTAGCAAGAGCAGCAGGAGAAAATGCTGGCGAATATAATATAACCCAAGGAACTTTAACAAACGCAAACAACCCGAACTACAATATAACCTTTGTGTCAGCAAAATTCACGATTAACAAAAAGTCTTTAACAGCAACTGGGATGACTGTAAGTTTAGATTCATCCTCCGGTACTTATACAGATAGCCCTCATAACCCAACGATTACCGTAAAGGATGGTACCTCTATCCTAACCAAAGATACTCACTACACGATTACTCTGCCATCTGACATGACAAATGTTGGCAATAAAACCATAACCATAACTGGTAACGGCAACTATAACGGCACGGTAACAAAGATTTACACAATCTCCCAAGAGGATGGGACAACTAGTGTAATAATTTCACCAGAAACTACAGATATGAATGGAATAGTCTGGCTGTTAGAAGAATCCGATGGTACATCAGCATGGTACGGTATCGATAATAGAGCAAACACTTTTGTATCTGGTTCTAGATTTTACGTACAGTGGTTGAACACTAGGGAACATCCGGAAGCTTTTGCAGATATTGATGAAGAAACTCGGCAGCAAGTGGAAGAAAATCGTGGTTGGCTCTTCAGAATAGGTGTTATTGCGCCAGACGGTACGCGCTATTCTACATTACCTACTCCTGTAAACGTTTATGTCCAAATTGGTGATGATTGGGATAAAGACGATTTGCGAGGCTTTTATATACAGGCAGGAGAGGATGAAAGCGTCGAAGTGACCTATGTTGAAGGGATGCCATACCCTGAAGGCTTCGATGAATTCGGTGTGATGAAGTTAAGGCACTTTTCACCTTACTTTATCTACGATGAGCTTACAGAAGCAGAAAAAGCAGCATTAGGAAGCAGTAAAAAAGATGAACCCGTTTTAACAACAGAGACAGATGTTAGAGGGGAACAAACTCAAGTTATTGTTCGAGATCCTGCCGGAATATTGCCATCTGGCACAAAGGTTATTGCTGTTGTAGACTATATCGATGACATTTTCAAGATTTGGCTGGTAGATGAATGCGGAAATTCTCTGCCGATGCCGCTCAGTGCACCTGTTGAAGTATCTGTTGAGATTCCAGACGGAATTGACAAAGATGTCTTCAAGGATAGGCTATCAAAAGCTGGTGAAAACGGCCATCTCAATAAATTTGGCAAAAAATGGTATGTTACAATAACTTCTAATTATTTCCCTATAAAGATATACTTAGGCGAATTGACAGATGAAGAAAAAGCTAAAACAAACAAAGGTAATGAATCAATCGAACAGCCTAAATCTAGGCAAGAAGAAAACATATCTAAAGGGCTAATTCACGAAGCATCGGCATCAGAAGGAGATAACAGTAATAACAACGCACCAGGAAATGAAAAAGCAGGACAATGGTGGTCAAACTTGTCTCCTCAACAGATTGCTTACGTATCAACAGGCGGCTTCATGCTATTATTAATATTTTTGATGTTTATAATAGCAGCAAAACGGAAAAAGAAAAACAATAAACAGTAACCCAACGCACAAAACAAAAGGCTCTATATCATTATTGATGTAGAGCCTTTTTTCTCAGCGTTGCGCAAAATACACTAACCTTTCAATTGCAAAATTTCCCTTAAACTCTTTTTGTGGTCAATAAAGCATATTTTTTGTTTGTTTTTTCCGGTTTACCACTCGTACAGTTAGTTTTCTTAGTAAGTTTTTATTTTTTCATTAAAACTTTTTTATTTTTGGAGAATAAATAAAACCTCCATTTGATGGAGGTTCTATGGCTCCCCCTGTTGGGCTTGAACCAACGACCCTGCGGTTAACAGCCGCATGCTCTACCACTGAGCTAAGGAGGATTATTTTTTTCACAAATAAAAAGTTGGCATCTCCCTATTTTCCCAGGTCATCACTAACCA
>CARTIQ010000006.1 GCA_949068525.1 uncultured Eubacteriales bacterium | reverse complement strand
CGGAGATTCGAACTCCGGACACCTTGATTAAAAGTCAAGTGCTCTGCCAACTGAGCTAATGGCTCATAGTTAAAGGAATAAATGGCTGGGATGGCTGGATTCGAACCAGCGAGTGACGGAGTCAAAGTCCGTTGCCTTACCGCTTGGCTACACCCCAATATAAAAGCGAAATTCAGCGTGGGGTGGATAGTCGGAGTCGAACCGACGATCTCCAGTGCCACAAACTGGCGCTTTAACCAACTAAGCTATACCCACCATATGGTGCGCCAAAAGGGACTCGAACCCCTGACCTACTGCTTAGAAGGCAGTTGCTCTATCCAGCTGAGCTATTGGCGCAAAAAACCATGGAGCGGATGATGGGAATCGAACCCACGCGACCAGCTTGGAAGGCTGGAGTTCTACCATTGAACTACATCCGCATTATTGACGAATTATATTTTATCACAAAACTCGCCATAAAGTCAAGAGTTTTTTGATTTGAATAAATTTGATAATGCGATTGGATCATTCCTTTTTATGCAAATATTAAGAATTCTATTTGAGCAATTATCCACAACAGTGTAAGCTTTTCCACATAAAGGGCAAGCCTCTGTGCGACTAGATCATACCTCTGCAATCGGTGAGAAAAGGCGTGTTCCAATTATGTCCATTAAACCACCAGCAGAGAGGGCCTACAGATCTTTGTTATCCACTTTATTGTCTTCTTTTATAAGAACCACCGCCTTTTTTCTTTAAGGCTAGTAAGTCAAAGAGCCTAAACCGTTTCGATTTTAAGCTGAGACTTATTCACACAGAAAGCAATTTCTGTTACTATCTTTTTATAATTTTCGATTAGCTCTAAGGCAATCTTATCTTCAACATTTTTTCTGATCAGATTTCTCAAATCTCTAGCAGCATTTTTCCCTCCAAAGGATTTCTCTGCCAGCCATTTTAAAACAGAACTGTTGTAGCTCAAAGTGATGTTCCGCTCGGCAAGAATGTTGACGTATTCATCCAGCATAAGCTTTGCAATCTTTTCAAAATCGCTTTTATCAAGATCTCTAAACACGATAATCTCATCGATACGGCTTAAAAATTCTGGTCTTAAAAAGTCAGACAAAGCCTTATGAGCCTTTTCTTTGTTTAGCTCATTTTGAGTCTTTGCAAAGCCAACAGCGCTGCTCTTTTTGTCGCTGCCAGCGTTAGAAGTCATAACTATAATCGTGTTCTCAAAGTTAACTTGCCGTCCTTGTGCGTCGGTAATCTTGCCTTCGTCTAAGATTTGTAGCAAAATATTTAAAACATCCGGATGTGCCTTTTCAATCTCGTCAAAAAGCAACACAGAGTATGGGCGCCTCCGTACTTTTTCGGTAATCTGGCCAGATTCATTATAGCCAACATATCCGGGAGGCGAGCCGATTATCCGAGAAACCGAGTGCTTCTCCATAAACTCAGACATATCAAGCCGAATGAGTGTCTCGGGGCTATCAAATAGCTCTTGCGACAAAACCTTAACAAGCTCGGTTTTGCCAACGCCAGTAGGGCCAACAAAAATAAATGATGCCGGGCGTCTTCGAGGGCTAATTTGCACACGACTCCTTTTTATAGCAGAAGCAACGGCCTCCACAGCCTCATCTTGACCAACCACTTTGCTCTTTAATTTATTTTCGATATTAGCGAGCTTCTTAAGGTCGTTTTCCTTTATTTTAGATGAAGGAATCCCTGTCCAAAGTTCCACCACGTGTGCAACGTCGCTTTCGGTAACGTAAACGCTAAAGGCCTTTTCTGCGATTTTTTCAAGCTCCTGGTTTATCCTAGCAATTTCTGAGCGAACCTTAGCCAACTTTTCATAGTCGATGTTATCTGGTTCACGCGAGGCAATCTCACATTCGTTAGCAATGAAAGCGTCCAACTGCCGAGACAAAGAATCATATTTTTCCATGGCAAGATTCTTAAGTGAAGCAAACGCGGCAGATTCATCCATCAAATCGATTGCCTTGTCTGGCAAGAACCGGTCCATTATATAGCGCTCCGATAAAACAACGATTTTTCGTACCAAATCGTCCGAAATGTTGATCCGGTGGTATTTTTCGTAATAAGCCTTGATTCCATTCAAGACATCAACAGTGCTGTCGATAGAAGGTTCAACAATAGAAACAGGCTGAAAGCGGCGCTCCAAGGCAGCGTCTTTCTCGATATACTTTCGGTATTCCGAAAAAGTAGTTGCGCCAATAACTTGGATTTCTCCGCGAGATAACGCTGGCTTTAAGATATTCGCAGCATTCATGGAATTACTCTCCGTCTCTCCAGCGCCAACAAGATTATGAACCTCATCGATAAATAGAATAATATTTCCGGCTTCTTTAACTTCGTCAATGAGCCCTTTTATACGGTTCTCAAATTGCCCTCTAAACTGTGTTCCAGCAACTAATGCGGTCAGGTCTATAAGGTAAATCTCCTTATTCTTAAGTCGCGTAGGAACTTTACCCTTGGAGATTAAAATAGCTAAACTCTCGGCAATGGCAGTTTTGCCCACACCTGGCTCACCAATTAAGCACGGGTTATTTTTTGTGCGACGGCTCAGTATCTGGATAGTCCTAGCGATTTCCTTATCTCTGCCGATTATCTTATCGAGCTTATTTTTTCGTGCCTTCTCAGTAAGATTTGAGCAATAAAGCTCAAGATATTTTTTCTTGCTACTCTTTTTCTTTTTGTTGGAGTCTCGGCCAGAAGCAGAGCCTTTTGCACTATCTTCCCGGCTATTATTTGAGCTGTTACCGCTAGAAAAAACATTTTTTATAAAGGGAAGCGCAGCGGCACTTTCCTCAACAAAATCCTCGTAGCTTTCGAGTTCGTCTTCGCTAAGATTCATAAACTCGTTCATTTGTTCAGCCATGGATTCCATTTCTTCGGCCGAAAAGCCAATCTTGTTCATGATATCATCAAGGGGCTTAAGTCCAAGCTCTTTAGCGCAAGTCAAGCAAAATCCCTGTGGCTTGGAGTCTTCCTTATCCAACGATATAAAAACCATAGCAGGCCTTTTTTTGCACCGAGAACACAACATAACGCTTTCTCCTTACTAATTAATTTTTGTGGGGACAAACTGGTACCACAGTTAACTTTTAATCTTTTTCCTTTTTAATAGAAGCAGGAATGTCGTTTATTAACTTTAAGAATATGATAAAATATTTAAACAAAGCAAACAGCATAAAAACTGAAGTTATAGACAACAAAGAAATAGAAACAATGGGCCGGTTAACGCACCAAATAGCCTTTAAAGCAACAATAATTATAACAGATGCATAAAAGAAAACAGTAGCGACTTTGCCATACCAACGAGCGGCAGGAGGTTCAACTCCTTTTTTTATTAAGAAACTTCCGGCAATCAACATAGATAAGTCTTTTAAAATCAAGATTACAACAAAAGGCACAATTTCTGGAAACTTTATTCCCATACAGATAATAACAGCCGTCAGAGTGAGTTTATCTGCAAGTGGGTCAAGCACTTTACCAAGTGAGGTTATTTGGCAAAGGCTTCTTGCAACCATACCATCGAACATATCACTGAAACCAGAAACAATTAGCACAAAGGCAGAGGCCAAATAGTCATCATTTAAAAAGTATAATACAAACGGTACAATTATGATTATTCTAACAAATGATAGAACGTTTGGAATATTTAAATTTTCTTTTTTTAAAATGTCCATAAAATTACCCCCTCACTTTCTGCACTACTTTCTGCGTTTCAAATTTGATGTGACCTTAAATAATCACTCAGCACATCCATATTTATATTGTATATTGGCTTAAACACTTTTGACTCATCTATAGCAAGGTTAATATCGTTAACAAGGCCAGCGTTAGGAACCATAAATAAAACAGATTTAAAAGCAACAATAAAAATAAACATAAAAACAACAAATTTTAATATGCCCATACATAGCCCCAAAATAGAATCAATAAGGCCAAAGAAAGGAATCCGAGGGAACTTAAATGCGTACTTAAATAAAAGCCTCAAAACGGTAAAAGTAATAATCGATAAAATCGCGAACATAACTACGGTAATAGCGTGAAGAATAGATGGTTTTAGTAGACTTTCGATAGCGGAACTTTTATCGCCCGGAGATTGCAAAGCCTTTAAAATGTCATTTATAGTAACCAAAAAAAAAGTCGTTTTATTATAAAAGATATTCGGGATGCCAGAAACCAGCCCCAAGATATTTTTAGCAGAATTAATTAAGCCTCCGTTTTGAGCTAGAATATCGTTAATTTTGCCAACAAGCCCACTATGTATGAAATTATGATAATAATATTCTGACAAAGAGGGCGCAAATAAATAGGGGACAAGCACGCTAAGAATCATAGTAATTAAATCGACAATAGATTTAAAGAATCCTTTTTTAAAACCTGTCCACAAAAAAATTGCGGCTGCAACGACAACTACTAAATCAAAAAACGCACTCATTTTATTTATTTCTCCTCAAGATTTAATTAATACTACAATGCAATAACATGTTATCATAAACGTTAAAAAAATTCAATATATTTACACAAATTTGTCGAAACCGACATAAATTTAAATCCAATTATGTTAAAATCTTATTTTGTTGACGTCAGTCAAACCCAAGGTATATAGCTCTTTGCCAGAGAATAACCGAATATTTTTGGTGTCAATCCCAACGTCAAAAGACTTTAATAAATGGCCCACAAAATTATAAACATAAACTTTGCCATAGGATAAAGCTGCCAATTTATGATGATTAAAACTTACTGCTTTAACGCTGTGCTCAGTATGAAAAGACTTTTCTAGTTTACCGGTTTGCCCAATAATCACCATGTCAGTGTTGGTGCCGTCTTCTGAGAGGGATAAAGCCAACAATACGCCCTCTTTTTTGTTAACGTCAAACCCAACAATATTTTTGTTGTCGTAGGAGTAGTCCTCATGAGTTCCGCGAGAAGGGTTAATAACGCTCACCAATTTGTCGCCTATAGCCACAACATTACCGTTTGAGAGATACTCTAACCGAATAAACATGTTATCGTTATAGTCGATTTTTGCCAAAGGTTCTTCGCGGTTATAGTCAAAAACATATACGCTAGAGACAACCGAGCCATCATTAGCCGTAGCACCACAAACAGCAGAAGACCAGCCATCCTTGCGAATAGCAACGTCCGTAATGTAATGGTTTGCAAAATTATACCTGTAGTAAACGTTTCTGCTATCTTTGGAAAGGACTGTCAGCTGTGCTAAAAAGCCCTTTGCCTCTGTAACAATGGCAAAAGTGCCATAATTCGAAATGGCTGCAGAAATTATGTTATAATCGGTACTTGAATTATGCAAAGTTTTAGATTTGCTTGTTATTTCTAGGCTTTTGCCACCCAGGTCATAGATAATCGCACGGGTGTCGCAGGTTTTTAGGATCGGGTTTTGGTAACTATGCTGTTTTTGGAGCATCTCGCTAGCAGAAGAATTTAAAGTAGTCAAAGAGAGGTCACTCAGCAAAACAACGTCCTTATCGATAACCTTAAAATTCTCGCAATTAACCTTGCCCCCGTTTGTTTTTTGAGGGAATCCCGGCCCAAAAGAGAACTCAGCAAAAGAATCAGCCAAGAAAGTGCCGATGTAATCTGGCGAGAATTTTTCTCGATTAACAAAAACCATAACAGAAAAAAAGCTCAAAAGCAAAATAATAAAAACCCTGACAAATTTTTTAGGAATTTTATCAATAAAGTTTTTAACATACTCCACAAATTTTAAATAAGAATTTTTAACTTGTCCCAAATAAAAGGTCACTATTTTGCCAAGACTTTTAAAGCGATTTTTGTTTGCAGTGTCAAAGTAAGATTTCCGCATGGTGCAAGTTCCTCCAAATAAGCTGAGTTAACGTTAAAGCTAACTTTTTTCGTTTCCTAGTTTAAGACTCAAATTTATATTATCATCGTAAAAAACTTTATTCAAGTATAGCCCATGAGCAACTGCCGTAGGCCCTGCAAGAGTGCGGTTTTTAGCCTCGATGATATCGCTTATTTGGCTCGGAGCAATCTTACCCATAGAAACGTGCAGCAGAGTGCCGATCATAATCCTCACCATGTTATACAAAAAGCCATCTGCCGCGACTTTTACAGTAACCAATCCGTCGGAACTTCTATCTATGCTAAAGCTATTTACCGTGCGGACCAGGTTCTCAGGATTTCTGCTGTCCAAAGTGCAAAAAGAAGTAAAGTCGTGTGTACCAACAAAATTTTGCCCAGCCGATTGCAATTTTTCTAAGTCCAAAGGGTACCAATAATGAAAGGCCTTGTTCACCAAAAAGGGGTTCCGAACCCGGCGGTTCCAGATTTTATAAATATATTCCTTTCCAGTGCAAGAGTAGCGGGCATGAAAGTCCAAAGGAACTTCCATAGCTGAATTGACGACAATGTCTGCCGGCAAAAATCTGTTTGTGGCTATCTTCAAGTGTTCGCATGGAATACCTGAGTTAACCTTAATGCTGACGCAATACATGTTTGCATGTACGCCGGAATCAGTCCGGCTACAGCCCTTTATGTCGCACTTTTCATTTAAAACTTCAAAAAGAGAGTCCTGAAAAACCTCCTGTACCGAGACTGCATTTTTTTGAATTTGCCAGCCGTGGTATCTAGAGCCATCGTAGGAAATCGAAAGTAACAAATTTCTCATAAATGCACCGCCAAAACCCAAAAGTTGCTCCACAGAACGAGTAAAAATATTGTTACAACTGCAGATATAGCCAAAACGTCGTTTGAACAGATGTGCAAAACCTTCATTTTAGTGCGACCATCTCCGCCGTTGTAACATCTGCATTCCATAGCCATAGCTAAGTCAAAAGCTCGCCGAAATGAGGCCACTAAAAGCGGAACCAATATAGGTACCAGGGCCTTTATCCGCTTTAAAGCGTTACCGGACTCCATATCTGCGCCGCGAGCCTTTTGCGCATCGATGATTTTATCCGTTTCCTCTAAAAGAGTAGGAATAAACCGCAGCGCAATGGACATCATCATAGCCAGCTCGTGCGTTTTTATTTTGAAAACGGACAATGGTTTCAAAATCCGCTCCAGTGCATCTGTTAAGTCGGTGGGGGAGGTAGTGAAGGTAAGTAACGAGCTTATCAAAATTAAAGTTAACAACCGGAAAGCCACAAAAATACTGTTATCGAGCCCGCATTTTGTAATTGCAACGGGCCCTATTTTAAAAAGCAGCGGCCCTTTAGCATAAAATATGTTCAAAACGCTCGTAAACAATACGATGAACAGTATGACCTTCATGTTTTTGAAGTAATTTTTGAACGAGATTTTTGCAAAAACCATAAATATGAAGATTGCTGCAAGGTTGGTAAAAAAAGCAAGGTAATTGTTTGAGAAAAAAACTGTTACCAGCAAAACAACCACGAGCACGATTTTAACGCGCGGGTCAAGCCTATGTACAAACGAATTTCCAGGATAAAAGCGGCCTAGCGCAATGTTACTTAACAAAATTCCTCACCTATTTATACAAATTTAAGTAATTCAGTGACGGCGTCGTCCACAGTCAAAACCTTGTCGTTTAAACTAGGAATAGCTCCCGCCTTAAGCTTAGCCATAATAGAGCATATCTGAGGGGCTTTGAGCCCAACATCATTTAATATTTTATCGCAACCAAAAACATGTCTAGCAGAATCGAACATAACCAAGTTTCCATCGCTCAAAACAATAACTCTGTCAGAATATTTAGCGATGTCCTCCATGCGATGGGAAATCAATACTATAGTTTTATCTTTTTCCTTGTGATATTGATAAAGTTGCTCCAATAAAGCTTCGCGCGAGCAAGGGTCAAGCCCAACAGTAGGTTCGTCCAAAACCAAGACTTCCGGGTCCATCGACAACACCCCAGCAATAGCGACCTTTCGTTTTTCTCCTCCAGATAAGTCAAACGGTGACTTCTGCAATAAGTTTAAATCTAAATTCACAAAATTGCAAGCCGCCAAAACTTTTTCTTTAACGTCAGAATCAGACAAGCCCATATTTTTGGGGCCAAAGGCGATGTCGTTATAAACGGTGTCTTCAAACAGTTGATATTCCGGGTACTGAAAAACCAACCCAACTTTGAACCGTACTTCTCTAGCAAATTCAGGATTAGACCGAGAATTTTGCCAAATATCAACTCCGTCCCAAAGTACATTCCCAGAAGTAGGCTTTAAGAGTGCGTTAAGCTGCTTAGCAAAAGTGGACTTCCCCGACCCGGTGTGCCCAACCAATCCGATAAATTCGCCCTTTTCTATGGATAAATTTATGCGGTTCAGGGCACATCTAGGTTCGCCGGCACCGGCAGAGTAGACATATGTCAAGTCCTTTACTTCGATTTGAGCCATAGTAAAAATCCTCCTAAATCTTAAAAATGCCGGCAAAAACATGTTGGCAAATCAACGCTTTACGGCATTAACACTGAAATATTGCGTTAAAATATCAATACATTCATCTTCATTTAAAGCAAATGAGGGAACGTTAACCCCGTGTGCTTGCAACTTTTGAACAAGCTCAACAGACTGTGGAATTGACAGTTGGCACTTCTTTAAAAAATCAATATCAGAAAAAATATCCCGAGGGACACCAACTCTAACAATTTTCCCTTTGCTCATAACAACAATTCGATCAGAGCCAGTGGTTTCGTCCATATAATGTGTTATCAAAACGATGGTAATGCCACATTCCTTGTTTAGTTTTTTTATAACACGCATAACTTCGTCACGTCCAATCGGATCCAGCATAGCAGTGGGCTCGTCAAGCACAAGACATGAAGGCTTCATAGCAATAATCCCAGCAATAGCAACTCGTTGCTTTTGCCCGCCAGACAGATTATACGTTGCTTCCTGTCGGTAATCATACATATCAACAGCACGCAAAGCGCCATCTACACGAGCACGGATCTCCTCCGGGGCAATTCCCAAATTCTCCGGGCCAAAAGCAACGTCATCCTCCACAATGCTTGCAACAATCTGATTATCAGGATTCTGAAAAACCAGCCCAACGCTGCTCCTAATATCATAAATTCGCGAAGAATCCTTAGTGTTAATTCCGCGCACAAAAACGTCGCCATCCGTAGGCGAAATCATAGCATTTAAATGTTTTGCTAGAGTAGATTTTCCGCTACCGTTGTGCCCCAAAATCGTCAAAAATTCGCCCTTTTTAATTTCTAAATTTACGCCATCCAAAATGTTGATCCCGCGACCACTATCAGCCTCTTCATAGCTAAATTTCAAATCGACAATATTAATAAAATTCTCCATAAAAGAAAAATCCCCAATCACGCATTCTGCCAAATGGCAGTGGAACCACACGGCAAAATAATATTATGTGCGGTAACCGGCAGCCCGATCTCATCGGCAAAAACCGAACCGCCAAAAGCTTTCTTTAAGGTCAGGCTCAGCATGCAGTGCATAACACAGGGAGAAATCCCCGATGTATAAGAATTTAGGACAAAAAACTGAGCATCTTCCGATAAAACTTCGCAGCATAAGTTTAAAAGAGAAAAAATTTGGTCCTCAAGTTTCCAAATTTCGCCGCCAGGACCACGACCATAAGAAGGTGGATCCATAATAATCCCATCATATTGGTTACCACGTCGAATCTCTTTTTGAACAAACTTTATGCAATCATCCACAATCCAGCGCACAGGTTTGTCCGCAAGACCCGAAGCAGAGGCGTTTTCCTTAGCCCAACTTACCATCCCCCTAGAAGCATCTACATGGCAAACTTTTGCGCCAGCTGCAGCCGCAGCCAAAGACGCAGCACCAGTGTATCCAAACAAATTGAGCAGCTTAAAAGGCTTTTTTTGCGCGCAAATCTTGTCAGAAATAAAATCCCAGTTAATGGCCTGCTCCGGAAAGATCCCAGTATGCTTAAAGCTCATCATCTTTAAATTAAACCGCAAGCCCTTATAGCCTATATCCCAAACCGTCGGGACCTTTTTTAAGGTTTGCCAATGGCCTCCGCCAGAATGTGAACGATGATAAACCGCATGGACGTTGCGCCAAAGAGGATGTTCCTTAGGTGTATCCCAAATAATTTGCGGATCTGGCCGAACCAAAATAATATTGCCCCAACGTTCAAGCCGTTTGCCCGCCGAAGTATCAATCAGTTCAAAATCAGTCCAAGAACTAGAAACTCTCAAATTAAAACTCCTTTAAGAAAGCCGTTTTTTTACCAGATCAGCAACCTCGTTAGCCAAAACGGTAATTCTATCTAAATTTTCGCCCTCAAGCATAATGCGAATCAAGGGCTCCGTACCCGAAACCCGAACAAGAATCCGTCCCCTGCCGCATGTATCCGCGTTACCAGGCTCAAACTTTGCACTGACCCGATCAATAGCGCTCTTAATCTCTTCGTCGGCATAAAACTTCAGCTTACCCAAATTGCCAACCTTAACGTTTAGCATAACTTGAGGAAGCTTCCTCATAACGCCGGTAAGTTCCGAGAGCTTTTTGCCACTACGTTTTAATATACTTAAAAGCTGAACAGCAGTCAATTGCCCATCGCCCGTCGTGGAATGATCAAGAAAAATAACATGCCCCGACTGCTCTCCGCCAAAATTATAGCCATTCTTAAGCATTTCTTCCAAAACGTACTTATCCCCAACGCGAGTGGCAACAAATTTCAATTGATTTTCGCAGCAAAAATGGCTAAACCCAATGTTAGTCATAACCGTGCCCACAACAGTGCTTTTGGCAAGTTTATGTTGCTCGTTCAAAGACATCGCGCAAACGGCCATAATGAAGTCACCGTCGGCAATATTACCAAGCTCATCAACTGCCAAACACCTGTCCGCGTCACCGTCAAAGGCAAGCCCCGCATCCAAGCTATTCTCCTTAACAAAGCGCGCCAAGTCATCTATATACATGGATCCGCAATTTTTGTTTATATTAGTCCCATTAGGCCGGCAGTTTTTAATAATGCACTCAACGCCAAGACGAGCAAACAGCTTTTTTGCCGTCTGAGAAGCCGCGCCATTAGCGCAATCAAAAGCAACCTTTAAACCCGTTAAATCATCATCAATGGTCGATGCAACATGTTCAATGTAATCATCAATTGCGTTGTCAGAGTTAGTCCGGGTGCCCAAACCAGCGTACGTAACCTCAGAAACGTCAACAGGCATATCGTCAAGCACGATTTTTTCAATAACAGATTCAATATTATCCGGTAGTTTGTAACCGTTTTCACCAAATATTTTTATCCCGTTAAACTCAAAAGAATTATGCGAAGCAGAGATCATAATCCCCGCATTTGCGTGGTATTTCCTAACCAAAAAAGCAACCGCTGGTGTAGGAATAACCCCCAAGCAAACAACGTCCACTCCAACAGAGCAAATTCCAGCAACCAGCGCTCCCTCAAGAACATCACACGAAAGCCGAGTATCCTTCCCGATTAGAATTTTTGCCTTCACCGGCGTGTTTTTAACCAAAACGCTAGCAGCCGCTTTCCCAATTTTCATTGCAATCTCAGCAGTTAATTCAACATTTGCAATGCCACGTACGCCGTCAGTTCCAAAAAGCTTACCCATAAAAAGTCAAACTCTCCCTAAACTAGTAGTAATTATTCAATAGGTTCGAGGCCCAAATGCAGATATGCTGCCTGATTGGCAATCCGCCCCCTCGGTGTGCGGCTAATAAATCCGATCTGCATCAAGTAAGGCTCGTAAATATCTTCAATGGTAATGGATTCTTCACCAATAGCAGCTGCCAAAGTTTCGATCCCAACGGGACCTCCACTATAAAACTCAATTATCGCCTTGAGCATTCTTCTATCATTGGCGTCAAGCCCCAGTTCGTCAATTTCAAGTTTATCAAGTGCAACTCTAGCCGTGCTAAAATCAATTCCCTCGCGGTTTTGCACCAATGCAAAATCCCGAACCCTCCGTAATAGCCGGTTCGCAATCCTGGGCGTTCCACGCGAGCGAGAGGCAATTTCAATAGCACCCTCGTTGTCGATATTTATACCAAGAATAGCAGCACTCCGCCGAATAATTTTAGCAAGCTCCTGCGCCGAGTACATTTCCAGCCGCAAAACCACGCCAAATCTATCCCGTAAAGGAGCAGAAAGTTGACCAGCGCGAGTGGTAGCCCCAACCAAAGTAAACCTAGGCAACGACAAATGGTAAGAAGTCGCCATCTGGCCCTTGCCCGTGATGATATCTATTGAGAAATCCTCCATAGCCGGATACAAAATCTCCTCCACAGTGCGGGGCAGCCGATGAATTTCGTCAATAAATAGAACATCGCCCTCGCTCAAATTTGTAAGAATAGCGGCCAGGTCGCCGGACTTTTCAATAGCGGGGCCAGAAGTAACCTTAAAATTCACGTTCATTTCGTTGGCAATAATCCCAGATAAAGTTGTCTTTCCCAGGCCAGGAGGCCCATATAAAAGCACGTGATCAAGCGGTTCTTTGCGAATTTTAGCAGCTTTAATAAAAACCGACAAATTTTCCTTAACTTTATCCTGACCAACATATTCGGCCAAAGTGCGGGGGCGCAGAGGATTTTCCACCTCAAAATCTTCGGGCGTTTCCTCCGGGTCCAAAATTCTGTTTTCAAAATCAAATTCCAAAGGTTATATCCTCCCAGCCATGGATTTTAGCGCGTTTTTGATCAACTCTTCAACCGAAAGTGCCTCGTCAAATTTAGAAACCGCCTCCAAAGCCTCAACCCTGGAATACCCCAAAGCAGAAAGTGCATCAATAGCGGCAGCCGAGTTTCCCAAAGGTCCCTGACTAGCAACCAAGGGCGGATTTTTCGGGCTTATTTCAGTCAAAGAGCTAGCAGCTTTGTCCTTAAGCTCCAAAATGATCCTCTGAGCCAGTTTATTGCCAACACCAGGCGCCAAAGTCAAAAGCTTGCAGTCGCCAAAAGAAATGGCAGCAACAACCTGTTCAGCCGACAAAGTAGACAAAATAGCAATGCCAACCTTAGCGCCAACTCCAGAAACAGAAGTAAGCAACTTGAAGCAGTTCAGCTCATTAAGACTAAAAAAGCCAAAAAGCTCCACAGCATCCTCGCGCACGTTTAAATGTGTGTATATAAAGACTTCTTCACCAATAGCCGGCAGTTCATTTAAAGTATTCTGCGTAACATTACACTTATAGCCAACACCAGCGCATTCAATAGCCACGCTCAAGCCATCAACAGCAATTAACTTTCCTCTAAGGCTGTAAAACATTATATGTGTAACTCCTTTTTAACATGCTAGCCCTCAAGCCAGTTCCGCAAGCCTGTGCATGGCAAATTGCCACAGCCAAAGCGTCGGCAGTATCGTCAAGCTTAGGCATTTTTTCTAAAGAGAGCAATCGCTTAGTCATCTTCATAACCTGGGCCTTTTGGGCCTTACCATACCCCGTAACAACAGTTTTAATCTGCAAAGGGGTATACTCAAAAATGGGAACATTCAAATTTCGCGCGCTAAGCAAAATTACACCGCGTGCCTGAGCAACATCAATAGCGGTTTTGCGGTTATTCTGAAAATAAAGCCGCTCAATAGCAACAACATCGGGTCTAACCTTTAGCAAAAGTTCATTCATATCGCAAGATATTTTAAACAAACGGTCACAAAAAGGTGCAGTACTTTCGGTTAAAATAGAACCATAGCACAAAGGCAAAAACTTATTATTGGGGCCAGCAGAGATAGCTCCATACCCAACAATAGCGTAGCCAGGGTCAATCCCGAGTATTTTCACAATTATGTAACTCCCTTTTAAAAACTAAAAAAAGAATATAAAATTTAAAATAAATTATATCACAAAAATACAACAAGAGCAACAAGGCTAAAATGGAATAAAAACATTAACAAGCAGGCTGCAAAAGGAGCCTAAAATAGCTCCAACCAAAACGTCTGTAAGATAATGAACCCGCAAATAAACGCGAGAAAATCCAATTAAAAAAGCCAAAACAAAAGCAGGAATAGATATAATGCCAAAGCAAGAAGCCAGCATGCAAGAGGCCGCAAAAGAAGAAGAAGTATGCCCCGAGGGGAAAGAATAAGTAATGGGCTCCTTAATGAGCATTTCTTCTTGCAATAAAAATTTAGAAGGCCGAACCCTCGCCACAATATGCTTAATCAAAATTTCTCCCAAAAAGCCACTAAACAATAAAGCCAAGATAATTTTAACCCCAACGTTGCGATATCCACGGTTAAATAAAAGAGGCACAGCGACAGCAAACCAAACCATTCCATTATTGCCCAGTTTGGTTACAATTACCATAAATTTATTAAGATTATCCCTATGTAATTTTTTGACGTTCACAACGACCCTATCGTCCATATTTTTTAATTTACTTAACATTTTAAAAATATCCCCAAAACCTTTTTTTAAATTATACTATAAAAAATCAAAAAATAACATTAACAACCATCAAATAATTAAAAACCAAGAAGTGTACACACCTCAAAAAGATATGCGTGTACACTTTAACTCATAGACTCAAATTATTTTTTTGTTTTTGACTTTGAAGCAAATTTTTTCTTATCCTCGTTAATAAGATATTCTTTGCAAGCGACGATCAACTTCTCTTTCTCCTTAGTAACGGTAGGATACTTTGGATTAATATCGTTCAAAGTATTAACCAAAATTTCGGAGAAAAAGAATCTAGCAAACCATTTTTTATCTGCCGGAACAACATACCAAGGTGCGTATGGGGTGCTAGTTTTGTTTATTGCTGCTTCAAATGCCTTCATGTAATCGCCCCAATATTGACGCTCTTTGACGTCAGAATCAGACAACTTCCAGTTTTTGTTTTTTTCATCAATTCTTTTAAGAAACCGACGTTTTTGTTCGTCTCGAGATATATTAAGGAAGAATTTTAGCACACGAATACCGTTTTGCCACAAATACTTTTCGAAATTAGCGATTTGTTCATAGCGTTCGTCAAAAATCTTTGGAGTTTTGCATCTGCTAGGTAAATTCTGATTTTTATAAAGCTCATGTACCCGAGCAACCAAGACATCTTCGTAATAAGACCTGTTAAAAATCCCGATTTTACCGCGTTCCGGAAGATTTTTAATGCATCTCCATAAATAGTCATGAGCCAACTCCTCGCTAGAAGGAGATTTAAAATTGCTAACTTGCACACCCTGCGGGTTAAGACCAGACATAACATGCTTTATTGCGCCGTCCTTGCCCCCAGCGTCCATAGCCTGCAAAATAACCAAGATAGCTTCGTTGCCTTGCGCATAGAATCTATCCTGCATAATTCCAAGCTTCTTAAGGTTCAAAATGCTAGACTCAAGCACCATTTCCCTGTCGGTAGTTAAATGCTTGGCCTTTGTATCGAACCCATTAATTTTAAATTTTTTCGTTCCGTCAAATTTATACTCATCCAATTTCATAATTTTGCCCCCCTTCTTATAATACTGATATTTTACCACAATAATTTTAAGAAGTCAAGAAAAATTTGATATAAATTTAACAAATGATGAGTTTAACAATAAGTTTTTCTAGCAAAATTTTAGGGTCCATGCGAGAACTTTTTAGCATAACATCGGTTTTAGTAATTAAGTCGATGCAACCCCGTAAGGATTTTTTCAAATTAACGTCATACTTTAGCTGCGTCTGCGCATTCTCTAGGCGAAACATCTTTCGCTTGTAGTCAAAAATTTCAGCAACAGCCTGGATGTTTTTCCCGCTTTGCAAGGCCGCATTTACGCGACACATATCGATATAACTCGAAGCCATGACGGACAAAATCGC
This sequence comes from uncultured Eubacteriales bacterium, assembly GCA_949068525.1. Classification (GTDB taxonomy): domain Bacteria; phylum Bacillota; class Clostridia; order Oscillospirales; family Acutalibacteraceae; genus CAG-557. The sequence goes on along the minus strand of CARTIQ010000006.1, from coordinate 36,931 downwards.
GATAGGTTCCTCTTTTTTAAAGAGCAAGATATCCAAAATCTCAAAGGCACGGTCACAATTCTTTGCCATAATAGCCTTAGTCAGTTCAAAAACGTTTGCCTCAAAGTTGCAAACCACGACTTCATCGATGATTTGCGAGGTAATTTCACTCCCGTTTGCATATGCACAGAGTTTTTCAATCTCATTTTTAAGGATCAGCAAGTTATTTCCGCATTTATCGATAATAAGTTGTGCATTTTTTTCAGAAAGTGTGCAGGATAATTTTTCGGCCCAGTTTATAATTTGCCGCTGCAGTTTGGGTTTGCTAAGTGCCTGTAGGTTCAAGAGATCGCCATGCTTTTCAAAGAGCTTAATAAAAGAAGAGTATCTAGAAGACCTCTTTAAATCTAAATTTAAATTCGGAAAACTTATTATCAAAACAGTAGTTTCAGGGATATCTGCAATAATACCTTTTAGCTTTTTGACAGTATCTAAAGTTTCCTTGTCAAGGTTCAAGTCAAATATTCGCACGCACTTAAAAGGAGCCATCAAAGGCAGAGCCTCAACTGCGCTGTTTAAGGCATCTATATCAAGTTCTGGAGACGAAAAATTCTGCAGGTTAAAAGAATTATTGCACTTACTTTGCAAAATTTTATCTGTAAGCTGCCGTGTGTAGTGGTCTACAAGATATTTTTCTTCTCCGCAAATAAAATATGCATTTTTAAAGTTACCTGATTTAATCTGCGCTGCAAAGTCGGACTCAGTTATAATAGGCAAACTATACCATCCTTTTTATAGAAATATTCTTCGAGTGTGTAAAGTCAAAAACAATGTCGCCGTCGCCAGCGGTCGCAAGAGGCAAGCGGTGGTCTTTAGCCAAATTATTTGCAAAGACAGAAGCGGCATTTAAATTAGCACAAATAACCCCGTAAGAACTCGAAATAAGGCTTGAGTTCTCGAGGTCCCCACTATATGCCAAAATGTCGTAGAATTTATATTTATCATTAAGAAGCTTAGTGTCGCCGCCAGATGGAAGAATCAGCATATTCACGTCATTAACTGACAAATAAACATAGCCGTGGTCATCAAGGTTCATCGCAGTGATTTTTACATTATCCCAAAGATTAATTTTGGCAATATCATTAAAATAGACGGTATTGACACGGTCAGCCACATTATGGTCGAGCTTATCATTGAGAACATCGCCATCGTTTTGTAGCACAACATAGGCCGGGTCGAATTTCTTTATCACCTCGTTAGCATAACTTGCCGTAGCGTCTTGAAGATCGCTCAATAGTATGTAATCGAGATTTTTAACATTCAAGTTATTCAAGTAATTTTGCACTCTAGAAGAGCTGATAGGATCACCGCCACAAGCCAAAACTGCAGCGTGCCCGTTTTTAGAGATAACTGCCGAGCATCCAGTACCAGTGTCCAAAAAGGCAAGATGCGTCACGTCTCGGTCAAAAATCTGATAGGAAAGAATACCAACAAACAGGACTATACCCGACAAAATGGCAGAGAGCTTTAAAAGCTGATACTCCTTATATAGCAACAAAGCCACCGCGAACAAAACGCAGCAGGACGCGAACCAAAACAGAATCATAGGTTGGCGTGTTGCAACAGATGCAAACGGAATTTTCGCGAGCAAATCGGCACAAAAAGTAATATAATTTATCAAAACCCCCGAAACAAGAGCCAACGGTGTGACGATAAAATTAAGCAACGGCACAAAATATAGTATGGCAGCAAACAAAGTGAAGATCATCATCAACATGGTTGGCATCACAATCAAAATATTTGAGACAATGCTAATAAGCGAGATTCTGCCAAAACTTAACATAATTATGGGCAGCGTTGCGATTGTTGCACACAGCGTGACAGAAGTCATCCCTGCGATGCTATCAGTAAACTTAGAACAGCAATTTATCCGCTTGAACAGGGCTTTAATTTTTTCTTCAAAGTATCTTTCAAACAGGATGATTCCCAATGTTGCAAAAACAGAGAGCAACAAACCTGTATCTCCGGCAGCGAATGGATTAACGATCGAAAGTAAAAGAGTTGCAAAGCCCAGCGAGTTGAGGGAATCGGATTTTGCGTAAAAGAACTTGCCAATATAGAACATGATGAGCATAATACCCGCACGAGAAACCGAAGCCGAAAAGCCAGTGACGGCCATAAATGTAAGTAGGGCTACGCAAGTGAGCAAATATACCCAGCGTTTAGAAAGCCGTGTAGCAGTCAAAAGCATAAAGACGATAGCAGCAATAACCGACGTGTGTAACCCAGAAACCGCTAAAATATGCGATACACCGATCTCCTTAAAATCAGATTTTATATCGTCATCCATAAAGTATTTGTCACCAAGCAAGACTCCAACCGCAACAGAAGCATGCTCCTTGGGCAAAATAGTTCGCACAGCCTCAATAAGAGCCTGCTTAACCTTCAAAAAGTAGTAATATAGTGGTTTGTTCGGGTCCTCTTCCAAGTGACACCCTTCGTATTCATAAAGATACGATGAAACGTGTATTCCCCTGGCCGCGTAATAGGACTTGGAAGAGAATCCGCCACTATCCGTTGGCAAAAACATATGAACCCTGCCAGAAAGCCTATCATATAAATCCACGTCCAATGGCGTAGACATTGACATACGTAATTTTATTTTTTGAGGAGCACCGTCATAATCGACTTTATCCGTCTCTAAAACGTAATAATACCGATTATAAGCGCTATATGGAATTTCGCAAACTCTTCCAGAGACGTAGACATCCTGCCCATCCAAGCGTTCAATGGGAACAACCTTAAAATAGGTGAAAGAACTGTACATGCCAAGTGCAAAAGTAAGCGTTAAAAGGGAAATCGGCAAAACCATTGTCCGCCGAATCGGCGCAATAGCTAATGAAACTAAAAATAAAACGAAGAAAACAATTGCCATGATCTTAGCAAACTCGGCGCTAAAATAGGTTGCTGAAACGAGTGCCGCCAAATACGTAAACCCGACGGTTGCCATAGGTCTCTTCATAAAATCAGCTCCTCTCGCGGTGGTATCGGGGCTTTTAACCAGCAGGCCAATGCATCTTTCTGCCGCCCATCAAATGAAAATGCAGATGTTGCACAGTCTGGCCGCTGTCTTCACCACAATTATTTACAATCCGGTAACCATTCTCTAACCCTAGTTCTTTAGCAATTTTAGAAGCCACCACAAATATTTTACCAATAACTTCCTTGTCGTCATCTGTAATCTGATCAGCACTTTGTATATGCTTTTTAGGAATAATGAGTACATGAACGGGTGCCTGAGGATCAAGATCGTTAAAAGCAACGATTTGGTTGTCTTCATAAACCTTTTCACTCGGAATTTCCTTGCTTGCAATTTTACAAAAAATACAATCCATAGTACGAAACCTCCAAATTAAGCATTATAAACAACATTGTTACGTCATTTTTTCAAGATATCACTAATCAAATCATAAGCCACATTTAAAGCCACGTCAATTTTAGAGACATCTTTAATGCCCGCCATGGCCATATCTTTGTGCCCGCCTCCATTCCCACCGGTTAGCTGAGCAATTTCCTTAACCAAAACTCCAGCATTAATACCCTTTTCTATAGCATTTTTGCCAACACTTGCAATAATATTAGACTTTTCTGCTCCAACATTGGCCAAAACGACTACAGTATTCGCAAAATTAGATTTCAAATTGTCGCAAATGAGTTTTAATTCACCAATCTCCATGTTATCAAACCGAGACAAAATAACCTTTAGCCCGCAAATCTCTTTGGCCAAGCCGAGCAGATTATTAACCTTAAAAGCCGCCAATTCCGAAGTCAGTTTACAAACAGTTCTTTCGCGATTTTTTAGCTCCTCCACCAGGGCAGCACATTCATTCGCGAGTTCGGCCTGCTGTTTTACCTTCAAAACCTGCTGGCATTCAGCTAAGAGGCTTGTTTTTTCATGCAAAAGGCGTAAAACCCCAAAAGATGTTACAGCCTCTATGCGCCGGACGCCAGAAGCCACCGAGCTTTCAGCAACAATTTTAAACAAACCTACCTGCGCAGTGTTGCTAACATGAGTTCCACCACAAAGCTCCAACGAAAAATCGCCAATCTTAACGACTCTCACAACATTTTCATATTTTTCGCCAAATAAAGCCATAGCACCCATCTTTTTGGCCTCAGCAATGGGCATTTCTCGAATCACAACCTCATCCGAACGTAAAATTTCATTGTTTATAAGCGTTTCAATCTGTTGCAATTCAGCAGAAGTCAAAGAAGAAATGTGCGTAAAATCAAACCGCAACCGATTTTCATCAATGAGCTGGCCTGCTTGTTCAACGTGTGTGCCAAGAACCTTTCTCAAAGCAGCCTGCAAAAGGTGCGCCGCAGAGTGGTTCTGCCTGATTTTTTCTCGCTTAGCAGCATCAACATAAGCCTCGACTTTATCGCTAATATGGAAGGTTCCTCGAGCAATTTGAGCATGATGAAAGTATATCCCAGCGGCATTTTTAACCGTATCAATGATGTTAGCCTTAGCGTTGCCAAGCGTCAGCACGCCAGAATCTCCAACTTGTCCACCACCTTGCGCATAAAATGGAGTCTCATCTAAAATTATATTAACCTCGTCACCACTAGCGGTAGAATCAACAACTTCGTTGTTCTTTATTATCTTTAAAATAGCAGAGTGGGTGCTTAAAACATCGTATCCCACAAATTTAGTTGACACAATGCCGCCAAAGTTCAAGTTCTCGTTTGCCCAAGCCTGTGTTTCTGAGCTAGCGCGCGCCTTTCTAGCCTTATTTTTTTGCTCAAGAAGCAACTCATTAAAGCGAGCCTCGTCAACAGTCATACCGCGTTCCGCCAAAATTTCTTTTGTCAAGTCAATAGGAAAGCCAAAAGTATCGTTAAGCTTAAAAGCAACCTCGCCAGAAAGCACAGCACTATCAGACTTTTCAACCATATCATTTAAAAGAGTCAAGCCCTGATCGATTGTCTTAGCGAAATTTTCTTCCTCAACCTGTATAATCTTTTTAATAAATCCTTGTTTATGTGCAAGTTCTGGGTAAGCCTGCTGATTTTCCCTAATCACAGTCTCACACAAATTCGATAAAAAAGTTCCACAGATACCAAGAACCCGACCGTGCCGAGCTGCACGACGCAGAAGCCGCCGTAAAACGTAGCCACGACCTTCATTAGAGGGCATGACACCGTCGCCGATCAGAAAGGTAACGCTTCGAATATGATCAGTGATAACCCGCAAAGAAATGTCAATCTTAGCATTGTCGCCATATTTAACGCCAGACATTCTGCAAATATGTTGCATAATGTTTTGCACGCTGTCGACAAGAAACAGGTTGTCCACGCCCTGCATAATGCAAGCCAAGCGCTCCAAGCCCATTCCGGTATCAATATTAGGATGATCAAGTTTAGAATAGTTGTTGTTTCCGTCATTCTCAAACTGAGTAAATACCAAGTTCCAAAATTCAATATATCGGTCGCAGTCACAGCCCACCTTGCAATCCGGAGAGCCGCAACCATACTCTTCGCCGCGGTCAAAATAAAGTTCCGAGCAAGGCCCACAAGGCCCAGCTCCATGTTCCCAAAAGTTATCTGCTTTACCCAACCGGACAATATGATCCGGCGCCACACCAACGTTTTGCGTCCAAATTTCAAAGGCTTCGGTGTCTTCTTCATAAATAGAAACCCAGATCCTATCAACGGGCAGTTCCAAAACTTTAGTACAAAATTCCCAAGCCCAGGCCGTCGTCTCAGGTTTAAAGTAGTCACCAAAAGAAAAGTTGCCCAGCATCTCAAAAAAAGTGCCATGCCGAGCAGTAATCCCAACACGTTCAATGTCTGGTGTGCGGATGCACTTTTGGCATGTTGTAACTCTCTTGCAAGGGGGCTTAACCTCGCCAGTAAAATATTTCTTCATTGGGGCCATACCGGAATTTATCAACAACAAACTATTATCATTTTGAGGAACCAAGGAGAAGCTTTCCAGCTTAAGGTGCCCCTTCGACTCAAAAAAAGACGTAAACATCTCGCGCAATTCGTTAAGACCCGTCCATTTCACGTTTAACTCACATCCAATAAAATAAAATAAAAGGCCAAAAATCCAGATTTTTGCTACGGTTTAATTATATTCTCATGTCTAAAAAAAGTCAATTAACCAGCATAGCAAAGGAGACGCCCAAAATTAGCTCGCGGCTTGATTAGACCTAGGGCGACTATAGGCAGAAGTTGCAGGACGGCTGCTGCCAGCAGCAGAATTAGCAGTATTGCGTTGCGCGACATTTGTGTTGCTTGCCCTGCTGGTTGCTGTGGGTTTAGCAGAGTTTGCAGTGCTTGTCCTATTAGCTGCTGCGGGTTTAGCAGGGTTTAGCAGAGTTTGCAGTGCTTGCCATATTGGTTGCCGTGGGCTGAGAAGAAACTGTATTATTACTGTTTTTACTAGTATCCGTAGTTTGCGTGGCCGTTGGTGCGTTCTGATGTGTAGGAGCAGTGCGCACTTTTGACTTTTCCTTGCTATATGAGCTTTCTTTAACAGAGTCCTCATAGATAAACTTGGCCAAATCGTATCGGGCGCGACTTAAATCGTCTATAACCAGCACGGAGGCACCATTTATATTCTGGCCGCTAAAATTGCCATCTTGAGGAATCCGGAATTCAACGAACTCATACTGTAAGTATTTTAGAGAGTTTTTGCCCAAAGTTATAATTTCGCTTTTCTTCAGATTTGTTCTAACAAAGGGTCCGGCCCTCTCAATAACAGCTAAAATCTGCGGCAGGCTGCTAGACTTAAACTTGTTAATTACCAAAGAGATAACGCGACGCTGCCGAAAAGTTCTCGCGTAGTCGTCGTGTAAACCCTCGGCAGTAGGCACTTTGCGGCTTCTCGCGTATTGCAAGGACTGGGCACCATTCAAATGATGCCTACCGTCAACTTCCTTAAGCAAAGGGGACTTAAACGGCTTGATGCCACCTTGGCTGAAAGCGCTATCTAATTCTAAGAGGAGCCGGTTTATGTGATGTGCCTCTTTGGCGGTAATCTCAATATCTAGGCCGCCAATAATATCAATAATGTCTCTAAACCCTTCAAAATCAACCGTGCAGAAGCGATCAATCTTTATTCCAAAGTTTTGTTCAATAGTCTTAATAGCCAAGCTTTCACCACCAAGGGCAATAGCAGCATTAATACGGGTATCTTTGTAGCCTGGAACATGCACCCAAAGGTCGCGCATCAAAGACGTCAGCTTAATCTTTTTATGCCGGCTGTCGAGCGACAAAATCAAAATAGAGTCACTTCGGCTATGAACATCAGATTCCTCGTGCCGATCCACACCAAAAAGAGCAACGTTCAAAATCATTGGGTCGCAAGCAGAACCCGCAACATATTCAGTTCCACTGCCTTGAATTGGCTGATAATTAAGCGAATCCAACATTCTATAAGTATAAATCATAGCTCCACCAATAAGCCCTACAACGGCAGAAATAATAATCGCGCAAGCAAAAATAATTTTTCTCTTTCGCAATTTTTTAAAATTAATAAAACGCCGAGGTCCCAAAAAATGAGACCGATTAGAGCTGCTGTAAATATTGCGGCCATCACTACCAGAAACATCAAAATTATCGCTATAGTCAGAGCTATTATTTTTAGACAACATAAAATTTCTCCTTAACTTTTTAAAGTTTACTTAAAATTTTTTATCCTAGAAGCCAAAATAGAAAAAATAGACCACAAAGCAGAGTACAAAATAAGTGCGAAAATGCTAACTTTGCTAATGTGGGAATTTAACACACAAATCCAAAAAACGCTAAAAATCAGCTGAAAAAACTGAATAGCCCGAACCAAAGCAATATTGCTCTTTGCAAAACAACATGCCAAAATGAGCTTAACAAAAGAAGCACATGAACCAAAGGTTGCAACAAAGGCATTTGAGCTGTCCTCAATTTTATCACACAGCGCGTTAATTTTCTGCGACTCATCATAAGAAAGCAGCGTTAAAAATTTTACATCTACGTTAAAATCTGAGGCAATTTTAGAAAGAGTTAAGTTACAGTCAACAGTCTTAATAAAAATTTTTATATTACTCCGAACGCAAGCTAACAGGGTGCCCGCCAAGCTTTTAGAAGGCGTATACTCCAAAACAAACATAGCAACCAAGTTTTGACCGATAGCAAAATAAGTTAATTCACATCCAGGAACCCGATATTTTTTCTCGTAGTCACGGCTAGGAGGGTCAATTTTAAAATCTTTTAAAAGATCTCTATTACCAATCAAGATCCGCTTACCATTAACCCAGCCGATGATCCCTTTATTTTCCTTATAAGTGATGTTAGAAACCTTAGTTAAAATAGCCCTTTTGCCCATAATAATTTTGTCAAAAACCTGACTAATAGGTGCATTAAGGCGGCATATAATAGAAGCTGCCGCAAGAATAGCCTCATCCACACGCTGACCGTTAAACGTTTTGATTCCGCGAAGCACGATGTTATTAGGAGGATAAAGATCCCCGTCGTTTAGCACAATGCTTTTGGTTTTTGCAACTTTTTTGATAGCATTCTCGCCCACAATCATAGCCCGAAGTTTAAGCGCTTGCAGGCACAAAGAGGATACAATAAAATTAACAGTAAAAGGCAACGAAAATGGTAAGCAAAGCAGCAAAACAACGTCAAAACAGGCAAGCGTATCAATTATGCTCATACTAGAAAGAGAAAATATCGTGCCAACAAACCTCGCAACGCCGCAAATGCAAGCAAAAATGAGGCTAATCGGAATAATTTTAGCGACTATGGATTCAGAAAAACTTTCACAACAAGAATTTTTAATGAAATTCGTTAAGAAATTAGTTTTGTGCGCATAAGGCGTTAGAATAGGAATGCGCGAAATAACTGAAGGAACAACGTTGCTCAAAGAGTACATATCAACATTATATTTTTGTTTTGAGGAGAGAACAAACTTAAAGTTGTTAAGTATCCGCTTTTTGATGGACAAAGAGTTTAAAATCACAAACAACAAATTAAAAATCAGTAAACTCACGTAAGTGCGAGGGCTAAAAGAATTATAGGCGTTGTGCCGAAGGAAAAACAGCAAGCAGGCATAGCAGTGCAAAAAAGTTATAATCAGGGGCAGAAAAATTGCGGTATCAATAGTAAAAACAAGGTACGAAATGTGATTAAAGGCCGACTTAATAAAGCTAAAGCCAATAATGCAGCTTAAAATCAGCAGCGCATTGGAGGTAATTAAGTACACAACAGAGGAATTCACGTAAAAAGGGGGAAAAAAAGAATTAAGAAAGTTAAAAGGTATCGCATCTGCAACGAGCGACAAAATGAAAACGGCAAACATCGCCCAAAATTTGATGGTTAAAGCTTTAATTTCTTTTTTCAACTGGTTTTTTATAATTTTGGCAGATTCAACAGGATTTTCCACGGTATATTCATGGTAAACGTCAAAAGCTTCATCCAACAAAAATTCTGAATTCCTTGTCTCTTTGCAGAATTCATCTTCCAAAAAAGATTTAACTTTAAAATAATCTGGAGAAGAAGGCTCATCCATAACTTTAAGAGGGTCTGTGTTTTGGGTTTTCACCTTATTTTCTGTAGTACTAAAAATCTCCTCATACTGCGAGAAGTTACGACTTTTATCACCCTGGAAAAAGCCTTTTAACTTAGAAAAAATTTGATTCAAACCAAAAACGCCCCCTTAAACCTAAAATATTATAAATTATTTTCACTTTAAACCCAAGCACAACCGCCGCTGCCGTGCGACTTCGTACATAAGGATCCCGGCCGCTACAGAGGCGTTTAGTGAGTTTATTTTGCCAAGCTGTGGCAGTGATAGTATAAAATCGCACTTTTTTTTAACAAGCCGACTGAGCCCAAAGCCTTCGCTCCCAATGACCAAAGCAATTGCCCCCGTTAAATCGGATTTGCAATAAAATTGACCATCCATATCCGCACCATATATCCATAAACCGTGGCCTTTCAGCAATTCCAAAACAGAAGGAATATTCGTAACTCTGGCAACTTTTACATGCTCAAATGCGCCAGCCGAAACCTTAGCAACAGCAAAACTCAAACTGGCTGACCGCCGAGCAGAGATGATAACCCCGTGTGCGCCGGCGCATTCTGCCGTACGGATAATTGCCCCAAGGTTATGTGGATCCGTAATTTCATCTGCCACGATAACAAAGGGAGGCTCATCTTTTTGCGCCGCAACATCTAAGATATCATCTACGCTAAAATACCGATGTGCAGAAACCGTCGCGATGATTCCTTGATGATTGGCATTATCGCACAAAGAGTCCAGCTTTTTGGTGGAGACTTCTTTTATCGGAACTTTAAGCTCTTTAGCTTTTTGCAGAATTCCGGCGACGGAAGATTTACGCATATTGCTTGCAATCAAGATAGAATCTATATTACGACCTGCGACAATAGCCTCTTTAACTGAGTTTTTACCGATTATAATTTCGCATGGAGTTTTTTTGGAGGCAGTGTTTTTCACAAATATCCCTCTTAATTAAACACTAAATTTTTTTAATTATATCATATTTTATAAAAATTTGGCATGTAAATAAGACAAAATCGAAAAAATATTTTCAAACTGGGCGCTTGACAAAGTAAATCAGAGCTGGTATAATCATACTTGCTATTTTGTAGCACTAAGGTTTGTGCTGTGAGTAAGGGCCATTAGCTCAGTTGGTTAGAGCAACCGGCTCATAACCGGTTGGTCCGGGGTTCAAGTCCCTGATGGCCCACCAGCGTTCCGATTGTGCTTAGCTGTGTTTACAACTTTATAATTTAAATGCTCTTAAACCGTCCAGACTAAGTTTTGGGCGGTTTTTATTTTTTGTTTTACAATTTCAGATTTTTGTGGCAATATTATATTATGAAAACATAGTATGTTTTTAAGTTTACGTAATTTGAGGTTAAGGGTGGCGCAAGATGAAGCTTAGGCGTTTGGTCGAAAAAATAGATTTTTCGCTAGTTTGTGGCGATTTAGACTTGGAAATAAGCGATATTTTTTATGATTCTAGAAAGTGTATAAAAAATTCGGTGTTTGTATGCTTAAAAGGCTATAACGAAGACGGGCACGGTTTTATTGACTCTGCAATTGCTAATGGTGCGGTTGCAGTTGTGATTTCTGATGATGTCTCGATTGAGGGGAAAATTACGGTTGTTAAAGTTGAGGATACTCGCGAGGCGCTGGCTTTTATGTCAGCAGAGTTTTTTGAAAATCCAGCCTCACAGTTAAAAACAGTTGCAATAACCGGTACAAAGGGCAAGACTACGGTTTCTTGTATGATTCGTACCGTTTTGCAGAAAGCTGGTATAAAGACCGGATTAATTGGAACCTTAGGGGTTATTATAGATGAAAATGTGACAAAAACGGTTAATACGACGCCGGAGTCGTATGAGATTCAGCGCTTTTTGCGCAAGATGGTAGATAGCGGTTGCAAATGTGCTGTTATGGAGGCCTCGTCGTTGGGCTTAAAGTGGCATCGTATGGATGGTTTTGTATTTGACTATGGAGTGTTTACGAACTTTTCTATGGACCATATTGGCGGAAATGAGCACGAAAGCATGGGGGAGTACCTAGCGTGCAAGAGTTTGCTGTTTCAAAGATGCCGGTTAGGGCTTATAAATATTGATGATAAAAACTATAGGGAGATCTTGAATGGCCATACTTGTCGGGTGGAGACTTATGGTTTTTCTCGAGATGCTGATATTATCGCATTTAACGAGAAGTTGATATCGCAGAATGGTTATGTAGGGATTCATTTTGAGACCACGGGTAAGGAAAATCTGAGTGTGGACGTAGATATCCCTGGGAAATTTAGCATATATAATGCGCTGGCTGCTATTTCGGTCTGCCGGCATTTTGATGTTCCGAAAGATGCGATAATAAGTGGTCTGAATGAGGTCAAGGTAAAGGGTAGAATTGAGTCTGTGCCGGTGCCGGGGAATTTTACGCTGTTGATTGATTATGCGCACAATGCTCTTAGTATGGAGAACATCTTGACGACACTTCGGGAGTACCGCCCAAACCGCTTGATAACCTTGTTTGGTGCGGGGGGCGATCGCCCAAAGGTTAGACGCTACGAGATGGGTGAGGTTTCGGGCAAACTTTCGGATTTATCTGTTGTGACGGCGGACAATTCGCGCAATGAGAACGTTGTGGATATAATTTCGGACATTGAGGTCGGGCTTAAAAAGACCCGCGGCAAGTTTATTGTGATTCCCGACAGGAGAGAGGCTATTAAATATTGCCTTTCTATAGCCAAAGACAATGATATAATTGTGCTTGCAGGTAAGGGGCATGAGGATTATCAGGAAATAAACGGTCGAAAAATCCATTTTGACGAGCGCGAAATCGTTGCGGATATTTTGAAGGAACGAAATGAGGTTCAGTAGAGATATGGAGAAATTGAGCATAAATGAGGTTCTGATAGCGGTTGACGGGGAACTGCTTTGTGGCTCTGCTGAGGTATTGGTGGATTCGGTTAGTACGAACAGCAAAGAGATAAGAAATGGGGCACTATTTGTGCCTATAAAGGGTGAGAACTTCGATGGACACGCCTTTATATGGGAGGCCTTTGCAGCTGGAGCGGTTGCTACGCTAATTTCTGAGTGTGAAGTGGACTGTATGCCTGAAGGGTGCGATAAAAACAAGATACATATAAAAGTTAAAGACACAAAAGTAGCGCTGCAGCAGCTGGCGACATACTATCGGCAAAAATTCGACATCCCGGTTATTGGCATAACAGGGAGTGTGGGGAAGACCTTAACAAAAGAGATGATTGCAAGCGTTTTGGCGGCCAGGTTTAACGTGCACAAAACGAATGGCAATTTGAATGGCCAGATCGGCCTGCCTTTGACTATGTTTGGGTTAAAACGATCGCATGAAGTTGCGGTTGTGGAGATGGGAATTAGCGAATTTAACGAAATGGAAACGCTTTTGGCAATTGCAAAGCCAACTTGCGCTGTCATAACGAACATTGGAGTTACGCATATTGAGAACCTTCACACTAAGGAGAACATATTCAACGAGAAGCTTAAAATCGCTGGCAGATTGGAGAAAAAAGGCTGCTTGTTTGTTAATGGAGACGATGAGATCCTTCATAATGTGCCAAAGATCGGTGATTTTCGGGTGATCACGTTTGGCTTAAAAAACAATTGTGATTTTACTGCGAGAAATATTACTTTTGAAGGCGGCAAAACAAGTTTTGAAGCTGTGCATAATGAGAAGCACCAACTTTTTGAAGTCTCGACGATTGGGGAGCACAATGTTTATAATGCACTAGTTGCCATTGCTATAGGGCATTTTATGGGCATGAGTTCAGATGAAATACAGTCGGGGCTTTTGCAATTTAAAAACCTTAACATGCGGCAAAATGTGTACAATTTACAAGATATTATCTTGATCGATGACAGCTATAATGCAAATCCGGACTCAATGGAAAGTGCGCTTGCGGTTCTTGCGCAGGTTGGCCAGAGCAAGCGAAAAATAGCCGTTTTGGCAGATATGTTGGAGCTTGGCAACATGGCTAGAGACCTTCACTTTGAGGTTGGGTATTTTGCGGCAAGTATGGATATCGACGTGCTAATAACGGTGGGGATATTAGCCAAATTTATTGCTGAGGCTGCTTCCAATTCTGCCCAAAAGGCTATAGCTACCTATTCGTTTTTATCGAAAGAGGAGGCGTTTGCATGCTTAAAAGGCTTGATTCAGCCAGGAGATTGTATTTTGGTAAAGGGTTCGCGCGGGATGCATATGGAGGAAATCGCTAAGGAGACAATTTCTCTATATAAAAAACAGCGAATGTAGTGATAATACTATGATTAGGATTAAAAAAGCGATGGTTAAGGGGTTTTATTATGTGGATGAATAATTTTTTGGATTTATTTGGGAACTTTTTGTATGCGTATATTTTGATCCCGCTTTTGATTATTGCTGGGGTTTACTTTACTTTTAGGATGAGGTTTGTACAGTTTCGGCTGTTGAAAGACGCTTTTAAATCTTTAACTGAAAAGGCTGAGAAGGGGAAGGTTTCATCGTTTAAGTCGTTGATGATCTCGACTGCATCTAAGATTGGAGTAGGTCACATTGCGGGCATCGCCTCCGCTATTATAATTGGGGGTCCGGGCTCGGTTTTTTGGATGTGGATTATGGCGATTTTGGGCAGTGCCTCGGCGTTTATTGAAAGTACGCTTGCTCAAATTTATAAGGTTAAAGACGAAAATGGCGGATTTAGGGGTGGCCCAGCTTATTATATGCAAAAAGTTTTTAACAAAAAGTGGCTTGGGGGACTGTTTTCGTGTCTTTTGATTGCGGGATATGCCTATGGGTTCAATGCCTTGCAGTCGTTTCAACTGTCTTCCGCCTTGACACCTTACATTAAAGATTATAAAAGTGGCATATACCCGATGATTGTTGGGCTTATTTTGGCTGCAATTACAGCTTTGGCTATTTGGGGAGGCACATACCGGGTTGGGTTTATCTCTGCCTACATTGTGCCGGTGATGTCGATTGCTTACATTTCTTTGAGCGTGTATATTGGCGGCCAAAATTTTGATAAAGTCCCAGAAGCTTTTTCGTTAATTTTCAAGGAAGCCTTCAATTTTAAAGCGATTTTTGGTTCGATGTTTTACAAAAGCGCGCTTATTATGGGTACCAAACGTGGGTTGTTTTCCAACGAAGCGGGGATGGGTAGCTCTCCTAATGCAGCGGCTACTGCGGATGTTTTGCACCCGGTTAATCAGGGCTTAGCGCAAATTTTGTCTGTTTTTATAGATACACTGCTAATTTGTTCGGCAACTTCATTTATCGTGCTTCTTTCGGACGTTGACTTTTGCTGTGGACTCGAGGATATCCCACTTGTGCAAGAAGCTGTAAGAAATCAAGTTGGCCCATTTGGCGTGCATTTGATAGCGTTTTCAATATTTGCGTTTGCGTTCACATCGATAATCGGCAACTACAGCTATGCGGAAACCAACGTGCTGTTCATAAAAAACAGCAAGCTTCTGCTGAACGTTTTTAGGGTAACATGTGTTATAACGGTATTTTTTGGTGCGCAGGCTGACGCAAAAACTGTCTGGAACATCTCGGACTTACTAATGGGTTTAATGGCAGTGGTCAACATAGTGGTAATATTGCTAATTGGGAACATCGCGATAAAAGCGCTAAAAGACTATTTGGAGCAAAAAAAGAAAGGCCAAACACCAGTATTTATAGCTAAGAATGCGGGCATTGAAAATACTGATGTCTGGCATTAAAAAGACACAATAGTGAAAATCTATTGCGTCTTATTATTTAATAATCTAAATTTTTTTCGGCCCAATTAAGAGCTTCACTTTTGTTTTCGAAAGTTTTTGAGATATAATTACCGTTTTTGTGGCCATAAACAGTGTAGGTAGTTATATACCTATGAGCACTTGTCTTGGTACCAGGATCTGTGTATTTTTTTATTTTTCTTCTTTGTTCAATTCTATATCCCCCGGATACCTTTTCTAATTCATCATTTTTTAAATTTTTTTCCATACAAAACACTCCTTTTCTTTTAGATTGTTATAATTATACATGATTTTGGATTAAAAGTCAAGTATTTTTGTTAATTTTTTGTTTTAGCGCTTTTAATGTTGTGCCAGTAGTCCGAAAAAGCTTGCTCCGTTTTGTTTTTATCAGGAGTATAATAGCGTGTATCCTTTAATTCATCGGGAAGATATTGCTGCAGCACCCAATGATTTTCGAATTCATGCGGGTAAAGGTAGAATTGCCCCTTGTTTTTAACGTCTACACCGTCACAGTGCTTGTTTTGCAGGTGCCGAGGGAATGGAAAAACCTTTCCCGATGCGATATCAGAGGTAGCCTCGTTTATGGCGTTGTATGCTGAGTTTGATTTTGGAGCTAAACAGACTAAAATAACTGCATTTGCAAGTGGAATTCTGGCTTCGGGCAGGCCAACTTGCATGGCGATGTCGACGCAGGACTTTACAATTGGCATAATTTGTGGGTAAGCAAGGCCAACATCTTCGCACGCGCAGACCATTAACCGTCGGCAGGCAGAGATTAAATCGCCACTGAATAGGAGTCTCGCAAGATAATATACAGCAGCGTCGGGGTCAGATCCGCGCATAGACTTTTGAAAAGCAGATAGAGTATCATAGTGCTCATCGCCGTCAGAATCATACCGAATATTTCCCGAAAAATTAAGCTGCGATGCGGTCCCCATAGAAATTGTTTTAACTTTATTCTCAACAGACGAGGATAAATTGCACAGCTCCAAAAAATTTATTGCCCGCCGTACGTCACCTGCCGCGAGCGTTGCAATATAAACCAAGACTTCATCCGCAATGGAGACAGAAACTCCCTCAGACTTCTCAATAAATTTAGCCGCGCGAATGAGCGCTTTTTTTATTTCTTCGACGCTGACAAACTTAAACTCAAAAATGGTGGAGCGGCTTAAAATCGCGTTGTATATGTAAAAAGAGGGGTTCTCAGTCGTCGAAGCAATCAGCGTTATTTTGCCGTTTTCAATAAACTCCAAAATGGTTTGCTGTTGCTTTTTATTAAAATATTGAATCTCGTCCAAGTACAGCAGAATGCCGTTTGGTGCAGTGAAGGTGTCAATTTGCGCGATGATATCTTTAATGTCTGCGGTCGAGGCGGTTGTCGCGTTAAGATTAAACAGCTTTTTGTTTGAGCTACTAGCTAGAATTGTGGCAAGGGTCGTTTTGCCGACACCAGAGGGGCCGTAAAAAATCATGTTTGGCAGAGTACCAGAGTTGATAATATTGTGCAGCAGCTTGCCTTTGCCAATAAGATGAGCCTGCCCGACCATATCGTCGATGGAAGCGGGGCGCAAAATGTCCGAAAGTGGAGCCGACATACAAAAGTCCTTCCTAGTTTTTTATAAAACTACAAACCTGATCATATCTGAAGTTTAGCTGTATATAGGGTATTTTTTACAGATTTCTGCTACCGAATTTTTGATAAAGTCACGATTGTTTTCAAAATCACTAGCAGCCAAAGCGATGAATTTAGCAATCTGCGACATTTCAGTTAGACCAAGGCCGCGCGTGGTAACAGCGGCAGTGCCGACACGAATCCCGCTTGTTACCAAGGGACTTAATTTCTCATTCGGGATGGTATTTTTATTAACTGTAATATGCACTTCATCTAGCCTTTTTTCTAGTTCCTTACCTGTTACGTCGGTGTCATGCAAGTCTACAAGCAGCAGATGATTATCCGTTCCGCCAGAAACCAGCTTCAGACCGTTATTTATCAGTTCTTGTGCAAGCGCACCACAGTTTTCAACGACATTTTTGTTATACTCTTTAAATTCGGGCTTTAAAGCCTCGCCAAAACAGATGGCTTTGGCTGCGATTATATGCATCAAAGGGCCGCCTTGAGTACCAGGGAAAATAGCTTTGTCAATGGCTGCTGCGTACTTTTCTTTGCAAAGAATCATGCCGCCGCGGGGCCCGCGCAAGGTTTTGTGCGTTGTAGTTGTAACAAAATCGGCAAATGGGACAGGGTTAGGATGTAATCCACTTGCAACAAGCCCAGCAATATGCGCCATATCAACCATCAAGTAGGCGTTTACAGAGTCTGCGATTTTACGAAATTTTTCAAAGTCGATTGTCCTAGGATAAGCACTAGCGCCACAAACAATTAATTTTGGCTTAACCTGAGCCGCTTTTTCGGCAACCTTATCGTAGTCGATGTAATGAGTAACTGGGTCCACGCCGTACTCAACAAAGTTAAAATATTTACCCGAAATATTCGCCGGCGAGCCGTGTGTCAAGTGTCCCCCTTCAGAAAGAGTCATGCCCATAACGGTGTCGCCTGGGCTCAAAATAGAATAATAAACTGCAGTGTTAGCTTGCGCGCCAGAATGCGGCTGAACGTTAGCATGCTCAGCACCAAAAAGCTTTTTGGCACGGTTGCGAGCGATATCCTCAACAATATCGACGTGCTCGCAACCACCGTAATACCTCTTGCTAGGATACCCTTCGGCGTATTTATTGGTAAGAATGCTCCCCATCGCTGCCAGAACAGCGGGAGAGACAATATTCTCAGAGGCAATAAGTTCTAGGTTTTGCTGCTGACGAGATAATTCATCACTAATAGCAGCCCCAATTTGCGGGTCATAGTTGTTTAAAAAGTCCAAATTATTTTTGATGTAGTCCATAATTTAACAGCTCCCTCAATTAAGATTAAGAGTATTATAAAACATTTAAAATTCGATATCAACAAAATAAATTTGTTAAAATGGCAAGGGAAAGCTTTTGGGACGTGGCAAAAACAAAAATTTTGAATATAATGGATTTTAGATTATAATAAATATAGTAAAATTAGGAGGAATGCTGTTTTTATGGATCATTTTTTAAAGAGAACATGGGCACAGATAGATTTGGACATGATAAAGCACAATTATTTGCAAATACGGAGCAATATTTCGAAGAAATCCATGCTAATGTGCGTCATAAAAGCCGATGCATACGGACATGGCGCGGTAGCGTTGGCCACAGAGTACGAGCGGCTGGGTGCGGACTGGTTTGCTGTTTCGAATTTAGAAGAAGCTTTTCAGTTACGAAACGGCGGGATAAAAAAGCCCATACTGATTTTGGGTTATACACCTGCGAATATGGCGTATGAACTTTCACGATTGAACATCTCTCAGGCCGTCTTTTCGGAGGATTACGCAACGGCTCTGTCTAGCTACGCGGTAAAGGACAACGTTAAGGTGAAGGTGCATTTGAAAATCGACACCGGGATGAGCCGCATCGGGTTTATCTTCAACAGTAAGGAAAAAAATGCGAACACAATAAAAGAGCTACAAAGAGTCTGTAAGCTTAAAAATCTTGTCACAGAGGGAATTTTCACACATTTTGCGGTTGCAGACGAAGACGGCGATTCGATTGATGCAACGAATCGACAATTTGCGACGTTTAAGGATATTTGCCAGGCGCTGAAAGAGAACAGCATAGACATAAAAATTAGGCATTGCAGTAATAGTGGCGGAATTTTGAATTATCCGCATGCAAACTTAGACATGGTAAGAGCTGGAATAATTTTATATGGTCTGTTTCCCTCGAATTACGTGAAAAATAAATTAGATTTGCGTCCGGCAATGAGCTTAAAGACAGTGATTTCTCAGGTAAAAACCGTGCCGAAGGATACTGCCGTGAGCTATGGGGGAACTTTTGTAACTAAAAAAGAGACGAAAATTGCCACTGTGCCGATAGGGTATGCCGACGGATATTTGCGGATTTTGTCTGGCAAGGCAAGCATGCTGGTTAATGGCAAAAAAGCCCCAGTTATAGGGCGAATTTGCATGGATCAGACCATGCTAGACGTCACTAATATCGAAAACGTGAAAGAAAACACAGTAGTTACGATTTTTGGCGAAGATAACGGCGCAGAAATGCGGGTGGAAGAGATCTCGGATCTTTCAAAAACGATTAATTATGAGATTCTGTGTCTAATAAGCAAACGTATTCCGCGAATTTATATAAAAAATGGCGATAAAATCGGACAGCTGAATTACTTATGCCCAAAAGATATTTTCGATTTAGAATAAATTTTAAAGTTTTGATAGACGCAACAAATTATAAAACATCAGGATTTTTTCGTGAACAAATGGTTTGTTAAATAAGGTTGAAGAAGGAATATTATGAGAAAGGTCTTATCGATTATATTGTCGCTTTTAATAATGTTTTGCGTCGCGAAAAAACCACTCTCTGACGAGGTTTATGCTGCTGATGAAAGTGTAATAAAATTTATATGTAAAGAGTTTCTGAAAAACGCACAAAAAATGGGTCAAGTTTGCGACGGAGTAAAAGAAATCCGATGTGGCCTAAGTTTTTTTGCGTCGACTTGGCATGCAGCAAAAAGCTTATTTAAAGAGAAGGATAAATCGGTTGGTTTTACGCGAGCTTATCAAAAGCTTGAAGACGACATCGAAAAATCCGAACAAATGGGTGAAAAATTGCGGGGAATTAGCTATATTCTGAGTTTTTTTGCATCAATAGGGCTAGCAGTTAAGAGTCTATGCGATAGTTTAGGCTCGAAATTTTTGAAAGGTAGCAAAGCTCAAAAGACTGATAAAAGGCAGCCAAGCAAAACGTTAACAGATAAGCCTAAAGTCAACGAAATTACACAAAGTAAAAAGGCTGAGGTCACCTAAAAATAAGGCTTACTTTAAAATTTAGGCAAACAAAACCCCCAGCTACTTAAAAATAGCTGAGGATTGCATTTTAATTTTTCTATTTTGTGCAGTTACAACTGCCATGCTCATGGTCGCAACAAGGAATAGACCCGACAATTGGCACAGGGTCCACACCTTGGCGGATGTAATAATCCGCAATAGCAGATTTTATAGCCTGTTCTGCCAAAACAGAACAGTGTACCTTTACTGGAGGCAAGCCATCGAGAGCGTCCAGAACGGCTTTGTTTGTTAGTTCTAGTGCTTCTTTGATCGTTTTGCCTTTTATAAGCTCAGTAGCCATCGAACTTGTAGCAATAGCAGCACCGCATCCAAACGTTTTGAACTTAACATCAGTTATAACGTCGTTTTCAACTTTAATGTACATTTTCATTATGTCGCCGCATTTAGGATTGCCAACCTCGCCGACTCCATCAGCATCCGAGAGCTCACCAACATTTCGCGGATTTGAAAAATGATCCATTACTTTTTCGCTATAACCCATCATAATCACCTCTTTTTTATATTTAATATTCGAATTCAAGTATTTTCTCTTGAAAATTTTTCCCACAACGGAGACATGCTCCGTAACTTCGCAACAATTGGCGGTAAAACTTCTAGAATATAGTTGACATCAGCCAGAGAGTTTTCCCCACTAAGGGTAATCCGCAGGGAGCCATGGGCAATTTCGTGAGGCAAACCAATGGCAAGCAAGACGTGGCTAGGGTCGAGCGCCCCCGAAGTGCACGCAGACCCTGAAGATGCACAAATGCCTTTAGCATCCAACATTAAAAGCAAAGATTCGCCCTCGATACCGCTAAAACTTACGTTTATATTCCCAGCAAGACGCTTC
This sequence comes from uncultured Eubacteriales bacterium, assembly GCA_949068525.1. GTDB lineage: Bacteria > Bacillota > Clostridia > Oscillospirales > Acutalibacteraceae > CAG-557. The sequence continues at coordinate 15,886 of CARTIQ010000006.1, read as the reverse complement.
TTTGGATGCCCGTTTAGCCGAACATGCTCGATTTTCAAGAAATTTTCAATAAGCTTATCCCGCATAGTAATTAGCTTTTCGTTTTGATATTCAATGTCTTTGCAAGCAATCTTTAAAGCTTTGGCCATTCCAACGATCTCGGCAACGTTCTCCGTCCCAGCGCGGCGGCGTCTTTCTTGCGCACCACCTTCGATTAAATTTTGCAGCACAACACCATTTTTCACGTACAAAGCACCAATACCTTTAGGACCGTGGAATTTATGTGCAGACAAAGACAGTAAATCGATATTCTGCTCAACGACGTCAATTCGAAGATGCCCAACAGCCTGCACAGCGTCGGTGTGAAACAAAACATTATGTCTGCGACAAACCTCGCCAATTTCAGGGATGGGCTGAATCGTACCAATCTCATTATTAGCGTACATAATGCTAACTAGCGCGGTTTTGTCTGTAATCGAGTTCTCAAGCTCATCAACCTGGACGATTCCATCATCGTGAACGTCCAAATAAGTAACAGTAAACCCTTCTTTTTCGAGTGCCTGAACAGTGTGTAAAACCGCATGATGTTCAAACTTAGACGTGATAATATGGTTTTTGCCTTTTTTAAGCATAGTACGAGCCACACCTTTAATCGCCCAGTTGTCAGCCTCGCTGCCACCAGAAGTGAAATATATTTCGCGAGGTGTTGCGCCAAGGCACTCAGCGATGGTAGCCCGAGCCTCTTCTATTGCCTTTTTTGCAGTCTGGCCAACAGAATAAATGCTCGAAGGGTTGCCAAAATGCGTTTTCAAAAACGGAAACATAGAGTCTAGCACAGGTGCTGAGATCGGCGTAGTTGCGGCGTTGTCAACATATATAATTTTCTCCATAAGGGTCACCTTCATAAAAACTAGTTCATTAAGAATATTATACAACGGCGGTACTTTTTATGCAAGAGATGGCAAATCCTAGTATATAGCCAGTTTAGCTTTGTTTGCAGCGTGGACAGCTAATTCATCGCAGCGCTCGTTTTCTGGGTGCCCTGCGTGGCCCTTAACCCAAACTACGGAGAGGCTATGTTTATCGAGCAATGGCAACAGCTTTTCCCAAAGATCTATGTTTAAAGCTGGAGAATTTCCAGAGCGCTTCCAGCCGTTGGAACGCCATTTTTTTGCCCAGCCCATAGAGATAGCATCGCATACATATTTTGAATCGCTGTACAAAGTGACACAGCATGACTCTTTAAGCAGACTCAGGGCCTCAATAACGGCACTAAGCTCCATTCGATTATTTGTAGTGCTAGCGTCCCCGCCAGAGATCTCCTTTTCGTGCCCATTATATCTTAAAATAGCGCCCCAACCGCCAGGTCCAGGGTTCCCCAAACAGGCACCATCGGTAAATATTTTGACCTTTTTCAAGCTATTTGCACAATTAAACGACAAACTCACAAAATAACTTATCGTGAATTTTCATTTAATTCGCACATGCACCTCATTTCAAAATTTAAATTTAATCTTGATGAATATTATATCAGCATAAAAATTTTATATCAACTTAATAATACAAAAATGCAAATTTTGTTTGCAGCATAGGTTGTGACTATTGCGGTGATTGTTTGCAAATAATATTCTGTAGCCGTTGAGGGATTATATATGCTTTTACTTGACAATTTTATAACAAAATGTTAAAATTGCAATAACGTTAGTGGTCGGTTTTGGTAATGGATTTGTTACAATCTTCTGTTACTTTAATTTATTTTTTTGATTATAAATGCTTAATTTGTTTATTTTTAAATTTTCTCCGGCACCGTCTGCGGAGATTTATTTTTTAACTACTTCAAGATTTTTATAATCAAAAGATAAAATTTGAGTTTTAATTTTAATGTTTATTTTAATGGAGGTATTTTCTATAATGATGGAGCAAAATGAAAATCTAATTGGAGGGAGACCTATTCCAACAGCACCCAAAAGGCAGCACCCGTCCAAAAATATAAATAAGCAGTCAGATCAGCTTTTGCTGGGAGTGGATGGTAAGGTTATTATTGATAATTTTGGCAATAATACGGAAAGTAAAGGTATTAATGTTACTAACAGCAATGCTAATGGCGCAAAGAGAGAAATTAAAAGTAGTAAATCAAAAAGAACAAAAACTAACGCGAGTAGCCCTAATAAAAGGAGCACTAACAATAATAGAGAGCAGACGATTTCTGACGGTAAAGGAGCTCAGGTTAGTAATTTGCAGGGGCAGAACGCAGATAATCAAAACCAAAACCAGACCGGTAAAAATAAAAAAAGGCAGACATTTAATAAAAAAAAGACAACGAATAAGGGGTCATCAGGAGCAGCTGCGGCTGACATTAAGACTGCTAGCAAAAAGAATATCCGGTACCCTAAAAATAAGAGCAATAAGCCATCGATAAAAGTGGCATTTTTGGGTGGTTTAAATGAAATTGGTAAGAATATCACACTGTTTGAGTGTGAGGGTGACATGTTTGTTTTGGATTGCGGCATGACTTTTCCAGATGGTGAGATGCTGGGCGTTGACTTAGTTATTCCGGATTTTTCTTATATTGAAAAAAATATTGATAAAATTAAAGGCTTAGTGATAACTCATGGGCACGAGGACCATATTGGCGCGATCCCTTATTTACTCAAAAAGGTTAATATTCCGATCTATGCAACGCCGCTGACTATAGGGCTAATTGGAAGTAAGCTAAAGGAACACAATTTATTAAAAAAAGCCAAACTGAATGCAGTTACGCCGGGGCATCGAATAAAGTTGGGGTGCATGGAGGTTGAGTTTATCCATGTGAATCATTCCATTCCAGATGCTGTAGGGGTTGCGATATATTCTCCGGCCGGAACGCTTGTTCATACTGGGGACTTTAAAATTGACTGTACACCTGTGCAAGGTGAAATGGCTGATCTTGGAAAGTTTGCGCAGATTGGGTCGCAGGGAGTATTGGCTTTATTTGCGGATTCTACAAATGCGGAACGTCCAGGGTACACTATAACGGAGCAGAAGGTTATTGCGTCTTTTGAGCAGCTGTTTAAACAGGCCGAAAATAACCGGATTATAATTGCATCGTTTGCGTCGAATATTGGAAGGATACAGCAGATTATAAATTGTGCGCACAAATATGACCGCAAGGTTGCCTTTTCGGGGCGAAGCATGATTAACTATATGGCTATTGCTGATGAGATGGGGTATATTGATATTCCGGATGGGGTAATTATCGATATAGACTTGCTGAATAAATACCCGAAAGAAAAAACTGTTCTTTTAACCACTGGCAGCCAGGGTGAGCCAATGTCTGCTTTGACAAGGATGGCTTACTCTGACCACCGGAAGGTTGAGGTTGGACCGGATGATTTTATCATTATTTCTGCAAACCCGATTCCTGGGAATGAAAAGATGGTGGGAGCAGTTGTCAATGAGCTTCTTAAGAAGGGATGCACTGTTGTTTATGAATCTATGTATGAGGTGCACGTTTCTGGCCACGCCTGCCAGGAAGAGCTGAAGATTATTCAAGGGATTGTTAAGCCTAAGTATTTTATCCCAGTTCATGGCGAACAAAAGCATTTGCATCATCATGCGCAGCTGGCTAAGGGCATGGGCATGAAGCATTCTAATATTTTTATTGGAGATATTGGCGACGTTATTGAGATTAATGAGGATTACCTGAAATACTTGGGCAAAGTTCCGGCTGGCAGAATTTTGGTGGATGGCCTTGGAGTTGGTGACGTTGGAAGCATTGTTCTGAGGGATAGAAAGCATTTGGCACAGGATGGGCTGATTGTTGTTGTTTGTACTATGGATTTTTCTAATGGATATATTGTTTCGGGGCCGGACATTGTCTCGAGGGGGTTTGTATATGTGCGAGAGTCAGAACATTTAATGGAGACTGCTAAAAATAAGGTTATTAAAGTTTTGGAAAGTTGCAATGAAGACGGAGTTCGCGAATGGGGCATTATGAAGACGAAGATTAAGGACGAACTTTCTAAGTTTTTTTATGAGCAGACGAAAAGAAGCCCGATGATTTTACCAATAATTATGGAAATTTAAGTAGTTATTTGCTATTATATAAGTTGATGCGACCATGTTGCGCGGGGGTGCTTTTTTGAGAAAAAAAGTTTGGGTTACAACGCCGTTAGTGTTCATCATGAACTTGCTGATGTTCATGATGGCGGCGGTTAGCTGGTTCTTTAACAAGTATATATTTTTTGCAGAATTGGCTCTGGTTGTGGTTTTGTTTTTTTTGCTGGCCAGGGGAATCTTCGATTTTAAAAAATATGTGGAATCGCTTATAAGTGATTTATTAGAGGTGCAGCGGGACAGCGATAAATTTTTAGAATGGACGCCGTTTTCTGCCGTGGCTATTGGCAAAAATGACGAGATTGTTTTTGCTAATGACTCGTTTAAGGCGGAGGTTGCGGGTAACTCGAACTGCTTGGGTGAACCTGTCGAGAAGTTTTTGAATAATAAGAAAGTTAGCTATATTTTTGAATGCGATGGTGTGGATGTTTCTCATAATGGCAAGAGATTTACTGTGTACGGCGTGGCATCGCCAAAAATAAATATGATATATTTTATTGAGGACACTTACTATAAGGAGACTGCCTTTGAGTATTTGGCGAGCAGACCGACGGTTATGCTGATTATGTTTGATAATAAGGATGAAATTTTGAGAGATATTGAAGTCGAGCAGAGCAGCTTGGTTGTTTCTGGAGTTGAGCAGCTGCTTCAAAATTGGGCAAGGGACGCTAGGGCTATTTTCAGAAAACTCAATGATGCTTTTTATATGATGATTGTTGAAGAGCGCTATGTTAAGGACTTTGTTGATGAAAAATTTTTGGTGCTTGAATCTGTAAGAAAAGTTAGACTCGATGAAAATAAATTTGCGACGATCTCAATTGGTGTGGGCAGGAATGCGGCTAACTTGCGAGAGAGCGAGCTGTGGGCCAAAAAGGCTTTGGAAATGGCTTTGGGCCGGGGTGGAGATCAGGCTGTGGTTAAGCATAAGGATACGTTTGCGTTTTTTGGAGGCGTTTCAAAAGAGACTGAGAAGCTTGACAAGGTGCGCACGAGGGTGATTGCGAATACGCTGCTTGAACATGTCCGGGAGAGCGACTTGATTCTTATTATGGGCCATAAATATTCGGACCTGGATAGTGTGGGCGCTTGCGTTGGCATGTGGAGCGCGATTACTAAGGGGCAGAAGAAGAACGCTTATGTTGTTTTGAACGAGGCAGCCACTTTGGCGGAGAATGCTGTGCAGGTTATTAAGAAATCTACTGATGAGAAGGTGTTTATCGCATCTTCGGCAGCCTTAAATATTATTACGGAGAAGACCTTGCTTATTATTGTGGATACGCATTCGCCTAGTTTTGTTGAGGATTCCTTGGTTTATCAGCGATGCAAGCGCACGGTTGTGATTGATCACCACAGGATGATGGTAAACCACATTGACGGCGCTTTGGTTTTTTACCATGAACCCTCGGCGTCTTCGGCTTCGGAGATGGTTACGGAGCTTATTCAGTATTTTGGAGAAGACTTTTTGACTTCTGCTGAGGCAGAGGCTTTGCTTTCTGGAATAATGCTGGATACAAGAAATTTTGTGCTAAAGACAGGTGTTCGGACCTTTGAAGCGGCGGCATTTTTGCGCAAACGAGGGGCTAGCACTGTGACTGTGAAGCGGTTTTTCTCTAATACTATAACGACTTACAAGGAGAAATATCAGCTGGTTTCGACGGCGGAGATCTTTAACAGCTGCGCTATATCGGTTTCTCCGCGGAGTATGAAAAATATCCGGTTGGCTGCGGCACAGGCGGCGGACGAATTGCTGGATATTCAGGGAGTTAAGGCCTCTTTTGTTATATATTTTGACAACGATGTGGTGAATGTTTCTGCTCGCTCTATGGGGGATGTTAACGTTCAGCCTTTGATGGAAAAGCTGGGTGGCGGCGGACATCAAACAATGGCTGGAGCGCAGATTGGCAATACCGATGTGGAGCAGGTTAAGGAGAAAGTTATGGCAATGATCACAGCAATAAATAATTAGTTGATTTTAGGAGTGTTGACAATGCAAGTAATATTGTTAAATGACGTGAGAGGCAAAGGCAAAAAAGGCGATTTGATCAAAGTTTCGGATGGTTATGCAAGAAATTGTCTGTTACCTAAAAAATTAGCCAAAGAGGCAACAGCACAGGCTTTGAATGAGCTTGATAACGCAAAAAAATCTATGCAGCACCGAGTTGAGGAGGAAATTAAGAAGGCCAAGGAAGAGATGACGGTTATAGACGGAAAGATTGTAAAAATCTTTGCCAAGGCGGGCAATGGTGGTCGGCTTTTTGGCTCCATTACAGCCAAAGAGGTTGCTTCGGAAATTGAGAAGAATTATAATGTTTCTATTGATAAGCGGAAAATCTCTTTAAATGGGGATATTAAATCGCTTGGTAGCTATGAGTTTGAGGTGAAGCTATATAATGGCATAAGTGCTAAGATGACTGTTATGGTTGTGGGGGAATAGGCTACTCGCTTTAATAAAGATGGTCGTAAGAGGAGCAGGATGACATGGACGAAATAAAAATTACTTCTGGGTACGATGGCTTAAAGTTGCCATTTAGTGCAGAGGCAGAGCAGTCAGTTTTGGGTGCTATACTACTGGATTCGCAATGTTTGGACAGAATTATAGAGATTTTGCCTACAGCAGATTATTTTTATTTGGCAAACCATAAGCTAATTTACGCTACAATGCTTGAGATGTTCACGCTTGGGAGGCCTATCGACTTTGTAACTGTGCTTGACAACTTAAAGAAAGACGGCGAATTTGACGAGGCGAACGCAAAAACTTATTTGCTGCAGTTGGCTCAAATTGTGCCGTCAATTAAAAACGCGAGTACATACGCCTATATTGTTCGGGACAACTATAATGTACGCACGCTCATTACTACGGCGAGGGACATAATTGAGGATGCGTCTTCTGGTGCTGGAGATGCGGCAACTTTGCTAGATTCGGCTGAGCAAAAGATTTTTGATATCCGCCAGGGCAAGAATATGCAGGGGTTGCAGAGAATTAATGAGACGATTATTGAGACTTTTGACAGGTTGGACAGGCTGAATTCGGATGAGAATCAGCTGTATCAGGGTGTACCGACGGGAATTAAAGATTTAGACGAGACTATAAGCGGACTCAACCGGTCGGACTTGATTTTGTTGGCTGCTCGGCCTGGAATGGGTAAAACTAGCTTTGCGTTGAATATTGCACGCCATATTGCGGTTAAAGAAAAAAAGAGGGTTGCGTTTTTTTCGCTAGAAATGACAAAGGAGCAGCTTACTTCTAGATTGCTCTCTACAGAGGCTATGGTTGCGGGGATGAAACTGCGTACGGGCAAGCTGGGCGATGACGAATGGATCCGGCTTATAGAAGCGGGGGACATTTTGTCGCGATCGGAGATTTATTTTGACGATACGCCCGGGATTACGGTATCGGAAATGAAGGCAAAACTACGGCGCTTAAAGAATGTAGACTTGGTTGTAGTGGATTATCTGCAGCTTATGTCCGGTGGAAAAAGGATTGAGAACCGTGTTCAAGAGGTTTCTGTGATTACTAGAAATCTCAAAATTATGGCGAAGGAAATTAATGTGCCGGTCGTTACACTATCGCAATTGTCTCGTGCCAGCGAACAACGTACGGATCATCGGCCGCTACTGTCGGACTTGCGCGATTCTGGCTCTATTGAGCAGGATGCTGACATTGTGCTTTTTCTTTATCGCAACGACTACTATAAGGACGGTGATAACGTCGACGAGGAATCTAATAGGAACAGCGGTGAATGCATAATTGCGAAGAATAGGCACGGCGAAACGAGATCTGTGCCATTGCATTGGCAGGGAGAGTTTATGCGGTTTACGGCTAGGGAGGCTAAACGGCTTGAATTCTAAGGTTGATGGCATTGAGGCAAAAATTAACAGGGCCCTTTTTAATTATGGAATGCTAGATAACACTAAAACGATAGTTGTTGGGGTATCTGGCGGAGCAGATTCTATGGCGCTTTTAAGGTTTTTTGCTAAGGTCTTTAACGGAAAAATAAGTATCATTGCTGCTCATGTTAATCATTGCCTGCGCGCGGAGGAATCGGACCGGGATGAGGATTTTGTTAGGAGTTACTGCGAAAAAAACGATATAAAGTTTGAAGTTTTGCGAACGGATGTAAGAAAAGTTTCAAAAGATATGGGTAAAAGCGTTGAAGAATGCGCAAGAACACTGAGGTATCGGTTTTTTAGTGATTTAGCGAGTAGGTATAATGGTAAAATCGCGACAGCACACACATTGTCGGACAGCATAGAGACGATGATGATCAATTTGACCAGGGGAACGGGCCTCAGTGGTCTTTGTGGAATTGCCCCGAAGAGAGAAAACGTTATAAGACCATTGATATTTTTGAAAAGAGCTGAAACTCAGACATATTGTGAGGTAAACGGCATTGATTATGTTACAGATAGCACAAATTTGTCGCGAAATTATACCAGAAACAAAATCCGGTTAGATGTGGCGCCTATTTTAAAGCAGATTAACCCGGAGTTTGAGACCACGGTTGCCCGGATGTTTACTTTATTAAAGGCAGATGAGGAATATCTGAATGCAGTTGCAGCACAAATTTTGAGCGAAAGTTTAGTTTCGGCCGGTGTATATGCGTTAAACAAAGTTAAAACTCAGCCATTTCCGATTTTATCTAGGTTTATTCGCTTAGCTGTTTTTGAATTTTTAAATGTGAATGTTACAGCTCAGCATGTGAATTTGATTATAGATTTGATAACGGCAAACAGCGGGGCGCTGAACTTGCCCCAGGGAATAACAGTTTGTGTAAAGGATGGCTTGCTAACTGTAAGGAAAGATGAGGAAAAAGAGAAATTATTACGAAATGATATTGTGATTCCTTTTAGATTGGGCTACCTCTTGACAGAAAATTCAAAAAAGTTCATAATAAAGGTGATGAATAGAGCGGATTTTGAAAAATTTGATAAAGTTAATAAATTGCCCTTCTGTTCCGCTCTGGATTATGATAAAATAAATGAGGATGCGGTTTTTAGGACGAGAAGAGCGGGGGACCGATTTTGCCAGGCGGGCAGAGGAGTCACAAAAAATGTAAAAAAGTTGTTTAATGAACTTAAAATTTTGCAAGATAAACGATGCAAGGTATTGATGTTGGTGGCGGATGGTAATGAAGTGCTGTGGATAGATGGCGTTGGAATTGCTGAATGTGTTAAAGTTATAAAGGATACGCGAAATGTGGCGGTTATTTATTCTGTAGATAAAGAATAATTAATTTAGGGGAAATATTTTGCGATAAATCTTTTTAAACCTAGTGTTAATGAGAGTTTTTGACCGTTATTTATATATATAAAAGAGAGCGGGTTGCAATTGGAAAATAAAAAAATGCTTAGAAATATGCTATTTTATATCGGTGTGCCGATACTGATTATTATTTTCATTTTGACGCTGTTTGGATCTAAGCCCCAGAGAGCCGAGGTTTACTCCGATATTGTTAGGTACTTTAAAGATCAGAAGGTTGCCGAATACAGCATGAACCTTGGCACTGGTGAGATGAAGCTGAAACTTACGGAGAATAATAAGGAGATTGAGTATACAGCGCCGAATGTGCTGTGGATGAGGGAAGATATCAAGCCCTTTGTTGAGGAATACAACAATAATAACCCCGACGCTCAGATGAAACAGAAGCTAATCCGTGCGAGTGAGAATTCTTGGTGGAGCAGCATTTTGCTGAACTTGCTTACTTTTGCTGGGCTTGGATTTGTTTGGTGGTTTGTGATGCGCCGCATGATGTCTGGTTTAGGCGAAGGCGGACGTTCTATGACGTTTGGCAAGGCGAAAATCAAAAACATAAACGATGAAAAAAGAAAGACGACTTTTGATGATGTAGCCGGCGCGGATGAGGAAAAAGAAGAGTTGGCGGAACTTGTTGAGTTTTTAAAGAATCCTGCCAAGTATAACGATTTGGGAGCGAGGATCCCTAAAGGCGTATTGTTGATTGGCCCGCCTGGAACAGGTAAAACGCTCTTAGCTCGTGCTGTTGCAGGGGAGGCTGGAGTACCTTTCTTTTCGATTTCTGGTTCGGACTTTGTTGAGATGTTTGTGGGAGTCGGAGCTTCACGGGTTCGGGACCTTTTTGATCAAGCAAAAAAGAATTCACCGTGCATAGTTTTTATAGATGAAATAGATGCGGTGGGCCGTCAACGTGGAGCAGGGCTTGGCGGTGGGCACGATGAGCGCGAGCAGACTTTAAACCAGTTGCTGGTTGAAATGGACGGATTTGGTGCAAACGAGGGAGTCATAATGATTGCAGCGACAAACCGACCGGATGTTTTGGACCCAGCTTTGATGCGGCCTGGCAGGTTTGACCGGCAGGTTTTGGTGGGGTACCCGGACATAAAGGGCAGGGAGGATATCTTAAAGGTGCACGCAAAGGGCAAACCTTTGGCACCGGACGTTGTCTTGAACACGATTGCAAAGTCTACGGCAGGTTTTACTGGAGCAGACCTTGAGAATCTCTTGAATGAGGCTGCTTTACTTTCGGCTCGAAAAAACTTGAAGGCTATTACGATGGAGGAGATCGAGGAGGCTACCATTAAGGTTGTAGTGGGGACTGAAAAGAAGTCCCGCGTGATGACGGACAAAGAAAAAACGCTCACAGCTTACCATGAGGCCGGTCATGCAGTTGTCACATATTTTTGCAAGACACAGGATCCTGTGCATCAAATTTCGATTATTCCGCGTGGAACAGCTGGTGGATATACTTTGCAGTTACCTTCGGAGGACCGGTCTTATAGGTCACGCTCGGAGATGTTAGAGGAAATTCAGGTTTGTCTTGGCGGACGTATCGCAGAGGAGTTAATTATTGGAGATGTATCGACAGGTGCTTCTAGCGATATAAGCCGTGCGACTAAAGTTGCAAATTCTATGGTGACAAAGTATGGCATGAGTGCGACTTTGGGAACAGTTGCTTATAGTTCTGATAAAGAGGAGATTTTTATTGGAAGAGATATGGGCCAAGTTAAGAATTATTCAGAGGAGATTGCTGCAGAAATTGATGTAGAGGTTAAAAAAATTATATCTGGATGTTATAATGAAGCAGAGAGAATATTAAAAGAAAATGTTGAAAAGCTTCACAAAGTTGCTAAAACCCTGTTTGCTAAAGAAAAAATGGGTGAAGATGAGTTTAACCAAATAATGAAAGAAGCAGAATAATGAAAATTTAATATTTTTTATTTTGCTAAGGTCATATCTGAGTACGGACATTTAAAGATCATGCATAACACCAGTAATGGCCTATTATAACCGGGTGTGGCGCAGATTGGTAGCGCGCTTGAATGGGGTTCAAGAGGCCGCTGGTTCAATTCCAGTCACTCGGACCAATTGGATAATCAAAAATAAAGAAATATCCAAGAAAAAATTTAAAGATGAAAAATAAAAATCGAAAATTTACTTGCTTGCAAGGCTGCTGTTGAAGTACAGCAGTTTTTTTATTATGCAAAAAAATTGAAAGGAGGCATCGATTATGGAAGGCATCTTAATTACGGGGCTTATGATTTTTGCGCTTATCTCGATATATCAGCAGTTTCGCATCGTGAGCATGGAAAACCAGACGTTCAGTGTGCTGCAGAAAACCTGCGAAACTTTAGACTTAATCAAAAAAGGCATGTCAATCGACGATACCTTAAAGCTTGCAGAAAAATACAAACAAGAAAATCAAAAATAAAGGAGGAAGAAGCAATGCTAACACTATTTGCAACAAGCGACTGCAGTACTCGCCTTATTAGCGATCTACCAAGAGAGAAAATACAGGTTTTTTCACGAATTTACGCTGACAATATTTAAAGAGGTGTGCCGTAAATGGGACCCGACCGAGCCTGTTTTTACGAAGCACCGCGAAAAGGCAAAAACTCAAGACAAGAATTGCTAAAAAAGAAATAAAAATAAAAGTAAGAAGGGCTGCATCACGCGGCTCTTCTTCAATTTAACGGAGGAAAAGTTTATGTAAACAATTTTATTAATAATCATCCTAATCATGGCCTTGTTCGTCTTAAAGATTGCAATCAAGCTGAATCGGTTAGAAGAAAAAACACTCGAAGCTTTTTGAATAATCTGCGATGACGTCAAAATGAACAGAGAGAGAATTAACGCCTGCATGTCGCACTTTATGCACGAGGAGGACGCAGAACGATCACGATTTTAGCTGAAAAAGAATATTTAATACCGCCGGACAACGAGCCGTGCCGGTCACAAAATGCTTCTTTTGATGCGAAACCATCTATTCAGGTGATGAATTCTATCGGCTGGATGGCCTTAATTGCTGCGAGGACTGCTTGGACAGGCGTTATAAAGTTATCCGCGGAGCTGATAGACTGGGAAGCTGGAAAATCTGACTTTGAACATTATGACGTGCAGGTACGATGTAATGTAAGAAAACAAATCTGTCTTTGAGGAACTAGAAGTCAACGTCAATGCACATCTTGAGAGCAAAAATAGACTTTCTTACTTATCTTGGACGTAGGCCGAGACCACAGTACATATTGAGAACTTCGTAAACAACCGCGCGCAGGACGTGCAGGCCTTCGCTCAAGAGCTGGAGTTCTACTCAAGGCGGAGCAATTTTGCATATGGCTAAACGTAAAAGTTTTTGAAGTCCAGAAACTTTTTTCAAAAAGTTTCTTGGCCGTCGGAGATAAGGAGGATCAAACTTGAACTATTGCATCTTCAAAGACATAGCTTCGCGTGAGCTCGGGCTTTATATGGAACGCTGCCCTGAGAAAACCAGTCCTAAACGGCGCGACGAGACCTTCACGGTGCCGGGGCGTCATGGAAACTTAACGACAACGGACGGCGCCTTTGAGACGTACATTAAAAGCGCCGAGTTCATCGTGATGGACATGACGCGGGGTGATGAAATCAGCGCGCATTTTAAGGGCTCAGGGTGGCTGACTTTTAGTAATGAGCCTGACCGCCGATACAAAGCCAGGGTCGCAAATCAGATTGAATTTTCGCACATCATCAAGACTTTAAAGCGATTTGCTGTGGAGTTCGAAGTGCAGCCGTTTTCGTATGATATTTTTTCGCAACCACTGGTTAAAACTGAGCCGTTTAAGATTTTCAATATTGGAACATTCGATTCTGAGCCAATTATCACTATTTTCGGCAATGGGAACGGGCAAAACATCTACTTGATGGGAATTACAGACAAAATCACGCTGGATAGCGAGATGCAGAATGCTTATCGTGGCACGGTGTCGATGAATAACAGGATGCGCGGCGAGTTCCCGGTTTTAAGCGTGGGTCAGAACGATATCACGTGGGCTGGAAACGTCACAAAGCTTGAAATACAGCCTAATTGGAGGTGGGTTTAATGTAGCAGTGTAGAACCACGTCGAAAGATGCAATGAAAATGTATTTATTTTGGCTTAAATATGAAATAGGGTAGAGTGCATTTTGGTAAAATAAGGAGAATTTGCTCAAATAATATTGTATATTAGGAAACTTTGTTTTATACTGAGTCTGGTGTTTTATATGCCTAATAACTTTAAGGAGGGCTTTTTATGCCTCGTGACAAATTTAAACGAGCTATATCCGTGGCGTTGTCTTTATCGATGCTGATAAACACGCCGCAAATTGGCAGCGCCAACTTAGTGCCAATTAATGGTATATTAGCTCCTAGTTCTACCCCCCCCCCCTGCCAAACAGTGATTGCGCCTAATGACGCGACTGTTGGCTTTTCTATGAAGTCTTTTGAAGCTAAAATTTCTAAAGCTCTTAAGCCTTCAAAGAGTGTTGAAACAGAAAAGGTTAAGCGAAAAACAGTAAAAGACGATTCAGGTCCTTGCGGTAATGGTGTTATATACACATTTAAAGCTGACACTGGTACGTTAACCATCTCTTATAGCGGCACCGGAGATGGCACTATGACTGATTTTGATGGTATTCCTGTCCCATGGGCTTCATATAAGCAAGCTATCCTGGCTGTAATTATAGAAGACGGTGTAACCTCGATTGGGGGGTGGGCTTTTGATGGCACTTATTCGCTAACTAATATAACTATCCCAGAGACTGTAACTTCGATTGAAAGCGGGGCCTTTAAAGGCTGCAAAAGTTTGGTCTCCATATATATCCCAGGCAGTGTGACTTCGATTGGGGAAAGCACCGTATTTTATAATTGCCTCAACCTAAAGTCGGTGGGATTGGGCAGCAATTATGTGGCGGAAAATTTTAATAAACTCTTTAATGGGGAGGACTCTGCTTTAAAATCTAAGGTAGAATCTATAACTTTAGGAAAAGACGTAGATGCGAATACTTTGGCAGACGGCCTATTTTCTGATTACACTGGATTAACTTCTGTAGAGCTGCATAGCGATAGCGCTGTCTCTAGGTTTAAAATAATTTTTTCTAGTTCTTTAAATTCTATAAATTCCGTTACCATAGGTGACGGTGTGACAAATATTGGGGACGAATCGTTTATTAGCTGCGGGGCTTTGAGTTCTGCAACTATCGGAAATGATGTAACCTCAATTGGGGAAAGGGCGTTTAGGGAGTGCACCTCTTTGAGCGAAGTTAATATAGGGAATAAAGTAACCAGTATTGAGCAGGGTGCATTTAATACTTGTACTGCCTTGCAATCCATTAATATCCCAGATAGCGTGGAGAGAATTGGGAATTATGCGTTTAACGAAAGTGGCTTGACGTCGATAGATATTCCGGCCAGCGTAATTACCATTGGAGAGGGTGCATTTAAGCTTTGTGAAAGCTTAGCCGAAGTTAATATAGAGAGTAATGGTACTAGGATTGATGAAAAAGCGTTTTTGGATAGCCACCAAGTGTCATCAATCACACTTACACTTAACAATAATGACAGCCTGAATGTAATTGAAAAGCTAGATAAATCAAAAATAAAGTCTGTAACATTGGGTGATGGTGTAACTTCAATCGCAGACAATGCATTTCAAGGCTGTACTGGCTTGACGTCCATAATCATCCCAGATAGTGTAAAAACAATTGGGAATTCTGCGTTTAGAAGCTGTAATGCTTTAAACTCAGTAGATATAGGCACTGGTGTAACTGAGATTGGAAATAGGGCGTTTCAAAGCTGCAGTGGTTTGACTTCCATAACAATCCCGGATAGTGTAAATTCGATTGGAGAATATGCATTTTACGGCTGCACTGGCTTGACTTCTGTAGAATTATTAGGCAAGGGCTTGCGCTCAATTGGGAATTATGTGTTTTATCAATGTAGTGGATTGACTTCCATAAAAATACCAGATAGTGTAGAAACAATTGGGAATTATGCGTTTTTTAACACCGGCTTGACGTCTATAGAAATCCCGGATAGAGTAAATTCGATAGGCGAATATGCGTTTAATACTTGCACATCCCTAACTTCGGTAACCATCCCAGCTAGTGTAACTTCGATTGGAAGAGGTGCATTTCAAGCCTGTACGCCTTTGAATTCTGTAACCTTTGCCGGAACATCTGATCCTGGAAGAGGCGCTCTCTACGTATTTTCTAGTTGTAATGAACTATCCAATGTAATTGTCCCATGTGACTACAACAGTGACACTTTTTGTGGAAAAACGGTTAGCAAAAAAAATGCAGATGGATTCTCATGCCCATCCTTATCGTTTAGTGCTTCTGACTCTTTTAGTACCTCAGCGTCCTTCAGTGCATCGAATCCTTTGAGTGCTTCTGACTCTTTCAGTACCTCGGAGTCCTTCAGTGCATCGAACCCTTTGAGTGCTTCTGACTCTTTTAGTACCTCGGAGCCCTTCAGTGCATCAGAACCTTTGAGTGCTTCTGACTCTTTCAGTACCTCGGAGTCCTTCAGTGCATCGAATCCTTTGA
>CARTIQ010000005.1 GCA_949068525.1 uncultured Eubacteriales bacterium | reverse complement strand
GCGGCAACGTGATTATTATTTTACCACTCCTTCTCCCCTTTGTCAACTAATTTTTTGTGTTTTTTTACTTGTTTTTTATTTTTGTTTTCATAGATAAAAAACAATCTCTTTGTGTATATTTTTTGTATTTTTAGTTCAATTTTGACACACTCACTTTTCTTACAAAATTATCCGCAAAATTTTAACTTTCCCTCAGCAGACGCGTTCCAAGTCCCTTTTTAGCCGCTCTATTATCCTTTTTTCTAACCGAGAAATATACGACTGAGAAATGCCCAAAGAATCAGCTACTTCCTTTTGTGTATGCTCCTGTTTCCCGTAGAGCCCGAATCTTAGCTCCATAATACTGCGCTCTCTATTAGAAAGCTTCGACACCGCATTCAGCAAAACCTCGCATTCAGCTTCCTGCTCAATATGCTTATTAACAATGTCCTGCTCGCTACCCAAAACATCGGAAAGCAGCAACTCGTTGCCATCCCAATCTACATTAAGGGGCTCATCTATCGAGAACTCATTTTTAATCTGCGAACTTTTTCTAAGGTACATCAAAATCTCATTCTCTATACATCGGGAGGCATACGTCGCAAGCTTAATATTTTTCTCGGGGCAAAAGGTATTAACGGCTTTAATGAGCCCAATTGTTCCGATAGAAATCAAGTCTTCTATATTTATTCCGGCCGAGTCAAACTTTTTTGCAATATAAACCACCAGTCTCAAATTGTGCGTTATGAGAGGCTCTCGGGCATTTTCAACGCCATTTTTTATATCGTTTATAATTTTTAATTCTTGATCTCTGGTTAGTGGCGGTGGCAGCGTCTCTGAGCCATTTATATAATGGATTTCTTCTATTAAATTTAATTTTCTTAAAATATGTAATACACTAACTTTAATTTTTCCTAAAATGCGATAAAACCTCATGATTTATGGCTCCTTTTACTCTATAAGTTCCGAATTAATCAACGCTTCGTATTCATTATTAAATATTTTTTCACTGCAAATCGCAACGTAAGCGTCTTTTGATATGTTTTGAGTTTTTGATAATACTTTTATGCGAGTTGCTTTAAAGGCTGGCAATAAACCATCTCCAGAGATAGTCTTAAACGGAATCAGCCTAAATCCAGTAAGCCACGGGAGAGAATGACTCTGCATAACCTTAGTCTCGCTATTAGCACTACTCACACATAAATATTTCTTTAATTGTGCTGGTAAAATCGTTTCAACAAATTGGCACTGCGCGACGATTACGGGCAAACCGGAAAATGGTTCTTTTAGGGTATTGCCTGTATCCACCTTTGCTTTTAAAATTATGGATTTTCCCTCGAATTCTATAAACACATTGCAATTCGTCTGGGCTAAAATGTCTTGTCGGCCCACAATTTTATGTATTAATCGTATTGCTAAATATGAGGCAAACGTTGCCAAAACTAAAAATAGCGGGGACAAATTAAGATATATCATATCGTTATTAATGAAAATTCTATTTGGGGTAACAAAATACCAGATAAAAAATATGATTCCACCAAAAAGAAAGTTTACTCCATAAAACGTCAAAAATGTCTTTAAAAAAAGTTTTAAGCTAATCCATCTAAAGGCTAAAGTAACTATCGAAGCAGACATTACAAGTTTAATAAATAAAGATAAAATCCAACTTACGGGCGGGAACAATATTATCAGCGAATAAATGGCCCCTACCAACGCCGATAATATCAGCTTTTTGCGGATAAGCGTCAAATTTAAAATCTTGGATACCGACAAAAGCAAAAAATAATTTATAAAAATGTTTACACAAATAAGGACATCAACATATATGGTTTGCTTCATATCTCACCCCAAACTTTAACCAAGTTTAATTAGTGTAAAGATATCACTCAAACCACATATATTGTGTCGTAATCTGTACCGTGACTATAAATATTTTTGTAGATTTGCTTTTGCGATTTTAATCTTATTTTTTATCAAGAAACTTCTTTAAATACTGCCCGGTGTAAGACTCTTCGACCTTGCAAATTTCTTCCGGTGTCCCCTTTGCAACTATTTGCCCACCATTGTCACCACCCTCTGGTCCCAAATCTATTATATAATCCACAGTTTTTATTAAATCGAGATTGTGCTCAATCACCAACACAGTGTTGCCCGCATCTACTAGGCGTTGCAGCACGTCTATTAATTTATGCACATCGGCAATATGGAGGCCTGTTGTCGGTTCATCTAACACGTAGATAGTTTTGCCGGTGGCTCGTTTAGAAAGCTCCGTGGCCAGTTTGACTCTTTGAGCTTCTCCTCCAGAGAGTGTCGTAGCCGATTGCCCTAGTTTAACATAGCCTAAACCTACGTCGCAGAGTGTTTGTAATTTACGAGATATTTTGGGGATATTTGAGAAAAACACAACTGCCTCTTCTATGGTCATCTCAAGCACATCGTATATATTTTTACCCTTGTAGCGTACGTCCAAAGTCTCATGATTATACCGCTTACCTTTGCAAATATCGCAAGGCACGTAAATATCAGGCAAAAAGTGCATCTCTATTTTTATTAGGCCGTCACCTTGGCAAGCCTCACAACGCCCTCCTTTTACATTGAACGAAAACCGACTACTTTTGAAACCCTTCATTTTTGCCTCGTTTGTTGCAGCAAAAAGTTCTCGGATGTCTGTAAAAACGCTAGTATAAGTCGCAGGATTTGATCTGGGCGTGCGCCCAATTGGCGCTTGATTTATATCTATGATTTTGTCAAGATTTTCTACCCCGGTGATCTTTTTATGCTTTCCGGGTTTCTTTTTGGCACCATTTAGCTGCCAGGCCAAACTTTTATACAAAATCTCGTTTACAAGCGAAGATTTTCCCGAACCAGAAACGCCGGTAACGCAGATAAACTTTCCAAGGGGAATCTCAACATCGACGTTTTTTAAATTATTCTGAGATGCACCAAAAATCTTGATTTTCTTGCCGTTCCCCTTCCTTCTTTTTGCAGGGACTTCCACAATTCGCCTCCCGCTTAAATATTGACCGGTAAGCGAATTCTCACACGCTTTTATAGCATCGATATCTCCGCAACAAACCACCTCTCCACCGCGTATTCCAGCGTCAGGGCCAATATCCACAATATAATCCGCTGCATACATAGTATCTTCGTCGTGCTCTACCACAATCACCGTATTGCCAATGTCTCTGAGCCTTTTTAGCGTTGCTAAAAGTTTGTCGTTATCCCGTTGATGCAGCCCTATGCTTGGCTCATCTAGGATATAAAGTACTCCCATTAGCGAGGATCCTATTTGCGTTGCCAGGCGGATCCGCTGGCTTTCACCCCCCGAAAGTGTTCCCGATTCTCTTGCCAAAGTAAGGTACTCAAGCCCCACACTCTTTAAAAATCCCAGTCTCTCCTTGATTTCCTTTATTATTTCTATTGCAATCATTTGCTCTTTTTCGTTCAGTTCAAGGTTGTCTATAAACTCTAAAGTCTTTACGATCGATTTTCGACAAAGCTTACTTATATTAATACCACCCACTGTTACAGCCAGGCTCTCTGGGGACAATCTCTCTCCGTGGCAGGCGTCACAAGGGATTGCACTCATGTAAGACTCAATGTCTTCCTTGGCAAAGCTACTGCTAGATTCACGGTATCTGCGTTCCAAATTGTTTATGACCCCCTCAAACGTCGCATTATACGAGAATTTAGCCTTATCGCTTTCCCTAACAATACTTATTTTATCGCCATTGGTGCCATATAAGAGGGTATCAATTATCTCTTGTGGCAAATCCTTAATCGGCGTATCCAGCGAAAAGTCGTATTTTTTGGCCAAAGCCTCATAATACATCCTAGCAATGCTTGAGTCACTTCCCGAAGACCAGCCATAAGCCTTGATTGCACCTTGGTTTATCGATAAATTCTTATCTGGCAAAATAATTTCCGGGTCAATGCGCATAAAAATTCCCAGTCCCATGCACTTTTTGCACGCACTGTGAGGGTTATTAAACGAAAACATCCTTGGACTCAGCTCTTCTATGCTTGTGCCATGCTCTGGGCATGCATAATTTTGGGAAAACAGAAGATCTTCTCCCTCAACAATATCGGCAATTACGAGTCCATTAGAGAGCTCACTAGCAGTCTCAATGGAATCCGAGAGCCTAGAGCGAACATCTTCCTTTATAACAAGCCTGTCAACAACAACTTCGATGGTGTGTTTCTTGTTTTTTTCAAGCTTTATTTCCTCCGACAAATCATAAATAATCCCATCTACACGCACCCTCACGTATCCGCTTTTGCGCACATCTTCGAGCTCCTTTACGTGCTCTCCCTTTCGTCCACGGACTATCGGCGACAAAATCTGCAGCTTCGTGCCTTTCTCAAAGGCCATTATTCGGTCAACAATCTGGTCAACGGTCTGCTGCTTGATCTCCTTTCCGCAGATTGGACAGTGCGGCACACCTATCCGGGCGTACAAAAGCCGCAAATAATCGTAAATTTCAGTAACCGTGCCAACCGTAGACCTTGGGTTCTTCGATGTAGTCTTTTGGTCAATAGAAACAGCTGGCGAAAGGCCTTCAATGCTCTCCACTGCAGGCTTTTCCATCTGCCCCAAAAACTGCCGCGCGTACGACGATAGCGATTCCACATATCTGCGCTGACCCTCTGCATAAATTGTGTCAAAAGCGAGCGAAGATTTGCCCGAGCCTGACAGCCCTGTGATTACAACCAGCTTGTCCCGCGGAATCGTCACATCGATATTTTTAAGATTATGCTCTCTGGCGCCCTTCACAACAATGTTATTATTCAATAAAAAGTCTCCCCCTAGGTTATTCTAAGCTTCTCATGCGTTTTAATTTATTTTGATTTGCGTAGTTCTTCGATTTTATCTCGTAAAAAAGCCGCGTGCTCAAACTCCAACAGCTTTGCTGCTGCCTTCATTTCTCGTTCCAGCTCCAAAATCAGCACATCCTTCTGCTTTTTGCTCAATTTTTTCTTTACTTTTTCGTCGGTCGTCTCGTGAGAAGAAATCTCCAAAACTTCCGCAACCTTCTTTACAATAGTCTTTGGCACAATTCCGTGTTTCGCGTTGTACTCAAGCTGTATTTTTCGCCGGCGTTCGGTCTCTTTGATGGCGTTCTCCATCGATGGGGTAACCGAGTCCGCGTACATGATGACTTGTCCATTTGCGTTTCTGGCGGCACGACCTATAGTCTGTATTAACGACCGTTCCGACCGCAAAAATCCCTCTTTGTCCGCATCTAAAATCGCAACCAGTGAGACTTCCGGGATGTCCAGCCCTTCTCGAAGCAAGTTGATTCCAACCAGCACATCGAATTCCCCCAGTCTAAAATCTCGCACTATCCCCATGCGTTCGACTGTGTCGATCCCGAAATGCATGTAGCGCACCTTTATTCCGACCTCCTGCAAATAAGACGTCAAATTCTCGGCCATTTTCTTGGTCAAGGTGGTTACCAACACTCTGTTTTTCTGCTCTATCCGCTTGTTTATTTCCGCAATGAGGTTGTCAATCTGGCCGTCAACCGGCTTAACAATTACCTCAGGATCCACAAGGCCGGTGGGCCTAATCACCTGCTCCACGACCTGGCTGCTTTTTTCTCTTTCAAAATCCCCCGGTGTTGCACTAACAAATACAATTTGATTGACTTTTTTATAGAATTCAGCGAAAGTTAGTGGCCGATTATCGTAAGCAGAAGGCAATCTAAAGCCATAATCAATCAAGTTTTGCTTGCGAGCCCGGTCCCCAGCGTACATCCCTCGCACCTGCGGCAGCGTAACGTGCGACTCATCCACAAAAAGCAAAAAATCCTCAGGAAAATAGTCCAACAGCGTAAACGGCGCTTCTCCCGGTGCTCCACCAGACAAAACCCGAGAATAATTCTCTATTCCCTTGCAAAATCCGATCTCCTCTAGCATCTCAATATCATATCGTGTCCGCTGCTCTATCCGCTGCGCTTCCAATAATTTTTCATTATCGCGAAAGAAGTCAATCCGCTGGGTAAGTTCTTTTTCAATATCCAAAACAGCCTGATACAGCTTATCCTTTGGCACGATATAGTGTGAGGCCGGGTATATTGCCACATGTTTGATAATCGCCTTTACCTCTCCAGTTATCGGGCTTACTTCGCTTATCCTGTCAATTTCATCACCAAAAAATTCTACCCGGAATACGGTATCGCTTGAAACTGCTGGGAAAATTTCCAAAACATCCCCGCGAACTCTAAATTTATTTCTAGTCAAATTTACATCATTGCGCTCATACTGCAGCTCTACGAGCTTTTTCAAAATTTCATTCCGACTTTTATTCATCCCCGGTCGTAATGAAATCACCATAGTGCGGTAATCAATAGGATTTCCAAGGCTATAAATGCACGACACACTCGCAACGATTATAACATCTCTTCGCTCCGATAGCGCAGAAGTCGCAGAGTGCCGCAGTTTGTCTATCTCGTCATTAATCGAAGAGTCCTTCTCTATATAGGTGTCTGTGGTGGCCACATAGGCTTCCGGCTGGTAATAATCGTAATACGACACAAAATATTCCACAGCGTTATACGGAAAAAACTCCCTAAACTCCGAGCAAAGCTGCGCTGCCAACGTCTTATTGTGCGCCAAAACCAATGTGGGCCGGTTCAATTTAGCAATAACATTTGCCATGGTAAACGTCTTCCCCGAGCCCGTAACACCCAACAAGGTCTGCTCTTTATAGCCACCGTTAATGCCCTTAACCAGCGTCTCAATTGCTTCGGGTTGATCTCCGGTTGGTTTATAGTCCGATTTTAACTTGAATTTCATTCTGCATCACACTTTGCTACAATATTTGCTTCCCAAACTCGCTGTCCGCAATAGAGACATAATCGTCGTCCGCCACAATTATATGGTCCACAAGCCGTACGTCCACTAACTTCAGCGCATTTTGTATTTCAATAGTCGTCTCGATGTCCTCGCGAGAAGGCAGGGCTATTCCGCTGGGGTGGTTATGTGCGATGATTGCTTTCGTGGCGCTAAACTTGAGGGCAAGCTCGATAAGGTCCCTAATGTGAAAATTTGTCTCGCCAAATGAACCCTGAGCAATCACGTCGCAAAACACTAGGTTTCTCTTAGCGTCAAACAACGCTAAAACCACATGCTCTTTGATTCTGCCTATAAACTTATTCAAAATCATCTGCTCTATTTGCGCTTTTGTTAGCCTTTTATTATTTATTTTGTAATTTTTCTCAGTATATACTCTGCTCAGCTTAGAAATCAGCTTAATCAAAATTGCACAAGACTCACCAATTCCATTTATCTTTAAAAGGCTACTCATTGGTGCATCAAAAACCTGTGGCAAAGAGCCAAAATTATCAATAAGCCTATGAGCCAGTTCGTTTGTGTCTTTTCGCGGAATACCATAAAATAAGAGCATCTCCAAAAGTTCGTGCGGTTCCAACGCATCCGCGCCATACTTTATAAACTTCTTCTTGATGCGCTCTCTGTGCCCACTGTGCAATCAAAGCACCTCCAATCTTACGCCAAAACAGGGCTTGCATATTTTTTCTAAAATTGTGTTTATTATACAATAAATCCCTCAAAATGAAAAGTATATAAAATGCCAAAAACATGGTATAATAATAAAACTTTAGCTACGATTAGGAGCACCAAACTTCGATGAAAGAAATCATTATAAATAAAAATGATGCCGGGCAGCGAGTAGATAAATTCCTGTTAAAGACCTTCAAAAACTTACCGTCGTCTTTGATTTACAAAGCTATCCGAAAAAAAGACATAAAGATAAATTCAAAGCGTTGTCAGCCAAACTCAAAGCTGGAGATTGGCGATACCCTTGTAATATACATAAGGGATGAATTTTTGGAAGAAAAATATTCAAAAGAAGAGTTTTTGCATGCACCTAGCAAGCTGGACGTCATTTACGAAGATGAAAATATTTTGCTAATAAACAAAAAACCCGGGTTAATCGTTCATCCAGATAAGAATTATCATTTTGATTCTCTAGTAGCCAGGTTGCAGCATTATCTATACAAAAAAGGTGAGTACAGCCCTCAAAGCGAAAATTCATTTGTGCCCGCTCTGGTTAATCGCATAGATAGAAACACCGGTGGTATATTGATTGCCGCCAAGAATGCTGAAACCTTACGAATTTTAAATCAAAAAATGAAACAGCGAGAATTGAGGAAGTTTTACCTGTGTATAGCCTGCGGAAAGTTTGAGAAAAAAGAAGATACTCTGACGGCATATCTAGAAAAAGATGAAAAACATAATAAAGTCCGCCTTTATAACGCACCAAGAGAAAGTACAAAAATAATAAAAACCAAGTATAGCGTAATAGCTGAACGCGACGAATTTAGCTTGCTAGAAGTGGAGCTCTTAACCGGCAGAACACATCAAATAAGGGCACACCTAGCTTTTAAAGGTCACCCCCTCTTGGGCGACATAAAATACGGTAACTCGCAAACAAACAAAGAAAAGGGCTATACTAGGCAAGCCCTTTATTCATACAAATTAAAATTCGATTTTTCTACTACAACCGGAATTTTTCTGTCCTATCTAAACGGCAAAGAGTTCAGCGTTTCGGACGTTTGGTTTGTTGACGATTTTTATAAATTCTGAATTCAAAAACTTAAGAATTTAAGTAGCGAGAGACATTATCCGCCGCGATTGCGCCATCTGACGCCGCTGTAACTATCTGCCGCAAATGCTTTTTCCTTGTGTCTCCAGCCACAAAAACCCCACTAGTACTAGTGTTACAGCTCTCATCTGCCAAAATGTATCCAGCCTTGTCAAGGTCCACAAAATCAGCAAACATACCGTTATCCGGCGCTAACCCAATCGCAATAAAGACTGCCGAGATCTCTAAAGTTGCCTCTTTATTTACAGATTTATCGAAAACATCAATAAAAGAAACCGATCCGCTATCATTCCCGCCAATTTGTCTAACCACTGTGCTATAGCACAAGTTAATATTGCTTTTAACTATTGCAGCGTCAAGCAGAGCCTTTTCTGCGCGGGCTTTATCCCTTCGAATCAAAACTGTTACTCTTTTGCATATATTTGCCAAAAACAAGGCATCCTCAAACGCAGTATTTCCAGCCCCAACAACAGCAACATCCTTGCCCCTAAAAAAGGCTCCATCGCAAGTGGCACAATAGGATACACCTCTTCCGTAAAACTCAGCTTCGCCCTTACATCCAAGCTTCCTGCGCTTTACGCCATTCGCAATTATAATACTTCTCGCGCTATGCTCGCCAGAAGATGTGATTACTTTTTTTATTTTTCCCGAAAAATCCACACTCTGCACTTCTTCAAACATTATCTCAACGTTCTTATCCAAAACCTGATTGTAAATATTCAGTGAGAAGTCCGCACCGGAAATTTTTGAGATAGCTGGATAATTTTCAACTTTGTCCGTTATCGCAACCTGCCCTCCACAAACGTTCTTTTCAAAAACAAGAACCGAAAATCCAGCCCTAGCCGCATACAAAGCCGCTGTCAACCCAGCAGGACCGCCTCCAATTATAATCACATCTTTCACTCACTACACCTCCAAGCAAATTTTGTTGTCGTTGCCCTTCCGTCGGGGCCTATGGAAACTTACTCTCCATAAATTATTCTATAGAGCTCATTTCTATCTGCCTTGTCATTTATTCTAAACAGATCCACCAAAAGCTCATATGGCTCTTTATTCAAGTATCCATCCGGATCAGTTAGCTTGCCTGTGCCGTCCGTCGTCCAACGCATCTGCGAAAAATCCGTTAAATAGGTAACACTTCTGCTAAAAGTATTAAATTTTTGCGACCAATCCGGGTAAAATTTTTGCATTATGTAAGTTGCCACTCTTATTGCTATGCTGTCTTCGTTGCCTTCTTTCGTCGGAGTGCCGTTAACCTGCACTCCGGGTGGCGAGCTATGTACAAAAAGCACGCTGCCATCCGCAAATTTGCAAATGCACATATACACGTGCCCTGGGCCGCTCATGATATCGCCAACCTTGTGGTCCACAACATTCTCTTTATCCTTAAATGTGCCAAAGCCACGGTTCGAAAACTCCACAGCCATCTTGCTAGATGGCATCACATAACCCTGATTATTGGGCTCTGTGTTAAAGACGTTATAAATGAGCCAACCGATGAAGCCAGAGCAATCCAAGCCGTTAAGAATTTCATATCTATGATTTTTAAAGTCATAATCAGCGCCCTGTATATCACAAAAGGCTCTCCATTCCGGCCTAAGTCCGATGCAGATCGCGCCATCACCCGCACCAGAGTCTTCTTCATTCCAGCCTCCACCCCATACGTACAGAGTCCTTCCTACTGGAAAAAGCGAGGTGATCAGCAGATTTTTAATAGTTGGCAAGCCAGACACAGGGGTGGCATAAGAATCGTTGTTGCCAAGCTGCTTTTTGACATCTTCCCTAAATGTGTACATGTCTTTGCCATAAAACTTAAACCAGTGTTCCGGGTCTCCATGGTTACTTGCTATTCCCAATTTATTACCTTCACAATGGGAGATTATATCTTTTTCCGTCAAACCAAACTGCTTGCAAAGCAATACACACAGCTTAACCGCGTTATTATAAGCTTTTTCAAAGTACTCTTTTGTTGCCTCAACATCAACTTCAAGAATTTTATCTTTTTCTGGATTATAAACAATTCCCTCTGGCTCGCAAATTTCTATGCTTATAAAATAGTTATTTCCAGCCCCACCACAATGCCATCCTCTATGATTCCACGGTAAAAACTGACCGACTCCTTCGTCGTTCAAAAAGACATGTACGCAAACTTCGCGAGCTATCTCACCTTTTTGGTACGACTTATTCCATGCTTCGTACCAAGTTTTGGGCATTATCCCAGGGCACGCTGTAGAATGTATCATTATCCCTTTTACAGGATTCATAACTCTGCCTGACCTAAAGCAGTCGTTCCTTGTCATAAACTTAGTTTCAATCTTCAAGTCGCTATTATTTAAAAGTTCTTTGCTCAACACAGCTAAACCTTTGTATTTTTCATCTAATGCAACAGCTTCTGCAATCTTATCATAAATACTATTTGCAGTCGGCTCATCCATATTTTCTATTACTTTGGACTTTATGCTCTCATCCGATTTTAATACCTCATAAAACGATTGTAAATCCTGTGGTTCCAAAGCTCCAACGCTTTCTAAAATATCGTTTACATAAGCAGCCTTTGCTTCATGTAACTGATTTTCTCCTTCTGCCACTGCTGTTGCACTTGGTTGCAGCATGACAGTAGCCAGCATAGCAAACGATAATCCCAAAGATATAACTTTTTTTATAGTATTCAAAATTAACATCCTCTACAATAAAAATTTAATCTTTATAAAAGTCCTCTATAAATTTGCATATCTCTTTACAATTTACGTACTCAGATTTTCTATCGTTTCTAATAACCACCTCCACTTGATCTTTTTCTAAATTGCGTTTGCTGATAATAATCCTAAGCGGACTCCCTAATAAATCTGCATCAGCAAACTGCGCTCCAGCCGATATGTTCCTATCGTCAAACAAAACCTCGAACTTGCACTTTAAACTTTCATATAGTTCATAGGCTTTTTCTTTAACGAGACTTTCACTCAGGTTAATCGCACATATGTAAACTTGCCACGGAGCAATGTTTTTTGGCCAAATCGGGCCATAGTCATCATGTGAAGCTTCAATAATCCCAGCAATAAGCCGACCTATTCCAATGCCATAGCAACCCATAAGCGGAGTTTTTTGGGTGCCGTCTTTATCCGTATATCGCATACTCATGCTCTTTGTATACTTTGAACCAAGCTTAAAAATGTTTCCCATCTCTATGCCGCGTTTTATCCTCAAGGGAGCCCCACAAACTGGACAAAGTTGGCCTTCCTTAACCTTGGCAACGTCGTTAAACTCTACATTCTTAGTTAAATCTCTAAAAAAGCTAAAACCCTTAATGTGATAACCCGACTTGTTGGCGCCAACCACCATATTCACTCGGTCTCTCAATGAGCTATCAATCACAACTTTAAAATTATTCAAAATTTCGTCGCTTGGCCCAATAAATCCAGGCACCAAACCATATTTATGCAAATCAGCAAGCTCATTTACCTCTGAATTAATTAAATTTCGCAGCTTGGCTTCGTTAACTTGTAAGTCTCCGCGAATAAACACAATCACAGGTAATTTCAAATCATCCGCATAATATACAACTGCCTTTACTGTGCGGTTTTCATTTATGTTCAAAAATTTTGCTAAACCCTCAATGGACTCAACATCCGGCGTATGTACAATTTCATTAGCTTCCTCCGTAGCATTGGCGCTATGTTCCTCTTCTCGGCAAGTTGCAACCTCCATATTCGCCTTATAGCTGCATTTGTCGCAGATAATTATCGAGTCCTCCCCTGCTTCGGAAAGCAGCATAAATTCGTGCGCGCCAGTGCCTCCCATCATTCCGGTGTCAGAATAAATTGAAACCACGTCCAGACCCACTCGTTCAAAGACTCGTTCATAAGCTTTGTGGACTTTATCGTAGTACCCATCCAGATCTTCAAAAGAAGTGTGGAACGAGTAGGCATCCTTCATCGTAAATTCCCGAACCCTGATCAGCCCTCCGCGAGCCCGGGGTTCGTCGCGAAACTTGGTTTGAATTTGATATATCATAAAAGGATAGTCAAGGTACGATTTTGCTTCAGTTTTGGCCAAATGCACGGCGGCCTCTTCATGAGTCATTGAGAGCACCATGTCTCTATTTGCCCGGTCCGTTAGCCTTAAAAGCTCGCTGCCAACGCTAGAAAACCGGCCAGACTCCTTCCACAGCTCCGCCGGCACCACCACTGGCAACCGCACCTCTTGTCCACCTATTTTGTCCATCTCTTCACGGATTATCTTCTCTATTTTTTGCTGTACCCTCACACAAGGCGTCAGCAAAGAATATATCCCGCTTCCGACCGGCCGCATATAGCCACCTCGCAGCAAGTAGACATGACTAATTAGCGCAGCCTCAGCTGGTTTTGCTCTTAAGCGCTCACCAAACAAGTTGCTCATTAACATAACAAACCCTTACTCCCTCTTGCTTTTTGATGAATTTTATTTTAACACATTTTCAAAGTTGTTGCAACAATGTTACGATTATTAAAAACTTGACACACTATTAAAGTTGAGCTAAAATTTCTCTTGTGTAAAATATGTGACGAAAAGAGTTAAAAATGAAAAAAATTTCTATTTGCATTGTGACTCATAACAACGAAAACAATATTTTATCGGTACTAAACTGTATTTATAGTAATCCCCAAAATTTTATTTTAGAAACTTTTGTTGTTGATAATAATTCATCTGATAAAACTGTTGCCTTGGTCCGCCACCATTTTCCGCAAGTTAAATTGATTCTTCTAGCACAAAATAGAGGCTTTGGTTTTGGGCACAATAAAGTTTTGGGCCGGATAGATTCTGACTTTCACGTTATTCTGAATCCGGATATTACATTTGACGCTAATATTCTTGATGGTTTGTCAAGGTATTTGGAGAGTTCTCCGGACGTTGCCATGGTTATTCCACAAATTTTAAATACGGATGGCTCTGTGCAGGATTTGCCTCGACGCACCCCCCAATTGAAGTATCTTATTGGCGGCCGGCTTGAATGTTTTGGCGGGATTTTTAAAAAATGGCGGGATGAATACACCTATAACGGTAAAAACTTTAATTCACCTGTAGAAATCGACTTCTGTAGTGGTTGTTTTATTATGGTTCGGACAAAAATCTTTAAAAAGCTGGGCGGCTTTGACGAGCGCTTCATTATGTACTTTGAAGATGCAGATTTAACGAGGAGAGCTCAACAGTATGGCAAAACAGTGCTGAATCCTGATTTTTGCGCTACTCACGTCTGGGCGCGAACGAGCGCTAAACGCTTTAAATATTTGTGCATTCATGTTGATTCTATGATAAAATATTTTAAAAAATGGCATAAAAAAGGAGGCGTTAAACATATATGAAGGGGATCATTTTGGCTGGAGGCTCTGGCACTAGGTTGTATCCATCCACTTTAGCTGTTTCGAAGCAGCTTTTGACTGTTTACGACAAACCAATGATTTACTATCCTTTGTCGACTTTGCTTCTCTCAAACATCCGCGAAATTTTGATAATTTCTACCCCGCGCGACTTGCCGTTGTATAAGGAATTGCTTGGTGATGGCTCTTCGCTCGGTGTGAGTTTTGAATACGTTGTGCAAACTGAACCCCGTGGCCTTGCGGACGCTTTTATTTTAGGCGAAAGTTTTGTCGGCAATGACAACGTTTGCCTTATTTTGGGCGACAATATTTTTTATGGATATAATTTTAGTGATCGCTTAAAAAGGGCAGCTTTTCGCGAAAATGGCGCTACTATTTTTGGATATCATGTGAGTAATCCTAGCGATTTTGGCGTTGTGGAGTTTGACAATGCTGGTAACGTGCTTTCTATTGAGGAAAAACCTGCTAAGCCGAAATCTAATTATGCTATCCCAGGGCTTTATTTTTACGACAACAATGTTGTTGAGATTGCCAAGAACGTTAAACCTTCGGCCAGGGGCGAACTGGAGATTACTTCTGTTAACAATGAATACTTAAAGCAAAAAAGCCTGAAAGTGGAACTTTTTGGCCGAGGTATGGCTTGGTTAGATAGCGGGACGCATCGCTCTATGCTGGCAGCTGCGAATTTTGTGGAAGCAGTGCAGACTCGGCAGGGATTGTATATTGCCTGCATTGAAGAAATCGCGTACCGGAACGGATTTATTGATAGAGAGCATCTTTTGAATTTAGCCGATCGCCTAAAAAAGACGGAATATGGACAATATCTCTATAAGGTAGCCACAGAAGCTATTGTTTAACACAAACGCATAATTAAACAGGAGGGGCTTTTTTGAAGATACTTATAACGGGCGCTAAAGGGCAGTTGGGCAGCGAATTGACATCTATTTTGAAGAGCAAAAAAAGTGAAATTGGAGCAATTAGTCCGTTGTATGATAACTGTGAGATTGTTGCTGCAGACACTGATACTCTTGATATTACCGATGCTTTAAAGGTAAATTCTTTTTTGGAAGATTTTGCGCCGGATGTTGTTATAAATTGCGCCGCTATGACTAATGTTGACGGTTGTGAAACTAAGCTTGAACTGGCAATGCGGGTTAACGCGATTGGCCCTTTGAGCATCGCACGGGCTTGCAAAAAAATCGCTGCAAAGCTGGTTCATGTCTCTACTGACTACGTCTTTGATGGTAAAAATTCCTCGCCCTACCGTGAGTGGGATATTTGCGCTCCTAACAGCATTTATGGGAAGTCTAAGCTTTTAGGCGAACAATATGTCCGCGAACAGACTTGCCGATATTTCATCGTTCGCACTGCCTGGCTTTATGGTTATGCTGGTCACAATTTTGTCCAGACTATCCTGAAGCTTGCTAAAGAAAAAGACCAGATAAAGGTCGTTAATGATCAAATTGGCAACCCAACTAACGCAAACGATTTAGCACATCATATTTTGAAAATGGCGGTCACAGACAATTATGGAATTTACCATTGTACTGGTGCTGGTGAGGCCTCTTGGTTTGAATTTGCCTCGCTGATTGTTAAGTATGCAGGCCTCAAGTGCGAAGTGGTTCCTTGCGGGACTAGTGAATTTCCTAAAATAGCTAAGCGTCCGAATTTTTCCGCGCTTGATAATTTGATGCTGCGCTGTGCTGTCGGTGACGAGATGCGACCTTGGCAAGATGCCCTTTTGGCATACATAAATACGCTTAAAAAGGAGAATGATTTATGAAAACTTATTTGGTAACCGGTGGCGCGGGCTTTATCGGTTCAAATTTTATTTATTATATGCTAAAAAAATATCGGGATATCAATATTATAAATGTGGACAAACTCACCTATGCCGGGAATCTAGAGAACTTGAAAAGCTGCGAAAACAACAAAAATTACAAATTTGTTCATGCGGATATTTGCGATTTAGCGGCTATAAGAGAAATATTTAGCAAGAACAAAATCGATTATGTTGTGAATTTTGCTGCAGAAAGCCATGTGGACAGGAGCATTCGGGAACCTGAAGTTTTTGTAAAGGCTAACGTTGAGGGAACTGTTAATCTTTTAAACGTTGCTAAAGAATTTTGGACAATTGGTGAAGATGAATACCGCACGGGGTGCAAATTTTTGCAGATTTCTACCGACGAAGTTTATGGTTCCTTAGGCCAGACGGGTTATTTTATGGAGACAACGCCGGTTTGCCCGCACAGTCCGTACTCTGCCAGTAAAGCAGGCGCTGATATGCTTGCTTTGGCCTACTTCGATACTTACAAATTTCCTGTTAATATCACCCGCTGTTCCAACAACTACGGGCCTTATCAGTTTCCAGAGAAGCTTATTCCGCTTATGATAAATAATGCGCTTAATCAAAAAAGTCTGCCGGTCTATGGCGATGGCTTGAATATTCGCGATTGGTTGTATGTTGAGGACCATTGCAAGGCTGTTGATATGGTCATTCACGATGGCAAAATCGGAGAGGTTTATAATATTGGTGGGCATAATGAGCGAACAAATATTGATATTGTAAAAACTGTTTTGTCTTGTATTAAGGAGCTTACGGGCTACTTGGTGGACGAAACTTTAATTACGTATGTTAAAGACAGAAAGGGGCATGACCGGAGATACGGCATTGCGCCGGATAAAATTCGCAAAGACCTTGGCTGGACCCCCGAAACAACGTTTGACGTTGGCATCAAAAAGACAATTAAATGGTACCTTGAAAACGAAACTTGGGTAAAAAACATCACAAATGGTCAGTATAAAGAGTATTACAAAAAAATGTACGGAGATCGATGATTATGACTAAAGTATCTGTTGCTCTTGCTACTTTCAATGGCGAAAAATATATCGAAAAACAACTCAAATCTCTCCTTTTACAGCGCCGAAAAATCGACGAAGTTATTATTGTGGACGACGCGTCTACAGATAGTACTGCCGATATTATCAAAAATTTTATTGAGAGGAACCGGCTTTCTGCTATTTGGCACTTTTTTGTTAATGAAAAGAACTTAGGTTTTTTGCGAAACTTCAAAAACGCTATAGAAAAAACTAGTGGCGATGTTATCTTCTTGTGCGACCAAGATGACATCTGGTACAAAACGAAGGTTGACTCTATGCTCAGCCGCTTTGAGTCTAACGAGCATATAAAGGCTATTTACTCTGGCTTTAAGGTTATTGACGAGAACGACACGTTTATTAAGCCGCGCAACAACTTTATGCATTCTAATAATAATTTGATTAAATTTCGAATTGAACCCTTTGATACCGTTAAAATCGAGCTTTCCACCATCTGCAATTACAATATTTCTCCTGGATGCACATTGGCGTTTACGCACAAAGTTCGAGATATTTACCTCGAAAAGACGAAAAATATTTGTGTACATGATTGGGAATTCGCCCTGATTGCCGCGTTTTTAGATGGCCTTTATTTTTTTAATACACCACTTACAAATTACCGCATTCACCCAGGCAACGCGATTGGCCTTCCTACGTTTTCTAAAAAATCATTTTATACCAAGAGCAAGGCTGCACTTTCTTGTTGTACTCGAGTAGACAACGCACAAAAAATTTACTTATATTTGAGCGCAATGGATGTTTATCATTGCTTATTGTCGCCTGATAAATTGAAGGTTTTGACCAATAGTTTAAATTTTGCCAAGACACGGTTAAATGCTTTGGAAGAAAAAAAGTTTAGTAAATTGTTTGAACTTTATAAGTGTGCCGGAAATTATTCAAAGTCGGTTACCCTTAAGGGGCGACTTGCGGACATTTTTTGTGTATTAAAAAAGTAAAGGAGCTTGCAACATGGGCAATTTTAATTTTATAAAGACTGAAATTGATGGTATGTTTATTATTGAACCTACTGTTTTTGGCGATGATCGAGGTTATTTTCTTGAGACTTATCATTATGATGAATTCAAGAAAGCCGGAATAGATGTAACTTTTGTTCAGGATAACCAATCTAAGTCTAAACGCGGCGTGCTTCGCGGGCTCCACTTCCAAACGAAGCGGCCTCAAGGCAAGCTTGTGCGAGTAATAAGAGGCAAGGTCTTTGATGTAGGCGTGGATCTTCGTAAGAATAGTTCCAGTTTTGGTAAATGGGTTGGCGCCATTTTAAGTGACGAAAATAAGCGTCAGTTATATATTCCAGCTGAATTTGCTCATGGATTTTTAGTTTTATCGGATGAGGCAGAATTTGTTTATAAATGCACCGATTTTTATGATCCGCAAAACGAGGGCGGTATAATTTATAATGACCCGGACATCAACATAAATTGGCCTATTTCCAATGATATGGAGATTTTTCTCTCTCAAAAAGACCGTGTGCTACCGTCTTTAAAGACTTTTCAAAATAATTAAAATTTAAAAGGTGCTTAAAATATGAGTGTTTCTGTTGCGATGGCCACCTATAATGGCGAAAAATATATTAAAGAGCAGGTTTTATCTATTTTAAAGCAGCTTAGTTGCAGCGATGAACTGGTGATTTCTTATGACAAAAGTGCCGACAACACATACCGCATCATCTCGGACCTTGCTGTTCGCGATAATCGAATTAAAATTTTTTCTGGCCCCTGCAACGGATTGGTAAAAAATTTTGAAAATGCCCTTCGCCACTGCAAAAACGACTATATATTTTTAAGTGATCAAGATGATATCTGGCTTGAAGGCAAAGTAAGTTGCGTTTTGAATGCTTTTAAAGCCACTAATGCTGACGTTATTTTGCATGATTGCATTGTCGTTAATAAAAATGCCGACGTTTTGGCTGACTCCTTTTTTAAGTTAAGGCATTGCCGGCGTGGTTTTTGGTTCAATTTTTTGCACAACTCGTACATTGGCTGCTGCATGGCTTTAAAACGTAGCTTTCTAACTAATGTTTTGCCATTTCCTCAAAATATTCCAATGCATGATCAATGGATTGGATTAATGGCAGAAAAAAGGCATTCTGTCGCCTTTATAAAAGAACCATTGATTAAATATCGGCGTCATTTAGAGAATGTAACAAAGCTTAAACCTTCAAAATTTAGCTATATTATTAAGTTTCGGCTAAATTTGATTTTTGCTTTATTAGAACGGTTATAATTTTTTATTTTTCTTTTTTAGCAAATAATTTTATCTCTTGAGGCGAAAGATTTCTCCATTTGCCGGGTGCTAGCATGCCTAACTTTAGTTGCCCAATTCCAACTCTTTTTAGACGAGCAACACTTAAGCCTGTTTGCTCGCACATTTTGCGGATTTGTCTGTTGCGTCCTTCTTTTATGATGATTTCCAAAACTGTTCTGTCTTCTGCCGATTTTAGCACCGTGATTTTTGCTGGCTCTGTCTTGTAGCCATCAATCGTCATACCAGAACTTAATGTAACGAGCTGCTCTTCTGTAACTTTGGGCTTTACGGTTACTCTATACCTTTTTTCTATTGAATTTGCTGGGTGAATCACAGAATTTAAAAAATCGCCATCATTTGTCACAAGCAAGAGCCCCTCGGAGTCTTTGTCCAACCGTCCTACCGGGTAAATTTTTGCCGGAACATCTCGCATCAATTGCATAACGCATTTTCTGCCAAGCTCATCTTTAGTTGTAGAGACGTATCCACGGGGCTTGTGCAGCATAATATAGTGCTTTTTTACGTTACAGTCGATTAACCTCCCGTTAACAAAAATTTTATCCTCACTCGGATCGGCCTTGTCACCGATTTCCGCAATTTTCTTATTAATGCAAACCATTTTATTTTTTATCATCTCTTCGGCTTTTCTCCGCGATGCTACGCCACTTTTCGAAAGTATCTTTTGAATCCTTATCTTTTTCAAAACTATTTTACGTCCTCCAAATTAATTAAAAATCCCCATAAATATGTCACTCAGCTTCTTCCAAAGGCCTTTATTTGGCTTAGTAACCGGCACATCTTTCTCAATAATCAAGTCGTTCGATGCCAAAACGTCGCCATCAACTTGATATTTAACCTTTCCAACAACTTGGCCTTGCTTTAGAGGTGCATACAAAAACGGCGGAACTTCTACAATCTTCTTGATTTTATCCTTATCACCTTTGCGCACGCTAATCGAGATTTTATCTTTAACGAATGCAGAAATTTCATTCGCATCTCCGCCAACCAACGGCAAAATTGCATAATCTTTGTTGCCAAAAACAACTGTCTCTGCCTGAGAAAAACCATAATCCAGCAATTTCTCGTGATCATTCCAGTCATCCGGAGCATTTAATGTGACAGCAACAAGGCGAGTATTGTTCCTTTCTGCAGCAGAAACCAAACACCTGCCAGCCAAGCGAGTAAACCCAGTTTTTATCCCGATGCAGCCATCATATCGTTTTAGCATCCTATTTTCGTTATAAAGTGTACGTATTTCGTCTGGCTTTACAAAAGGTACCTCTGCACTTTTTTTAGAAGAAATATCACAAAATGCCTGATTTTCAAGGGCATAAGCCCCAAGCAAGGCCATATCGTAGGCGGTAGAATGGTGATCTCCCTTATCGAGTCCAGAAGGAGTTTCAAAAACCGTGTCTAGCATCCCAATTTGACTGGCTTTTTTATTCATTAGCTCCACAAATGCGTCCACAGAGCCGCAAAGCGCGATGGCTGCCGAATTCGCAGCATCATTTCCCGAGACAGTAAGCATACCCTTAGCTAAACTTGATAGCGGCAAAACTTGGCCCACTTTCAAATACATAGAAGAGCCATCAACCGGGACCATCTTATCAGTGATGGTAACATTCGTGTCTTCCTTCTCAGCAGCTTCCAAAGTCAAAAGCGCAGTCATAATTTTCGTTGTGCTGGCCATTGGACGTGGTTCTTTCTCGTTTTTTCCGTAAAGAACCTTACCATTATCAGCGCAAATTAGGATTGCAGATTTGGCTGAAAGTGACGGTATTTGCGCGTTCACCTTAGTTGGCGCCGACAAGATTGATATAAAAAAACAAAATAAAATTATTCTACTCAATAATTTTTTGCACAAACTAGCCACATCCCTACAAAATCAAGATTCTTAGCTAATTATATGCGTGCAAAATAAAATTATTAAAAATTACTGTCCCTATTAAAATTTAATTTTCATTATCGCTTTGCTTTTTTCCCGGCTTAATTATTGAACTTATTTTGTCGACAACGTCTGGAACCAAGTCAATAACTTTCTCCGCTGTAGATAAATTGGGCTCTGCATGCAAAACCTTAATGTTTCCGGCTCTGTTGACGGTTAAAAAAGCTACTGGAGAAATAGTAACTCCCGCTCCACTACCTCCTCCAAATAGATTTTCGTCGTTAACTTTTTTCCCAGAAAATTCCGAGCCGCCAGATGCAAAACCATAAGCTACTTTCGAAATCGGAATAATCACAGTTCCGTCATCAAGCTTAATAGTCTCGCCAATAATAGTATTTACGTCCACCAAGCACCTAAGCTTTTCAATCGTAGTATCTACCATGTTGTTAATCGAGCAATCACTCATTTTCTACACCCTCTCCGTTGTTTTTGTATTAAAATGGCCACCTTTTGCAAGGCGATATATGGAAATCAATGCTGTAACCAGCATCGATATTGGGAAAAAATAAAGCTTAAAAGAAAAATTCACCTTAGATTCAGACTCTCTAAAACCTGGTGCAATCAAAATATGGTACTTGCTTTCATCAACATTTCGCAACAAAATTAATTTTGCATAATTAACAAAAGCAGAGACTTTTCCATAACTAATAGCCGTCTGGGCCGCGTCATCTTCTGCAACAAGTAGGTTAAGATAAAATGACCGAATATGTATTTTACCAGCAAAGTCCTTTACAATTTTTATAAGTTGCTTTAAAAGGTTTAAAAATCCAGACAAGCCTCTCTCTTTTATTATACCTAATTTTTTTGCAAATTTGTTAATTTTAATATCTTTTTTTAAAACTTTAGCATCTTTTTCAATTTTTTTTAATTCCTTTTTCTGCAGGGGATATAATGAAAAAAACAAAAACTTGATATTCACACTCAAAAACTCTTTAAAAGAAATGTGCACAAATACTGGGCAAAACAATAAAATAACCACAACAAAAATTATTACTAAAAAAGTATATAAAAAAATCATTTGACATCTCCAAAAATATTATTCATCTGTACTGCTTTGGATTGTAATGTTTTGCAATTTTGGTAACTCGTCCACACTGCTAACTCCAAAACACTTTAAAAAATTAAGGGTTATCCCATACTGCAGCGGTTTCCCCGGCAAATCTAGCCGACCTTTTTCTTCAATCAAATTTTGTACAATCAAGTTAGAAATTATGTTAGAACAATCCACGCCGCGGATATTCTCAACAAAAGCCTTAGTAACCGGCTGATTATATGCAATAACCGCCAAAACTTCCATCGCCGCCTGTGATAACGGGCTATGCCTTCGTAAATCCAAAGCCCGCCGCACAAAATCGGCATGTTCAGGTTTTGTGCACATTTGATATTTTTCACCCAATTCTACAACGCAAATACCGCTATCCTCGTTGTCTAGTTCGTCTTTCAAATTTTTTAGCAGCTTCAAAACTGTAGATTTGTCGATCTTCAACGCCAAAGCTATTCGCTCTGCGGAAATTGGATCTCCACTAGCAAAAAGTACTGCTTGTACTGCGGCTTTAGCTTTTTTTACTTCCAACTTTTGCACCAACTTTCAATAATTTTATTTTTTTATTTTCTTCATCCAACCCTACCCGTTTGGTCTTTATTAACTCCAGAACCGCCAAAAAAGTAGCAACCATCTCGGATTTTGTCTGCCTGTTCGAAAAGAGTGAATTGTACTCCGCCGTGTTTAAGGTTTTCAATTTTCGCAAAACAAATATAACCTTTGAAAAGACCGAGACAATTTTTCTAGAAACTATCTGTGAAAAAACCTCTTTAGACGGGGGTATATTGCTCGCCTTTCGGCCCGCCACGTCAGTATAAGCTTTAAAAAGGACTGAAATTTGGTGCTGGATTGAATAAATCTTGTCCCTCGTTATCTCCTGAGGTATCCTTGCAATAAGGCCAAAATTCATTTCTTTTTCCAGTACCTTCGCAATCTTATGGTATTGTTCATACTCTATTAGCTGCCCTGTTAGCTCCTGCTTTAACGATTCAGCTTCTTCGTGTTTTGGTAGTAGCATTGCTGTTTTTATATAAATAAGCCTTGCAGCCATCTCTAAAAATTCGCTGGATATCTCCATGTCCTGCTGCTTCATCTTCTCTATATGGCTCAGGTACTGCGCCAAAAGTTCCGAAATTTGCACATCGTAAATATTGAGTTTATTCTTCTTTATTAAATGCAAAAGCAGATCAAGTGGACCTTCAAAGTCATTTAGTTTATACGACATTTTCTCCATACTTGCTTACCCTTTGCCCAAAAATTGAAACAAATGCGTAAGTGGGGCCATTGTAATATTATGGATTATTTTTTCAAAAAAGGCCACAGGGCTAGATAGCATGCCCGTAAACAGCAATGCAAAAACGATAATTGATATGTAACCTTCGTATTGATAATATTTATTTAAAAATTTGTCTGGCAAAAAAGCCTCTAAAATCTTTGACCCATCAAGTGGCGGAAGCGGAATTAAGTTAAAAACCGCTAAGCCCAAATTAACGTTATAAATTAAGAACATAAAATATATAAATCCAAAAAACGGCATAACAAAAAAGTTAGATTCCTCTTCCCCCATTAAGTTTAAAATATTCCCTCCAAAAGCATATGCTATAGTTGCAAGTAGAAGTGCAATCAGAGCTACAATTAAGTTCGAAAGTGGCCCTGCTAGCGCTGTTAGCGCCATACCGAGCTTTGGCCTTTTAAAATTTCTTGGGTTCACTGGCACAGGCCTTGCCCAGCCAAATTTAAAAAGAAGCAGCGCCGATGCCCCAAGAGGATCAATATGTTTTAACGGATTTAATGTTAGTCTACCACTATTTTTTGCAGTATTATCCCCTAACTTATATGCCAGAAAGCCGTGTGCCCATTCATGTATTGGTAAGACTATAAAAATCGTCAAAAGCAGTGCAAATATCACTACCAGCGCTTGTCCTAGCGTCATTCCTTCTTGCAAAAACCACATTTATAATCACTCTCTCAGTTTTGCTTTAAATTTACAACTTATTTAATTATAACTTTAACAGATTTACTTTGTCAAAAATTCAACCATATTAACTATTAAACCAAAATGAAGAAGGGGCTTGATTTTTTTGCAAATCTCTGTTAATATTATTAAGTGTATTTTTGTGCTGCTTAAGGAGGTGCAATTTTTATGGCTATGTGTGATGTTTGCGGTAAAAGTATCGCTTTTGGAATAAATGTTTCTCACTCTCATCGTCGCTCTAACCGGGCTTTCAAGCCAAATGTTCGGCGCGTTAAAGCTCTTGTTAATGGAACGCCTAAGCGTGTTTATGCTTGTACCCGTTGTTTGAGGTCCGGCAAGGTTACCAGAGCTGTCTAAGTTTTTGTTTTTGAATAGGGTTTGTTTTAGAATTTGAGGTTCGTTGAATTTTAAATAAATTTTTAATTTAGGATGATTTTATGGCTATGACTATAAAAGAATTTTTAAACTTTGCCAAAGACTGCAAAACCAAACCAGAGCTTTCTTCTTTAGCCAAAAGCAATGGCTTAAATTTAGCAAAAGAAGAGTTAGATCGTCTGTTTAAAAAAATATCGGACGGTCTGGAGTTAAGCTCCGATGAACTAGATGCTGCCTCTGGAGGCAATGTATACGGGATGAGTGAACAGCTAAAGCAAAACCTTATTAATTAAAATTTTTTGATAAAATTAAAAACCTGTATTTATACTATTATTTTAGTATTTCTGCAGGTTTATTTTTTTATATTCAATTTTATTTTGTTGCTACAGTTAACTTTTTTTCTTCTCCGTTTAGAAGCCTTGTTAGATTCTTTTTGTGTTTATAAATCACAAAAACACTTATTAAAACCGCCGCAGTTGTGACTACCACAGTATATCCAAATGTCGCTGGGCGGCGATCGCCGAGGTAGTCGCAAAAATATGTGATGCAAAAAGTAAAAACAGGGTATGCAACGGCCGCCAATATTGAACCCAAGGATACTAATCGTGTGGTAAAAACTATAATCAAAAAAACAGCAAAAGAAAGAGCCGCAACCTGCCAGTCCGTCATAATCAGCATTGAGAATGCCGTTAAAACAGCCTTGCCTCCTCTAAGCTCAAAAAAGCATGGGTAAACATGCCCCGCCAAACATGCAACTCCAGCGATATAAATTCCATACTGGACAATGCAAAACGTCGGCACTCCGGCTAAATTAATCTGCGAAAAAATCATTTTGCCAAACAAGCAAGCAATAATTCCCTTACTAAAGTCTCCCAACATAGTCAAAAAAGCTGGCCAAAAACCAACCGAGCGCAGCACATTTGTAAAACCAGCATTTCCGCTCCCAAGATTTCTAATATCTTCCTTATTTTTAAATTGCCTTGTAAACAAAATAGAAAAACTGACGCTGCCAATCAAATAGCCTATAACCGCCACAAGAACCATTTGAAACCAATAAAACTTAAAAAAATTAATTGCCTGAACTTCCAAAAAATCACTCCTAATGCGCATATAAAAACTAGCGATCTTCTTTCTCTCTTATTATAAACCTTATTGGAGTCCCTTGTAAAGAGAACGTCTCTCTAAATTTATTCTCGAGATACCTCTGATATGAAAAGTGAAAAAGTTTTGCAGAATTTACAAAAAATACGAATGTAGGAGGTTGCAGAGAAACTTGCGTTACAAAAAAAATCTTTAGGCGTTTGCCTTTGTCCGTTGGTGGCTGAACTCTAAGGGCAGCTTCTGCCAAAACTTCATTTAGCACCCCAGTTGAGATCCGCGTAACACTCGACTTGAAAACCTGCGTTATAATCTCAAATAATTTTTCTATTCGTTGCCCCGTTTTTACCGATATAAATAAGATCGGTGCATAATGTATAAACGAAAAATCATTCTCAAGCCTTTTTTTATAGCTCGTAAAAGTCTTATCCGTCTTTTCAACCGCGTCCCATTTATTAACGGCAACAATACACGCTTTCCCGGCATTAACCGCAAGTCCTGCCACCTTTGAGTCTTGCTCAGTGAATCCCTCAGTGGCATCTATCATAATAACACAGACGTCGCTACGCTCAACTGCCATCTTAGCCCGGATAATACTATATTTTTCGACCGCGTCTGTAACCTTGCTTTGCCGACGAATCCCGGCTGTGTCCACAAAATTAAAATTTCCAAAATTATTTTTTATAAAAGTGTCAATAGAGTCGCGCGTCG
The DNA here is from genome assembly GCA_949068525.1 of uncultured Eubacteriales bacterium. Taxonomy (GTDB): domain Bacteria; phylum Bacillota; class Clostridia; order Oscillospirales; family Acutalibacteraceae; genus CAG-557. The sequence goes on along the minus strand of CARTIQ010000005.1, from coordinate 41,308 downwards.
TACCCGCAATTTCAGAAACAATGCAGCGATCTTCACCAGTTATCTTATTTATAAGCGATGACTTGCCTACATTTGGTTTGCCAATGACCGCTACATTTATAATTGAATCTGCCTCTGTATCAAAGCTAGTAGAGTCAGGCAGATTTTTCAAAACTTCATCCAGCAAATCTCCCGTACCATGGCCATGCACAGAGGAAACCATTATTGGTTCCCCCAGCCCTAAATTATAGAATTCATAAAAATCAGCATCAGGTGCACCAACTTTATCGCATTTGTTTACACACAAAATAACAGGACGTCCGCTCTTTTGCAACATGGTAGCAATCTCATAGTCCGTCGCCACAATTCCTGTCTTTATATCCACAACCAAAATTATCACATCTGCAGAGTCCATCGCAAGTTGAGCCTGGTTCCTCATCTGGGACAAAATAATATCATCCGAATGAGGCTCAATTCCGCCTGTATCAATAATAGTAAAGCTCCGCCCTCTCCACTCACATTCACCATAAATTCTGTCTCTAGTAACACCAGGCACATCCTCAACAATCGCAACCCTCTGCCCCACTAGCTTATTAAATAAAGTAGATTTTCCAACATTCGGGCGCCCAATAATAGCAACAATTGGTTTTGCCATCCTTTTCCCCCTATCCTTTTTTAACTCTTCTAAACAAAAAAGAGAAGGTCGCAACCCGGCCCTCTCTTTTATATTAGACAAACCTTAAGCTTCTACCTTTATAATCTCGCGGCCATTATAGAACCCACAAGCCTTGCAAACCCTATGTGGCAATTTAAATTCTCCACACTGTGGGCATTTAATAATTGCTGGCGCTTCTATTTTCCAAACGTTAGAACGTCTTTTATCTCGCCTAGCTTTAGAATGCTTTCTCTTTGGCACTGCCATATCTAATTCCCTCCTTATTTTAATAAATATATACCTAATTAACAAAACTCAAAAACTAAATGCAAAGTCAAAGGTCATCCAAACCACTATCTACACAACGGCCAGCCTTAATATCTTCTTCTGTTGGTCTTCCTTCGGGAATTTCATTTAATGCTCTAGTCAACTTATCAATTTTTGCATTAATCTCATTCATCTTTTCCATGTTTTGTTTCGTGTTAAAGGCCACGATACGTCTATCAAATTCATTGTTATCTAAAAGTCCCCTTCTAAAATTTACAAACACTTCCGCAAGAGGGCTCCCCAAGACATTGGCGATATCATGCATTAAATTATTAAGTTGTGCTGCAAAACTTATTGCTTGATTGTTGTCCGAAAAAACATGTATACGAGCAGTTCCATATTCTGTGTTTTTATTTTCAACAATTTCAAAGCCAGCCCTTCTTGTGAAAGAATCTCTTAAATTAAATAAAGGATGATCAACAAGACGTTGGTAGGCCTGTATAAATTTCATTCCTTTTATTGGGAGAGGAGATAGGTTAAAAGCAAAACCAGGATTATTAGTCTCTGCCAACTGGAATAAAACCAACTATATTTGGGGTTTGAAAAGAAGCACTTGCCTCTACACAGCTAAAGCTAATAAATATCCCCAAAAGTGTTGCACTGAGCTTCTTAAACAAATTTTTTTATCACAAAATTTCTCACCTCTAATAATACTATACCACAAGCATAAATAATAATCAACAGTTTAAACATTAAATTATTAAAGGTATTATTGTTATCAAGAGTTATGCAACCCACGTCTTTGCCATGGTCCGTCATCGCAGTCAGAACTAGCATAATCAGTTGATACAATTAGGTATCCATTTATATTTCTATTTTCTTCTACCGATGAATTGCTGTTTTGGGGTGTTTTCTCTCTTCCAGTTGTTTTTTCAGATACATCTTTTGGGGTTATTTCTTCATACTTTGTAGAATTATCGTCACTAACTTCTTCCTCTTCAGTAAAATACGTATCTTCCTCCTCCTCATCACTTTCTTTCCACGTTGTGTCTTCTTCAGAATTATTACTATATTCAACATTTGATAACTGCTGCCACCAAGGTAAGCTAGCCAAACAACTATTTGATCCTACGTGGCAAAAAAATATTGCCAAAATTACCGAAATAAATTTTCTTTGCATAATTTGCTAACAACCTCTTAACTTTTTTATTTTATAACATCTTAATGTTTGAAAATTTTCTAATTTCAAAACTATTTATATTTCTCTTCTCCAAAAATGATATTTTTCCAACTAAATTTTTTTGTTCAAAGGAAAAGACACCTTTCTTCCCTTTCCCCTAAAATCTCATCAATTTAATTCCCGACGTTGCTAGAATCTGGTCTATTTAAATTTGTGTCACCCTTGTTATGAGGATTATTAACATCATCTTCATTTTCTTTTAAATAGCCTTCTTGATTCTCTAGCCATTCCTCTTCCTCTTCTTCACAAGAATTATTTTCCAGCCAATCGACCTCATCTTCTTCATTGTTTTTATTTTTTCCATCTTCTTTTGCAATATCATACGCGTCTTCATAATCCTTTGATGGCGAAGGCACTTTCATCCAAGAAGACTGCTTTTTAGCTGACGGTCTATTGGGGGATGGGGCACTAGCAAAACAAACAGATGCTACTGAAATGCACAAAAAAAACATTGCCAAAGCTGCCGAAGAAACTTTTTTTAACAACTTATTTCTTAACATAACTTTACACCTCATATATAATTTTAAAATTTGATTACCTTAAAACCCCTTAAAAATTTTTATATCATATACTTTTTTATTTTAAAATTTCCTCTATCATCTGTCGAAAATCTTCTTCTTCTCTTTGTTCTTCTTTTTTCAAAGCCTCTTCGTCAGGAATATATTCGCCATCATTATCTTTCTTATTAGAAGATATATCATTTGGTTGAGTGTTGGTTTGTTCAAGACTTGGTAATTGAACGATAGTTGTAAACGTTTGTCTTTGCAGCCTATTAAGGTCTCGACGCGGAGCACTTGCAGAACAAACATTTGAAAACACTATAAACCCTAAAATTGCGTTTAAAACTATTGGCGTTGTCTTTTTGAACAAATCTTTTTTAACCATAAATTAACACACCTTTCTAAATTTACAAATCATTATCACATGGTGGATATGCTTTGTCAAGAAAATATTTTTCACCTTTTTATAACTTCGGAGGTATGCCTCTCTCTCAAATAAGATGACTCTACGTCGGCAAGATGCAGCTTTACCGCCAGTGGATATTTTTCGTATGCTAAGCTAATAGAAAAGTCTCCACCTTTTGCCGATGTATCAAACCCGCCCATGTGCCAACGAATCGCCATTGCTTCGGCCGGTTTTAGCCTCATGAATCGCTCTATCAAAAACACTGATTTTTCTCCATGACCATAAGGAAAGCTATCGTCAATCGCATAAAATGGTTGCTTTTCCCATGCTCCGGTTACCTCGTTCTTCACATTTCTTGTGGAGACTTTATAAAACTCAGCCTTACATAAATCATGCAGCAGCCCGCAAACGGCAAAACTCTCTTCTGTATCAGTTTCTTCGTCAAAATAGCGTTCTCTAAGGGTTTTATAAACGCTCACACTGTGTTGAGCTAAACCTCCCTCGCACGCGCAGTGATATTTCGTGCTCGCCGGCGCTGTAAAAAAGTCCGTAGACGAAAGCCAATTAAGTAGCTCCTCTGCGCCAGTTCGCTTTATAAAATTCTTATATATTTCTACAAATCCTTCTTTAAAACTCATTTTAGTTCTCCTCACATAGTTAAAATCAAGCTACTCTACTTCAAACAGCTTATTTTGTAGCTTTTTAATCCGTTCTTTTCGGCGTTTTGTCTCATCTTCATCCAAAGTTAAACTTCCGCCCGAAGATAGTTTCAAAACATCCCCGGGCTTTGCTCCCTTTGGCAGTTCAGATTTTTCTATAGCGTACAGCTTTTCATCATCACCTTCACAAATCGCATACACACCGTCAAAACGGTCAATCGATAACATCATCATAGGCTAGGCACTCTCCTTTTCGCAAAAGACCTTTAAGTCTTCTCCATTTGTCGCAAAAATCACTGTACCAAGCCAATCCGTACGATAAACCTTTATATTATTCTTCTCCAACCTATCTAGAATCTCCTTCTTAGGCAACTTGTTCTTATACTCTCCAACCGAAATCACAGCATAAGTCGGCGCAACCTTATTCAAAAACGCCTGCGAAGTCGATGTCTTACTTCCGTGGTGCCCCACCTTCAAAACATCCGCCTTTAGATCATACCCCGCTGCGATCATGTCTCGCTCCGACTTTTTCTCCGCGTCTCCAGTAAAAAGAAAACTCCTATTTTTGTATGTAATTTTAATAACAACGGAGTTATTGTTCATGTTATCATACTGCAAAAGTGGCGACAAAACTTCAATCCTCATTGGTCCTATGTAGTAAACCCTGCCAGGTTCTGGCTCCTCCGCCTTTATTCCCTTTTTGTCAAGCGACTTCAACAGACGCTCGTAAGACTTAAAAGTTGGGATCATATCATCTTTTAATCGTGGCATCATAAAGGACTTCACGTCAAACTCATCCACAACATAACCCATTCCTCCCACATGGTCGCTGTGCTGATGACTCAATATCAGCTGATCTATCGTCTTAACCTTCATCTTGCGCATGTACTCGTTAACAACTTTATAAATGCTCGTTTCCCCCGCATCAATCAGAATGTTCTTTCCCTCGCAAGTGATAAAAATGCAGTCCGCCTTGCCAACGTCCAAAACATGCACGCTCATCGGGTAATCGTTCGCCGTGCCAGAAAATTCACCAACCGAGCAGGTCTTAAATATCCCGCTCCAAACCTGAAGCCCAAAAGCTTCAATTATTGCTATGACCGCAGCGCTAAAGATAATCATCAAAGAAATCGCCAAAATCAGCAACCTTTTTTTCTTTTGAATGCTCCTAAAATTATTATGCATAAAACGCTCCCTTCAACGCCTCTCATACCAAAATAGTTTATGGCCTGTTAAATGTCTCTTTGTTGGGCGGCATCTGATAATTTTTGGCCAAAATCTGCCTGGGCTTAGAGCCCTCGTGCGGCCCCACAATACCCATTCGTTCCATTTCATCGATAAGTCTGCCAGCTCTTGCATAACCCAGCCTCAACCGCCGTTGCAGCAATGACGTAGAAGCCTGGCCTACCTCCATGACACAGTTTATTGCCTCTTCCAGCATCAGATCTTGCTCTTTGTCGTCGAACTTCTCCTCTTTGGTCGGCTCCTGTACTGCATTTTTCTCTATCTCCTCAATCACCGTCTGGTCGTACTCATTTTGCCCATTATTCTTGATAAAACTCAAAACATTCTCGATCTCTTTGTCCGTTAAAAAACATCCTTGTACCCTCAACGGTTTTGAAGATCCAATTGGTGAAAACAGCATGTCACCTCGGCCAAGAAGCTTTTCCGCGCCACTAGAGTCAAGAATAGTCCTAGAGTCAATCTGCGAAGAAACCGAAAGTGCGATTCTACTGGGGATGTTAGCCTTTATAACTCCGGTAATAACGTCTACAGAAGGTCGCTGCGTTGCGATCACTAAGTGCATACCGGCAGCACGGGCCATCTGTGCCAACCTGCATATTGCATCTTCAACTTCGTTAGGCGCCGCCATCATTAAGTCCGCTAGTTCATCAATAATTATCACAATTTGTGGCATTTTTTCGAACTTTTCTTCCTCGTTCTTAGCACCCCCCGATTTTATCTTATTTTGCACCATTTTGTTATAAGATGTCAAATCGCGCACGTTGTTTTCGGCAAAAAAGTTATACCTTTTAAGCATCTCCGTAACCGCCCAGTTAAGAGCCCCAGCAGCCTTGCGTGGATCCGTAACGACAGGCACCAAAAGGTGTGGAATTCCATTGTATATGCCAAGCTCAACCACCTTCGGGTCAATCATAAGCAGGCGAACGTCTTCAGGGCTCGCCTTATAAAGCAAGCTTATAATGAACGAATTTATGCATACAGACTTCCCAGAGCCTGTCGATCCTGCGATTAGCAAATGTGGCATCTTAGATAAATCCGCAATAGTCACGTTCCCAGCAATATCTCGCCCCAAAATAACTGTCAGTTTGCTCCTCGAATTCACAAATTCATCAGAATTAACTAGCTCGCGCATTTTAACAATGTTCACAATCTTATTCGGAACCTCTATCCCCACTGCGGCCTTTCCTGGGATAGGCGCCTCAATGCGTACCCCCAAAGCAGCCAAATTAAGTGCAATATCGTCCGCAAGATTCGTTATCTTGCTAATTTTTACGCCCGCCGCAGGCTGAAGTTCGTATCTGGTAACGGCAGGACCACGGCTTATATCCACAATTTTTGTCTGAACAGAAAAGCTATTAAGCGTGTCCACCAGCATCTGGCCATTTGTCTGCAGCTCGTGCCGGATATCCGCCTGATTTTGCTCTTTTGTTGGTTCCAAAAGTGTCGCCGGCGGGTAGTTATATGTACTTTCATCTATTTTGTCAGGCGTTAGCTTAACCTCACTTGCCTCAAACTCTCCAGATTCACCCCTCTGCTTTTTGTTTTTTTCAATAAATGCCTCGGCAGCTTTTTTCGCAGAATCCTCAAACAGCTCGTCATTATTATTGCCCTTGGCGAATTTCTTAGCTGCGTTTTCTTTCAACCTCTCAAAGATTGCATTCGATTTTACCGGATGATCCGGGAACCTCGTATGATTTTCATCGGCCTCTTCATCGGTTACATCATTAAAAAAGCAGCTTTTTAGACCCTCTGCAACAAAAACTGCGACTTTCTTAAGCGCATTGTAAAGAGTGGCAAGGCTTATCCCCGTCAAAAGCATCGTTGCAACAAAAAGGAGCAGCGAAATGGTTATTCTGGCTCCAATCGACCCAAAAAGATATATCATCGGCATTCCTAAAATTCCGCTAAAAAGTCCGGCTCCAGTGGTTTGTTCGCCTCTTTTATAAAGCTCTAATAAACTCTGAAAATAGTTCGCATTCGCAAACTGCGGCACTTCTTCAAAAATGTACACCGACGTACATAGCAAAAAAATCACGATCACCGACAGTATTACCTTCACTCCAGCTCTATCTTTTGGGTTAGCCATTGCCGTTGTTCCCGCAATATACAGCAGCAATACCGGCCAAAAGACCGCAATCTTTCCAAAAAGGCCCAAAATAAAATTATGTAAAAAGAGCCAGACATTCTCGCCCTTTATGAACATCAAGCACAGCAAAAACACTGCCGTTGCAAAGATTATTATAGACATCACCCGGTTGTTTAGGCTAGCTGGTTCTTCTTGTCTGCCTTTTGGCCTTGTTGTCTTTTTCGATTTAAAATCTTTTTTTTCCGTCAAAATATCCCCTCGCAGTTTTTTATAGCCACATCAAATAGCCTCACTGTAGGGATTGCGGCCAAAGCTTGTCCCTACGGTAACAGCACAAATTATAAGCATATGCCACATAGATTTCTAGGCTTTTTTGCGACTATTATTCGAATTTTTTTCGGCACTTTTATTATCTATCATATCATAAAGACGTGCAAGTGCGTCAGATAAATTTCCAACCTCATCTATAATTCCCTCTGTAACGGCCTCCTTGCCCTCCAAAACCGTGCCAATGTCCATATCAAGCTCGCTAGTGTTCGTAACCAACTCCAAAAATCGCTCCGAATTTATCTTCGAGTTGTCCGTAATAAACTTGGTAATTCTGTTTTGCATCCGTTTAAGATACTCAAAAGCTTGCGAAGTCCCCAAAGTTGTACCGTTCGTCCTCACAGGATGTATCATCATGGAGGCCGACTTCGCGATAAACGTCTTTTTTGCCGAGACAGCTAACGGAACCCCAATAGAATGCCCTCCTCCAACGACCATCGAAACCGTAGGCTTTTTCATGCCAGCAACCAGCTCCGCCAAAGAGAGGCCCGCTTCAATGTCACCACCCACTGTGTTAAGCAGGATAAGCAACCCATCAATCGAAGGGCTCTCCTCAATAGCAACAAGCTGCGGGATTACCCTTTCGTACTTCGTTGTCTTCACCGAATCCTCCGCAAAATCATGCCCTTCAATTGTTCCAAAAATCATCAGACAATAAATGGTATACTTCCCGTTCGTTACAACAACAGCACCAGTTTGGCTAATTTGCTCCATCTGAATTTTGCTACCAGGGTTTGCCTCACTTATGTTTTCATCCACTGTCCCATCAGAATTATTCGCAGTTAAATCCTTGTTCTTGCTCATGATATCGCACCTCCACAGATATCTTGTGCAAAATCGGTAATATCATGCATCTTTTATTCCATTTTTTACAGATAAAACCTCTAACGCCTTCTTAACAATGTCGCTCGTTTGCAGATTATAGCACTCTTTTAGGTATGGCATCTTTCCAACCTGGCCAAATTTGTCCTCAACACCAACAGATTGCAGCGGCACAGGGCATTCTTCCATCAAGACCTCACAAATAGCCGATTTTAATCCACCTATCACATTATGATTTTCAACTGTCAAGACTGCGCCAGTCTTCTTTGCAGAAGTAATAATCCCCGTCCTGTCAATGGGCTTTATCGTATGTACATTTATAATCTCAGCATCTATGCCGCACGCTTGCAATTCTTTTTCCGCGTTCAAAGTCTCACTAACCATTATTCCAGAACAAAAAATGCTCAAATCTTGGCCATCCTTAAGTTTGCTTACCTTAAATATGGAAAAGTCGCAGGCATCATCAAAAACATCCGGTGCCAACTTGCGAATCATCCGAATATACACAACGCCGTAGTAATCTGTAATCTGCGGGAGCGCCTTTCTCAGTTGAGTTCCATCTGTAGGTTCAAAAATCACAATCCCCGGGATGCTTCTCAAAACTCCGATATCCTCAAAACTCATATGTGTCCCGCCGTTAAACTCCGCGCTAATCCCCGGGTCTGTACCGATTATCTTGACGTTCTGCCGAGCGTAAGAGCAAGAAATCGCAATCTGGTCGCAAATGCGTCTGGTTGCAAAAGGCGCAAATGTAGAAATAAAGGGGATCATACCATAGCTACTCATTCCTGCGGCCACGCAAGCCATATTTTGCTCTGCTATACCGACATTTATTGCTCTTTCCGGAAATCTGCGCTTTAAGTTAGAAAGCCCATTTGCCCGGGATAAATCTGCATCAAGCAACACAATATCTTCATTCTTTGCCATCAACTTTTCTAATTCTTCGGCCAAAATTTGTCGCATCTCCACTATGCTTCACCCCTTAGCTCTGCCAACCCTGCTACCATCATATCTAGCGTAACCTGCATACTGTGGTTGCTCGCCCCCGCGGCCTCTGCAAAGGAGATTCCCTTCCCCTTTATAGTGTTTAAGATTATCATCGAGGGCTTTGACGAAAACCTCGTCGATGTTATAGCCTCATCAATAGCCTCGCAATCGTGGCCATCTTCCACAACCAATACACTCCAGCCAAAAGCGCGCCACTTCTCGTCCAACGGCGCTATATCACAAATTTCGCTAACTTCTCCATCAAGCTGCAGTTTGTTATAATCCGTAAATGCAATTACGTTGTCCAGCTTATGCTGTGCAGCAAACATCGCGGCCTCCCAAATCTGCCCTTCCTGGCTCTCTCCGTCGCCAATTATCGTATAAATCGTAGCTCCGTCGTTTTTTAATTTAGAGGCCTTCGCTATCCCCATTGCGCAGGAAAATCCTTGCCCCAGCGATCCTGTTGTCATGTCGATTCCTGGAGTTTTATTCATATCGCAATGGCTTGGTAGATTAGTCCCCGGCTGATTAAGCGTTAGTAGCCACTCTTCGCCAAAGTAACCCTTACTGCACAAAACAGAATAAACTGCCGGTCCGCTGTGCCCCTTAGACACAACCAGGCGGTCTTTTCCCGGCATATTTGGGTTTTGGGGGTCAATGTTCATATGCTTTTCATAAAGTACGACCAAAAGCTCCACAATAGATAGCGATCCCCCAATATGCCCGCTCCCCAAAGTACCAATAGTCTTCAAAATCAAGCGCCGAATCTCAGTGCATTTGCTAATCCAGTCCATGCTCACCCTCCAAATTTAAACACCTATATTATACAACGGCAAAAAGATTAAATCAACGCAAACGAATTGGAGAGCGATAAGCTATAGTAGTCTTGTTTCCCGCTAAGGGTTCCCTTTTACTTTATCTAGCGCATATTTTTCTAACCGAGAAACTTGCGCCTGACTGATTCCTATTTCGGAAGCAACTTCCATTTGGGTTTTTCCTACCAAAAAGCGCAGGCTTAAGATTTTTTTTTCGCGGTCACTCAATTTAGCTATAGATTCCTTAAAAACAATCTCCTCTAGCCAGTTGATATCTTCATTTTTGCTCCCAACCTGGTCCATAACATAAATGGTGTCGCTGCCTTCAGAAAAAACCGGCTCATACAGAGAAATCGGTTCTACAATAGACTCTAATGCAATTACTAATGTCTCTCTTTTTACGTCTAATTTTTTTGCAATTTCATCAATAGAAGGCTCCTGCCCAGACGTTGCTATAATTTGCTCTTTAACCTGCATGGCTTTATATGCAACATCGCGCATTGAGCGGCTTACTCTGATGGAGTTATTGTCTCGCAGATATCTACGTATTTCACCAATTATCATGGGCACGCCGTAGGTGGAAAACCGGACATTAAGGTCAATGTCAAAATTGTCAATAGCCTTTATTAACCCTATGCATCCAACCTGAAATAAATCATCTAGATTTTCACCTCTATTTGTAAAACGCTGTATTACACTTAGCACCAGCCTTAAGTTCCCGTTTACTAGCTCTTCTCTTGCTTTGTTTCGTTCTTTTTTTGTCCCAGTTTTCATCGCCTTTAAAAGCTCCATCTTTTCCTTTTCCGATAAAACCTTAAGTTTTGCTGTATTAACTCCGCATAGCTCTACTTTGTTATACTGCACGTCAAAAAACCTCCTTAGCTCGTTTGCCATTAATTTAAGTATTGGCCTTTGAGTCTTTATTAATGCAGCCAAAAACAAAGAAATAAAAATTGTCACCTTTAAATTAAAAAGTGACAATTAATCTTTAAATAAATCAATCATATAACTTTTATTCCGTTAATTTTTTGCCCCAAAAAGTCGACTAAAAATCTCTACAAATCGTTCATGCTCCAAACTTACCTCAAATTTTTCTCCACTATTCATATCTTTAAGTTCTGCCATGCCTTTCTCTAGTTCAGAATCCCCTATTACAAGGCAAAACTGAGCATTAATTTTATTGGCGTATTTAAGCTGAGCTTTAAGTCCTCTTTGCTCAACATCTAACTCTACATAAAATGATTTTTCTCTCAAAGTTTTAGCTAATTCAAAAGATTTAAGATTCGCCTCTTCACCAATTGCCGCAATAAATACGTCGCAAGACTTAGGTTTTGGAATGTCAATTTTTTGCGATTCCATCAAAAGCAATAACCGTTCCAGCCCCACACCAAAACCAACTGCCGGCATGAAGGGGCCCCCAATCTCTTCAATCAAACCATCGTAGCGCCCACCTCCGCCACAAACCAGACTTCTCTGCGAGTCCGCCTGAGAAACAAACTCAAACACCGTTTTAGTGTAATAATCAAGTCCGCGAACAATCTTAGGGTTAATTCTATATTCTATTTTAGAGCGATCTAAATACCTCTGCACCTCATCAAAATGCTCACTGCAATCATCGCACAAAAAATCAATAATGTTTGGTGCATTCTGAGAAATCTTTTTACATCCTAGATTTTTGCAGTCAATAATTCTCATAGGGTTACGCTCCAAACGGTCAATGCACGTCGTGCACAAATTATCCTTATTCTCGTAAAAATATTTTTTTAGCGCCGCCTGATAATTTTTTCTGCAAATAGGACATCCAATCGAATTAATCTCCAGCGTTAAATTCGAAATTCCAAGACGGTCAAACAAAGTCTTGGCCAAACAAATAATTTCAGCATCTGCTACCGGCGCACCAGAGCCAAACATTTCTACACCAAACTGATAAAACTCTCTATACCGGCCAGACTGCGGTTTTTCATATCTATAGCAAGGTGTAATATACATAAGTTTTATAGGCAGCACGTCGTTAAAAAGTCCGTGCTCAAGCATCAACCGAGCTGCCGATACCGTTCCCTCCGGCTTTAACGTTAATGAGCGCCCACCTCTGTCTTTAAACGTATACATTTCCTTCTGCACAATGTCCGTACCATCGCCAACGCCTCTGTCAAAAAGCTCTGTGTGCTCAAAAACCGGCGTCCTAATTTCTTTAAAGCCATATAAGCTGGCCTCATTCAGCATTAGTTCCGCAACAAATCGCCGTTTGTAGCTATCTTTAGGCAAAATATCTTGCGTGCCACGAACCGCCTTTGTCAACAACTCCATATTAAACCCTCCTTAAAACCTTATAATAACTAAAAATTAACCGACAAACAGTAACTTTGTCGGCCATTTCATTATGTATAAACTTTACTATTTATGCGGACTGACAATATTACGCCACTCTAGATCTCCTCTGTCGAGCCCATGAATTAGAACTTCTGCAGTTGCAATGTTCGTTGCCACAGGAATTCCATGTAAATCGCACAACCGTAGCAAGCTAATATCATTACTTTCCATGGCGTTTGTTCCCATTGGATCCCTAAAAAACAGCAGCATGTCAATTTCATTACAAGTGATCCTCGCCGCAATTTGTTGCATACCGCCCTGTGATCCGCTCATAAAACGTTGAATTTTTAGGCCAGTTGATTCTGTAATAACTTTTCCAGTAATACCAGTAGCACATAAGTTATGTTTATTAAGAATTCCAGAATAAGCTATACAAAACTGGACCATTAATTCTTTTTTTGCATCGTGAGCAATAAGCGCAATATTCATAAAAAAAGTCACTCCTAATATAAATCACACATCAAAAGCATGAACAAACTTAAAATAAAACACATTTAACAAATAAAAAAACACACAACATCTAGTGGCCAAAGCTACTTAATAAATACATGATAGCACATAAAAAAACTAATTTCAATAATTTTTTAAAAATAATGCAAAAATTTACAATCAGCAAGGTAATTATACAATTTTTAAGTCTCAAAAAGCAAGTATTTTTCTAAAATCGAAGAAAATTTATTTATTAGAAAAATACACATCCATAATATCCTTTGCAACGATTTTGGAGACCATACCCTTAGCACCATGCTCCACCACTACTGCAATCGCGATTTCCGGATTTTCGTAAGGTGCAAAACATATAAACGTAGTGTGGTCAGAACCACTATTTTGCGCCGTCCCAGTCTTGGCAGCAATCGGCACCACATAACCGCTAAAGTTCGTTGCTGTACCAGAAAGTACAACCTGCCGCATCGCACTTTTCACAATATTCAAGTTTTCTTCCGAGATCCCCGCAGTATCTACAAGTTCTGGGTGTTCTGGACTATTCTCCATAATAACGTTCTCTCTCAGATAATCCGTAACTTTTCTAACCAAATGTGGCCGATAACGATTACCTCCACTAGCGATAGTCCCAACATACGTCGCTAGCTGTAACGGTGTAAACTGATTATCTGCTTGACCAATTGCCGCTTTGATCGTGACCAAATTGCTCCACCGCGAGCCCACAGCCTTGCTATGCTCTGGTCCTGCTAAAACCCCTGCAGATTCCGTCAACTCTATTCCCGTCTTTACTCCCAAGCCAAACTGCTTGGCGTATAGGTCCATCTTTTCTATGCCCAATCGTCTGCCAGCTTCCGAAAAAAACACGTTACAAGACTTCGCCATTGCATATAATAAGTCCGCATTTCCATGCACTCCCAAGCATTTGTTGGTAAAATCGTGCCCGGGGTAATGATAAATTCCCGTGCATCGGATCTTATCCGAAGTCGTTAAAACGCCCTCTTGAAGTGCTCCACAAGCCACCAAAGGCTTAAATATTGAACCTGGCGCAAATGACCCTCTAAAAGCTCGGTCAAATAACGGGTTGGCCTTGTCAATTGTGAGTTGTGTATAGTACCCTGGCTGACTCAACTTAGCTAAATCGTAGCTTGGATAGGTTGCCGCTGCCAAAATCGAAAAATCCTTCACACTCAAAGCAACCACTGCGCCCGCAACGCAGTCGTGCTGACCGGAAGACTTTACTGCCTTTGCTAAAGACTCATTGGCCGCCCGTTGAACTCTCGAATCAATTGTCAAGAAAATCGTGTTACCTGGCTTTGCCTCTTTTGCGTTCGGGGTGTGCAGCACAGATCCATCCCTTGCAACCTCTACCTTTTTTTCACCTGCAACTCCTCGCAGCATTTCCTCCATTGCCGCTTCAATTCCGCTTTTGCCCACTATATCATTAAGAGTGTAGCCCTTACTTTTTAATTTTTCGTACTGTTCTTCGGAAATTTTTCCCGTAGAGCCAACAATATGTGGTGCCAAATCGGAATTGACTGCCTGCCTTTTGGCCGACAAGCCTATCCGAACCCCAGACGCATCTTGAAATTTCTCTGCAATAATCGTCAAAAGCTCCGAGCTAATGTTGTCCGCAAAAGTGTAGGAGCTCGCCATAGAATCATAGTAGCCGCTCACATCCATGTTATACTTCACACTAACTATATCGCGCATTGTCTTCGCATCAAAATTCTGGCAACCATATTTTTGCGTCAATTTCTCCATGCATTCGTCCGCAGTAGAGTAAGAATTCAAGTTCAGTCGGTTCTTACCCTTGAGCTCCTTTATCTCCTTTTCCTTGCCCTCTAAAAACTTAAAATGACCATTGGGCTCAATCGTTATTGGAAGTTCATCGATAAACGGCTCTTTTTTTAAGGCAAGAAGCGTAATCAAATCCAAAATCGTTTGATTTTCTTCTTCTGGAGGCAGCGCGAACCTGTCCAGCATAATTTTATACCCGGTGATATTCTCCACAAGCCCGACACCGTTGACGTCCAATATCTCGCCTCGCAAAATATCTGTTTTGTTCCGATAAATACTGCTCCGATTTGCGCGTTCTCGGTATTCTTCGCCGTTTATAATCTGCCAATCCACCAACCGCGCGATATACGCCGAAAATATTACAAGAACTAGGCCTGCACAGAAGATGTATCGCGAATGCTCCCTCAATTTCAATATTTATTCCCGCCTTGTTGCTTTATTTGGGATTATTTTTTAAAATCACACAAAAATTATTCATAACAGCATATCCTGCATAACCCCCGCCGCCATGCTATTATTCTGCAGACATTTTAACCGGTTTTTATTATAGCATATTTTTTCCTCTTTGGATAGCGCCACGCTTTTACATTTTTATCTTATTTTAGCTGCTTTTTTCATATTTCTCGCGCTCCCCTTTCATAAAACCCCAAAAAGCTGCAGCATGTTAAGACAAGCTGTGACTTTGCTTTTGCTTATAATTTAAATTAGCTTTGAGGTAAATTATTCCAAACAGTGGGGGATGTAAATGAAAAGTACCAGCTTAATCGGGTCGGCCAGTCAAAATATAAAAAATCTACTACCGGCAGACCATGCAAAAATCTTGGCAGAAAACACCGTGTGCTTTATTCTAGGGGTATTCATATCCAAAGGTGTTGCTTTTGGCGCATACGCGCCGTTTGGGAGTTCCTTCTTAGCTGCCGTGCCTTATAATAATATGTTTTTTAGCTTTTTAGGCGTTATAATCGGCTACATTTTACCAAGTGAGGTTCACTTTGGCATCCGCTATGTGTCTACTGCTGTTGCCATTTGCGCCATCCGCTGGACGTTAAACGATTTGCCCAAAGTTAAAACCAGCAAACTGTTTGCACCGATTCATTCTTTTGCAACCATCATTGCCACTGGTTTTGCAATTAATATATTTAACACAGCCGACTTTAGCGAGGTTATGATCTGCCTTTCGGAGGCCATTTTATCAGGAGGCGCGGCTTATTTCTTTTCTGAAGCCACAAATATTTTATCGGCACAAAACAGAACCATAGATCAAGCAGACTTTGTCTGCATCTGCATGACAACTTTTATGGTAATTTTGTCCCTGCTGACGGTAAATTTGGGGTGCATTTCTATTGGCAAGGTTTTGGCAATTTTGGTAATAATGTTTTGTGCAAAATATCTAGGCATAGTCGGCGGTAGCATCGCCGGGACCACCGCAGGGGTGCTGTTAGGGCTTGCCTTTAAGGAACCAACCTATATTATGGGTGCATACGCTTTTGGTGGCCTGATTGCTGGATTTGTTGCTTGCTTTGGTAAAATGGCTTGTTGCCTAGCTTTCTTGACTTCTAGCATGATTATCTCTAACCAGGCCTATGATCCTGCCATTATTATTTCTGGTATTTATGAAATTCTTGCTGCTAGCTTAATTTTTCTTTTTTTGCGCGATGATATAGGGGAAAAATTTACAAACTTTTTTACTGCCCAACTTAATCGTTATGAGCAAGAGCAAAGCTTCAAAAATGCTGTAGCGATGCGTCTAAATTCTGCTTCTCGGGCATTAATTAACATCTCTAGCACGATTAATTCAGTTGCCGAAAATTTGACTAAAATTAATGTCAGCAAAAGTTGCGATATATACTCAGCGGCGGTTCATAAAGTCTGCAGCAGCTGCGGGCTTCGAAGCTTCTGCTTTGACTCTAAAACTACAGATACTCTTAGTTCGTTTTCGAAGATTAACGAAATTTTGTGCGAAAAAGGAAAAATAACTGCAAACGATTTGCCTTCGAGTTTTTCACAAAGGTGCGGCCGAGCTGCCGAAATAACAAGTAACATCAACTTGTTTTATGATGAAATGTCCAAAAAGAAAGTTGCAGAAAGCAGGGTTTCTCAAGTGCGTGATTTTGTCTCAGAACAATTCTGCGATGTTGGGCTTTTACTTTCTGACATTATTGATGGAGTTAAAAATTGCAGTACTTTTGACACCAAACTAGCCCAGAAAATTACCGCAAAACTTAAAGCTCTCGGTTTTGCCCCGCTTGATGTTTGCTGCAGATACGATGAATACGGTCGGATCTCTATAGAAATAGAAGTTACTGGAACAGTTAATAACGGCAATTTCGAAAAAGTGAATCTTTCAAAAAAGCTATCAAGGATCTGCCAAAAAAGGCTTGACTCCCCCACCGTTACTTCCAATTTTAGTGCTTGCAAAATACAGCTAGTAGAAAAACCAGCTTTTAACGTTCACGTTGGTATCGCCCAACACATTTGCAAAAACGGTGTGCTGTGTGGAGATAATTATACATATTTTAATGATGGCGCCGGACACATAGTTGTTATATTAAGCGATGGCATGGGAACTGGCGGACGAGCCGCTGTCGAGGGGGCAATGGCTTGCCGAATCATGGAAGACCTAATAAAGGCTGGAATAAACCTCCCTACCGCGGTCAAGATAACCAACTCTTTACTGTTGATAAAGTCAGAAGACGAGTTTTTGTCCACCCTAGACATCCTCTGTGTGGACTTATTTACAGGAACTACAAAGCTTTTAAAGGCTGGCGCTCCACTTACATTAATTAAAAGAGGTGAAAACGTGATTCGTCACATGCCAAATTCCTTGCCTATTGGCATATTGAAGGACGTTAACATCTCGCAAAGCACTAACACTCTTGCAGCTAATGACAAAATACTTATGGTCTCGGATGGAGCAGTTTCTAAAAGTGATGAGTGGCTTGAGGATACTTTAAAAAGTTGGGAGAATCAAGACCCCCAACAAATCGCGGATTCTATCGTAAAGAAAATTGTAAAAAACACGTCCGATGAGTTCGACGACGATATAACAGTGATTGCAATAAGTCTGTCCGACTCACCCTGATTTACGCCAGTAGTCCAAAAAACCGCAAAAAATTGCAAAAGCTAGCTTCGACTGATATTTTTTATCCAGCAAATTCCTCACGTCCTCGCTGTTCGACAAAAATCCGCATTCAACGATAACCGCCGGAACGGTAGATTTATTCAAAAGAAAAACTCCTTTTGGAGAGGGCTTTATTTCACGGTTATTATCCTTTTGGATAAAAGCTAAAAACGAAGCTCGGATGCTCTGTGCAAGCTCTTGGCTCTGCGGATTATTCTTCGAGTAAAATACCTGCGCTCCCTTATACTTGCTGTCTTCAAACTTGTTCTGGTGAACACTTATCAGCAAGTTGCTCGGGTCGCTGTTTATCATGCTCAGACGGTTCTTTAAATCTGAAACCTTCTTAGACCGGATCGTGTTCGAATTTTCGCTATGTATAGACTCATCCTCATCCCGCGTCATTTTTATGTTAAAGCCCGAAACTTCAAACAAGCTTTTAAGTTTGAGCACAATATCTAAATTTATGTCCTTTTCAAGCACGTTATTAAGCCCCACTGCACCGCTATCAACTCCTCCGTGCCCTGCATCAAGTATAATCGTCGGAAAATATGAACCTCCCTTCAAAGAGGCCTGCCGTGAAGCATGCAAAAAACATGCATTCAAAATTAAAGCCGAAAAGGCAATATATCCGCACAAGACTAGAGAATAAAAAACGGTGTCATTGCCCCATTTCAATTTTTTCAAAATATCACCCCATAACATTTTTATGCGGGTGCTGCGTTTTTAGGACAATTTTAAATTTAGATATGTTCACTCATACTCAAAAGCTTTTTCATTTTATGGTTAACACCAGATCGTGTAAGCGGAGTCGAAAGGTTTTTCCCCAACTCTCTTAGCGACATTTCTGGGTTTGCAATACGCAAATTTGCCAGTTCCTTTAAGTCGTCGCTCAAACAATTAAACTTGCCAGACTTCTTTATGTTTTTTATCGCGGCTATCTGCGCAGTAGAGGCCGCTGCAATTTTGCTAATATTTGCTGCTTCAAAGTTCGTCGTCCTGTTAACGTAATTGCGGACCTCTTTAACCATCTTAATTTGCATAAAGTCCATAGCGCAAAGCGGCGCACCAATATACGCCAAAAAGTCTGTTATATCGGAGCTATCCTTTATGTAAATCACAAAAACTCCCTTTCGAGTGGTACTTTTTACCTTTAGCTGCACATTTTTTAGGGACGTTAAAACCTCGAACAAGCATTTGGACAGATTCATATAAGGCACACAAAACTCCAAATGATACCCGTTTTGAGGGTCTGTTACTGTTCCACAAGTGATAAACACGCCTTTTAAAAAAATTTTTACGTCTTCTTGGGTTTTCAGCAGCTCTTTGTTTATTTTCAGGTTTATTTCGTCCTTTTTTAAGTGGCCAAATCGAGTCAAAATCGCTTTTCTATCGCACTCTTTAGAAACCTTCAAAATAATATTTTCTTTTTTGTCTGTGCCAGAAAATTCAACATCCACTACGCAGTCAAAATTCTGCACCAGCAGCTCATACACAAGGTTGCTTATGTTTTCGTTCTCCGTGTGAAATGATATCTCCGAGAGCTTGAAATTTCTCGAAAATAAAAGTATACCGTACAGTAAAAAAAGGGAGTGCGCATTAAACAGTCGGCTCTCTTTACATAGTTCGTTCTTAACTCTTGCCGAAAATGTCACTTAACTGCCTCCTTCAGCCAACACAATAAACCCAAGCCCCAGCTCAATTTTTGTTTATGTCCCTGTGGTTGATAACGATGTGATGGCCGGCGTCAAGCAGGTGATTATAAAGATACTGCGCAATCGCCACTGAGCGGTGATGTCCGCCTGTACAACCAATTGCTATCACCAGCTGACTTTTGCCTTCGTTGCAATAAAGTGGTAGCATATAGTCAATCAGCGAGACCGTCCTTTCAATAAACCCTTTCGTCTCTTCTCCGTTTAGCACATACTCCGCTACCAGCTCATCCAGGCCAGTCAAATTTCTCATCTCGTCTATATAATAGGGGTTTGGCAGGCATCTAACGTCAAAGACCAAGTCTGCTTCAGTCGGTAAGCCATGTTTAAAACCAAAAGACATACATGTAACCGTAAGTGCGTTTGAAGAGTCATCCAAAAACAGCGATGCTATCCTCTTTTTAAGCTGTGCTGATGACAAAAACGAAGTATCTATCAAATAGTCCGCAGAATTCTTTATAGAAGTCAAAAGCTCTCGCTCAAACCGTATAGCTTTTTGAATGGCACCATGATAATTCTCGGCTAACGGGTGCCTTCTTCGGGATTCTTTATACCGCTGAACTAGCACATCTTCTCGCGCATCCAAAAACAATACCTTATAATTTTTTCTGTTCTCCTTAAGTTTTTCAAGCGACTCAAAGGAACCCTCCAAAAAATTTTCCCCGCGGATATCAATAACTGCAGCAACCCTTCGCATGTTTTTATCCGAAGACTTCTGGCATAGGTCATAAAAAGTCGAAATCAGCTTGGTCGGGATATTATCGACGCAGTAAAAGCCAATATCCTCCAAGGCATGCAATGCCTGGGTCTTCCCTGCACCCGATAATCCCGTCACAAAAAGGAACTCCATAACTCAAGCCTCCCTCGTTTTGATCTTTCTCAAATTTTTAACTTTAGCGCCATTTTTAACAACAAGAGTGCCCTTTCAAATGATGATTACCTCACATTCGAGCGCTACACCGGTTTTTTTCATCACAGTTTCTTTAATATGATTAATCAATCTTACCACATCGTTGCAAGTGGCTTCCCCCTGGTTTACTATAAACCCCGCATGTTTGGTGCTAACCATTGCTCCGCCGATTTTGGTACCTTGCAATCCGCAATTTTGAATTAGCGTACCGGCAAAATTACCCACCGGCCTTTTAAAAATGCTCCCTGCGTTGGGGTAATTTAATGGCTGCTTTTCTTTACGCCTAGCTATATATCCATCCATTCTCTCTTTTATATGTAGTTTGTCTCCTGGTTCTAGCCTAAATTTTACCGACAAAATAATCTCATCAACATCCCTGTACAAGCTGTTCCTATACGACAAAGCCATCTCGTCTGCGGTTCTTTTTATAATCTCGCCAGAATAGGTTATGCTCTCGGCAGAAACAATTATGTCCTTAATCTCTTCTCCATAAGCGCCCGCGTTCATGAAGACAGCTCCGCCGACTTTGCCCGGAATCCCATAAGCAAACTCCAGTCCGCTAAGGGATTCTTGCAAAGCAAAAGTGCACAGCCTCGAAAGCGCAGTCCCAGCGCCACACTTAATTGTATCATCGCTCTCTAAGGTGATTTTATTAAAGTCGCCCCCAAGTTTAATCACCGCCCCACGGATGCCATCGTCACTCACCAAAAGGTTAGACCCGTTGCCAACAACCAAAAACGGAATTTTGAACTCATTTAAAACCTCTATAACCACAACCAAGTCGTCCTTAGAATTTACCGTTATAAAAATATCCGCATCGCCGCCAATTTTAAATGACGTATGCTTTGACATCGGCTCCTTTTTCAGTATATTCAAATTTAAGTTTAATTCCGCCAGCGCCTCAACAGCTCTCTCACATTCTCTGCTGCCCATAATTCCTCCGTTAATCACAAAATTTTTCTCGTTTTAACTTTCTTCTTTATTATTTTTCTAATTTTGAAATTAAATGTTTAGCTTTATTTGGTTATTTGTAACGATATCATTATTAAAATAGTCCATTCCCAAGCCATCCAGCAGCTCTTTAGCTGCGTTATAGCCCATCTTCTTTTGCCGATTATTCATAGCAGCTACTTCCACAATAATTGCCAAATTTCGGCCGGGTGTTACCGGAATTGTCACAATCGGAATATTCACTCCCAGAATTTTTGCATATTCGTTTTCTATGCCTATTCTATCGTAAATCTTGGCCCTATCCCACATCTCGAGGTTAACCACCATGTCGATCTCCTGCGTCACCTTTACAGAACCCATCCCAAAAATGCTCCTAGCATCAATAATGCCTACGCCGCGCAGCTCAATAAAATGCCGAAGGTTTTTTGGTGCAGATCCTGTGAGCTTCTTGTCGTTAATTTTTCTTATTTGCACCGAATCATCTGCAACCAGACGATGTCCCCTTTGAATCAGTTCTATTGCCGTCTCGCTCTTACCAACTCCGCTATCACCGATAATATATATTCCCTGGCCATAAACCTCTACCAGTACGCCATGCCTCGTGATACGCGGCGCCAATTTTACGTCCAAAAACTCTACAATATCAGCAATAAAGTTCGAAGTCATCTCGGATGTGCGAAGAATCGGGATAAAACTCTTCTTCGCCGCCTTGATAAGCTCAGGGTATGGCTCAATATTCTTCGTGATTATTACTGCGGGTGGCTCAAACGCAAAGATTCCATCTAATATTTTATACCGCTCTTCACTTGTTAAGCCTGACAAATATGCGTTTTCCGTTCTCCCCATAACAACCAACCGAGTGCTATTAAAATAGTCAAAAAATCCGGTTAGCTCCAGTCCCAAACGGTTAATGTCCTTTTCGGATATTAAAATTTTGTCCGGGTCATTCGGCATAAACGCGATATTCAGCCCCATGCTGTTTATGATGTTTGTTAACGATACCGAAAAATTGTTCGACATTTTATCACCCGCCACTTTGTTTTTCCACACCATATTTATAAAAACATTATAGCGTAGCTTAAAATTATTTTCAAGGAAGCGAGAAATCGCGGTGCCGCTTAATAAACCAAGCTGCTTATCTTCTGATTTGCACCCATATATCTAATTTTGGCCTGTGCGTTAATTTCATAATCTGCTGACTTTAGGATTTCCTCCATATTTGCTAAGTTTTCCTTAAAAAAGCTGGGGTTTGCGTTCATAATGTATCGACAAAAGTTAAATATATCACAACCGTTCTTTTTTATGCCCCAATCAATGGCTTTCTGCATTAATTCCGCAAGCCTCTTTTCGATAACCAGCTTGATCCCGCTATTTGCTGCCAGATTGTCCGCGTTGTATAATTCTAAATCCGCACACAAACTTATGTTAAACACCGGTTTTTTGCTATCAAAACTCACGTCTATTTTTGACTTTGCTTTGCTCAACTCATAGGATAGCTGCGCGTCATTCACGTTTACACTGTCCACAATATTTTTAGCTTTTTTATAGATCAAAAGCATCCCCTTCGTGCTCTCTTCATTCAGAACATCTGTTAGCTTGTCGGACTTAAACAGTGCAACTTTAGGACAAGCCACCTTTCCCTCATCTTTATTATATTCAAGAAGCCACACTTTTGCTGCTTTTTGCGGATTTTCAAGGTCACTTAAAATATATCGAATGTTAGAATTTATGCCATCGTCGTTCTCTTTGCCTATTTGTGATATCGATACAATGTCCTCTGCGTTAACTATATCCCCGTTGCCCTCATTTGAAAACACATCTTTTGCCGTTATACTCGAGATTAGCACCTCTACCGTTGGGCGAAGTTTATGGTTTGTAGAAAAAAATCTTATAATTTCTTTTATCCCGGATTTTGCCGTCTCCTGGCCGACTATTAAGACTATTGCGTGAGAATATAATATCTTTTTGCCTGTCTGGTTCTCAATTTTGTTTACGGCTTCAATCAAGGTCGGCGCCGTTGCCGATATGTTTATTATGGCTTTGCCATCCTCCTGCGAGTTTGCCTCCGACGTCGTTTGGGTATTCAGCACCTGCACAGTTAATTCGTAAGCATCTTCGGTTTTATCCACCCCGATTCCATAGACTATTAACTGCTCGTCTAAACCCGCCACCTGGTTGCATCCGCACAGAAAGCACACCAACAATAACTCCAGTAAAATTACAATCTTTTTTGTGATCGTTGTTTCCCTCATTCTTGCAAACCCTCACTTTATCTGCATTTTGTGCTTTATTAAAATTACCAGCGGAATCACAAACGCCGTTGCCATAGTGAATATGAAAACAAATTTTATGTCGTAAAAAAAATACAAAACTTCCTTAAACACCGGTAAAACTAAGCTTAAAACGAGCACCAATACGTCACCCAAAAATATTATTATCTTGCTTTTGCCTTCGCCAAACAGCCGCTTCATTACCGAAAAAAACGCAAACAAAAATAGCGAAACTGTTATAAAGAGCCCAGAAGTGAAAATTCCTAGATAAATAGCATCCATTCTTTTAAATACGCCTATTCCAGCCACGCTTGTTGCTGTGTATATCGGGAAGTTCTGAGTTTTTAGATAATCTCCTAGTGCGCCCGTAACTACTGCTATTACCAAAATAAACAGTGCATAAATCGATACGGTCGATGCTATTAGAGTTTTCTTTATATTACCCTTGACAAATGGTGTAATTGTCGCAGATAGCGGTATATAAAATGATAGCGAGGCCAAATATACAGTGCCGTTGAGTGTGTCCCTTAACCCTTCAAACATCAATGGCGGAAAGTTCATCACGTCAATTTGAGGGATCAGCGTAAAAACTATAAATGCAATCGATACACAAATGATGAACAATATTATTGTGCAGGCCCGCGCTATGCCTTCTATCCCCTTGCATGTTGCATAGGATGCTGCTAGGATCACGCATAGCGTTAGCATAAAGAGCGAAATATCCGGATTTACAACGTCTCGCACAAAGATGTTAAAAAGTGACAGTGTGTAACAGCACGCAAAAAGGTAGTAGATTCCATAAATTATCAAGAATAATGTCCCTAATTTTTTGAAATTTACCGCGCAATTGTCTGCTATGTTCATTGTAGGGTTTATTTTATATAGCTTATACACCGGCAGGAGGTACCCCACATTTATTAAAAGTGCTATTCCCGCTGAGATGACGTGGTCCCACATGTTGCTGCTTTGCGCCATTGGCAGATTGTAGGTTATTCCTATGATTATATTGACTAAAAATAGCATCGAGAACTGTTGTGGCGCGGTTATCATGTCTTTTCGTTCCATTGTTGGCTCCTTTATTTTTGGCTAATGCGGCATGTTTTGTACGTCTTCGGTTTTTTTAGATAATGTCTTCCAGCCAGCTCTCATTACTACGTCTCGCATACTATAGAAGTTAAACGGTGCAATCGGCGCTACAAATGGGATTCCAAAATTTGATTTTGCGCAAATATTCACAATCAGCACCGAGAATAGCAACATCACACCCCATATCCCTAATATTCCGCCTATTAGAATGAATACGAGTCTTAAAATTGCGGTTGGCTCGTATAAATTTGGTATTACATAAGACGATATGGCTGTCAAAGCAACAACCATTAATGTCGGTGCTCCAATTAGTCCAGCGTTTACTGCAGTTTCACCTATTACCAAACCTCCGACGATGCTCACGGCATGCCCTAGAGGCCGCGGTAGGCGTAACCCGGCCTCTCGCATAATTTCGTATATGAAATGTATAATCAACGTTTCTAACATCAGTGGGAATGGCGTCCCGGCAATTGCGTAGGCTATTTTGCTTATTAGCCGGTCGGGAAAGACCTCTGGATTAAACACGGCGAGCGCGACATATAGACCTGGCAGCAGCGTCGATATTAAAAATGATAAATATTTTAGCCACCTTGTTAGCGTTGCAAAGTAAGGTCTTTCGGCATAATCGTCGATTGTCTGAAAGTACTCTACAAATAGGTACGGCACAATTAGCGCGGTTGGCGTACCGTCCACCAAAATCGCTATTCGGCCTTCGGAGATTTTCCCGCAGACTGTATCGGGCCTCTCGGAATATCCAACCCCGCTAAAAAAAGATAGGTCACCCTCCTCTTCTAGGTACGGCATTAAATATTCTGCTGCTAGGACGTTTTTTAGGTCTATTTTAGCTAGCCGCCGTTTGAGTTCTGCCAAAATCTTCTTCGACACTGTACCATTTATATAGCACAAGCATATGTCGGTTTTACTGCTTTCGCCCACCGAAGAAAACTCAAATTTAAGTTTTGGATTCTTAATTCGTCGCCGTATGAGCGTGAGGTTTATCCTTATAGCCTCCACAAAGCCCTCTTTGGAGCCTTTTTGCATAACCTCTGTCTCCGGCTCAGCAATGCTTCTAAAGTTAAACCCCTGCACTCCTATAGCTAAAGCCTTTTTGCATTCATCAAACAAAAGCAGTGCAAACCCGGACATCACTAGTTTAAACGCGTCTTCAAAGGTCAGTACATCTATTTGCTCGCTTATTGTTAAGATGTTGCTTTTTATATATTCTAGCTTTTCTTCGCTAGACAGCTTTTCTTCGCTAAACGCATAGACAATCGGGTTCATAACGCTGGTTGCAAATGTTTCTTTGTTTATCATGCCCTCCATCGTGACTATAGCCGCATTCGTGTTTAATATTTTTACTGGTTTTATTGTTAGGTCGGCACTTTCGTCAAACGATTTTTTAAAATATCCTAGATTTTTCTCTAACGAATTTGAGAGCACCTGTTTTTTCTCTTTTTCATCTTGAATCTTACTTTGTGCGGATTTATATTTATACATTAGTTTATTTAGAAAATCTCGCATTTTTAATCATCTCCTAAATTAATGATTTGCAAATTTTTCATAATTTATACAGAACTGCATAATTTTGATAATTTTGATGCAAACTATTTCTGGTGATAAAATATGACAATCTCATTAATTCGAACTTTTTTGCTTTATATGATAATAATCTTGGCTGTGCGACTCATGGGCAAACGGCAAATTAGCGACCTGCAAACTTCTGAACTTGTGGTTACCTTTTTGATTTCCAACATTGCGTCCATCCCGATGCAAAACTCCAGCATTCCCCTTTTTGCCGGCCTTATACCTATAATTGTTTTGCTTGTGTGCGAGATTGTTCTTTCTAACATTATGCTTAAAAGCTGCAAGTTTCGAAAATTCATTTGCGGAAGTCCTGTTGTAATCATTGATCACGGAAAAATAAACCAGAAAGTCATGAAGGACCTCCGCATGACTACAGAAGATCTCTTTGAGCAGTTGCGTCAATTAGACGTGTTCAGCCTGCAAGATATTGATTTTGCCATAATAGAAACAAATGGCCAAATGAGCATAATGAAAAAGCCCGAGAAACAGCAAGTCGACGCCAGTATGCTTGGTTTATCGCCACCATCTCAGGAGCTAGAAACTGTTATAATTAGTGACGGAGAAATTTCGAACTCTTCACTCTCCCTATGCCAATTATCAGAAAAATGGGTCCATGATGTACTAAATAAAAAACATCTGGCCTTAAAAGACGTATTCATTATGACGGCCGATAAAAACAAAAATTTTCATATCATAAAAAAAGAGGGCTTAAAATGAAACGCTTTATTATTGCTATAACCCTGTTTATAATTACAGTTTCTTGCTGCATTGCCGAGAATATCTGGCTCGATAATACTGTTAAATATTTTGCCTCAGACATCGATAGCATTGTAAGCGAAGTCAACGGACACAACGCTGATAAAGCCAAAAATTTAGCCACCGATATAGTCAACCGGTGGCAAGAGCAACAAATTTTTCTATCTACTTTTATTAATCACGACCATCTGGAAGAAATTACTCAAACTATGATAAGCATGCGGACAAACCTTTCTCAAGGGCAGGTGGAAGATTTTTTTGTCGACAGTGAGGTTTCTAAATCTCAACTTGAGCACTTAAGAGACAACGACTTACCATCAATTCAAAATATTTTATAATAGTTCTGCAAAATTAGCTAGCTGTCTTCATCTGCAGCCGCAATTTGTCCGAGATCATTGCGATGAACTCACTGTTAGTTGGTTTACCTCTGCTGTTATGTATCGTATAGCCAAAATAAGAATTCAAAATATCTACGTCGCCCCTATCCCACGCCACTTCTATTGCATGACGGATAGCTCTTTCTACTCGTGAAGAGGTGGTCGAGAATTTCTTTGCTACTGACGGATAAAGTTGCTTCGTTACAGCGTTTATTATCTCTGGGTTTTCTACCGACATTATAATAGAATCTCGCAAGTAGTGGTACCCCTTTATATGCGCCGGCACTCCTATTTGATGCAAAATCTCTGTTACTTTAAATTCTATCCCAAGCTCTTTGCTCACATTGTTTGCCAGCGTTTCAGCAGATCCTGCAGCATGATGCTCTGCTTTGCTTATTTTATACATGTCACTTAATAAATCCAAAATCCGCTCTGCTAGGTTGTTTATGTCAAACGGCTTTAGCACAAAATAAGATGCTCCAGCAGAAAGTGCTTCTTTTTCTAGTACATCACTGTTAAAATTAGATAACACTATGAATATCGGCTTTATCATGCCTTTTTTTTCGCTAAACGACTTCATAACTCCAATTGCATCAAGCTTTGGCATAAATAAATCCATTATTACAACATCTGGCTTATACTTTTTTATTGAGTCTAAAAGCGCCACTCCGTCTTTTTGTACAATTCTACTTTCTATACCCAAATTTTTGAATACCGCCACAGCCTCTCGATTTAGTTCTTCAGATTCCTCTGCAATTAGCAGTTTAACAAGATTGCCCATGATTTTTCCTCCAGTTATTATTTATCGTAACCTTATGTTACCATATACTGGAATAAATAGCAAGTGTTTCCAATAAAAATTTTAAAGTTTGGTACCTACAATAAAATTTTACAAAATCTAGGAGATTTTTTTATAATCTGTGTCGTTTAAATCTTGCAGTTTAGAAATCATATTTTCGGCAAAAATAGCATATCCTCTTTGCGGGTCATTTACAAAAACGTGCGTAATGGCGCCAATTAACATCCCGTTTTGTATGATTGGACTCCCGCTCATTCCTTGAATTATTCCTCCGGTTTCGCTAAGTAACCTTTCGTCTGTGATCTTTATTATCATGTTTTTGCTCATAGTTTCTTCGTTGTAATTTATATGGACTATGTCAATGTCATAATATTCCGGCGTTGCACCAAAAATCGTGGTTAAAATTTGAGCTTTACCTTGCTTCGCTTGCTGTTTCATCGCTACGGGAATAGGCTCATTTGAGGACGGAACGTTATTAAATTTTCCATAAATCCCGCTATAAGTATTTTCTATGAGGGTTCCGATAGGTTTCCCTTCGATAAAATAGGCTTTTAATTCGCCGGGGTTCCCTCTCATGCCTTTAGAAATTCCGTTGATATTCACTTTTATTATGTCTCCGTGAGACAGTGGCAACAGCTCTCCTGTATCTATATCACAAATACCGTGGCCTAGACCACCGAACGTCTTGGTTTTTTCATCCCAAAACGTCACCGTTCCAATTCCTGCAGAGCTATCCCTTACCCAAATTCCCAACTTATAGGCTCCATCTATCTCATTTCTTGCTGGTTTAATATTCGTCTCATACTTCATGCCATTCCTTATTACCTCTGCCAAAAGATCCTCCCCACCACTTGCTTCTACTACTTTTATCAGCTCTTCGTTGCTATTGACTTCTTTTTGGTTCACATTTAATATTATGTCTCCCTTTTGCAAGCCAGCTTGCTTGGCCGGATTAACCACCCCATCACTTTTTGTTTTTATATCGGAGATTCCCACGATTATGACTCCCTTTGTAAACAGTTTTACGCCAAACGTGCTTCCGCCGGGAACAACGCAAATACCTTCTATTTTTTGTATATTTACTTTTTTTATTGGGATTATATTCATAAACAAAACTTTAGCATCATAAGTATACAAGTCATTTTCTTTTATAACAGGCCGAGTTACTGCGGATTCATCTGCACCAATGCTTAAGTAATTTTTTATGTTCGCACCGCAAGTCGAAGTAACTTTGTAGCTATCTGGCAGATAAGATGCCGTTACCTCACAAAATGTTAATACCAGACAAGCTAAAGCTCCCGTTATTAATGATAATCTTTTAAAAAAATTTTTCACATTTTTCACCTCCAAGCCCAATGAGCGATATAATTATAATTTTCCACTATATCGTTTTTTTATTTTGTTAAATGTTAACGTTCTTGCCAAATAAAAAAATTAGGTCCTTATTTTTACTCTGAAGGGCCTAATTTTTATACGGATTTTAAATCATGATTTTTCGATGTGAGCATCACTTAATATATTAAATTTTATTATTTAATTTTCATTATCGTATCGACTTGTACAACAAAAAAATTGAGTTAATTGATTTTATCTTTTTGTGGTATTAATAAACCAAAATTAAACTTTTACCCACCTCTTTGACATATTTGACAAAAAATATTTTTATTTTATTTTTTTTTGTGACTATTGACAAAAACAAGATTTTGTGATAATCTATATAAGTGTATTTAGTGTTGCAATTTAAATTAAAGAAAAGGTGGCGTAAACTATGTCTGTTAAAAATGTTGAGAAATTTTTTGATCTAATAAGGTCCGATGAAAATATTGCAAAAGAACTAATCAAAATAAATAACAAAATACAGCAAAAAGATCGCGTTTTTGATGAGGAACAATTTATTAAAAGTAAAGTTATTCCGATTGCAAAGAAACATGGAATAAATTTTACAGCAAAAGAATTTCTCGAATATGCAGAAAATCAAATATCTGAACTAAGCAATGAGGAGTTACTAAACATAAGCGGGGGTGCTTCTCGGCAAAGTGTCGCCTGGGGATTTTTGCTTGCAACTTTGGGTTCTTTTCTTAATGTGGCAGCAATTAACAGTTACCCTTTGGTTACCCCTATTGTAAGGGAATCAGATCAAGAAGAGAATAACAACTCCCATAAAAAGTCTGGCTCAAAGCTTCAGGAGAATAACGCAGACTCTAAGTATGAAACATCAAATAAAAAACATAATAAGCAAAAAAATATCAGAAAGTCAACGACAAATACTAATAGGTTAGGAAAAGAAAAAAGCAAAAACACCTCAAAAGAAACGGACCGTGTGAATACTTTTGCATTGCAAAACCGTGGAATTGCAAATTTCGTTGAAGATGAAATTAGAAATGAAGAAGAGGATAAAACAGCTAATACAACCAACGAAAGTATTGGGCAAAATTTGGATGTGCAACCGACAAACCTGGATGAGGAACAGCAAATGCAGCCTGAGGAACAGCCAAATCAGGATGGGGAACCGACAAACCGGGATGAACAACAGCCAGACCAGCCCGAGGAACAGCTAAGTCAAGGGAACAACGCAAACTCTCAGGATCAAGATGAAGACACAAAGACTCAGGACCATGATGGAGACCTAAATCCTCAGAATCAGGATGAAGCGGCAAACCCAAGCTCACAAGAAGATAATGATGTATCCTCCCTTCCGGCTTCGGAACAGCCAAATCAGGATGGGGACCCGACAAACCAGGATGGGGAACAGCCAAATCAGGATGAGCGACCGCAAAGCCAGCCCGAGGAACAGCTAAGTCAAGGGAACAACGCAAACTCTCAGAATCAGGGTGAAGCGACAAACCCAAGCTCACAAGAAGATAATGATGTATCCTCCCTTCCGCCTTCGGAACAGCCAAATCAGGATGGGGACCCGACAAACCAGGATGGGGACCCGACAAACCAGGATGGGGAACAGCCAAATCAGGATGAGCGACCGCAAAGCCAGCCCGAGGAACAGCTAAGTCAAGGGAACAACGCAAACTCTCAGAATCAGGGTGAAGCGACAAACCCAAGCTCACAAGAAGATAATGATGTATCCTCCCTTCCGCCTTCGGAACAGCCAAATCAGGACGGGGACCCGACAAACCAGGATGGGGACCCGACAAACCAGGACGGGGAACAACTAAATCAGGATGAGCAAATCATAGATAACTATAACAACTCCAGTCCTCGCTGGAGAAACATTTTAAAATATGGAGCTTTAGCTGCGGGAACCCTTGCCGCAGCTGGATATTATGTATACACCGGCGAGCTTCCTTTATTTGTAAAATCAGGTATAGCTTTATTAAGTACGTCTTTAGGCATAGGAGGATCGCCAAATAACTTCGATATTAACAAATCAAACCAAAACATAAATTTTGCTAATACTACCAATGCACATAGTGCGTTGAGTCCCATATATTATAGCCATCTAAATCAACTTCCACAAGATGATTTTGGTTATACAAATCCTCCTTCTATACAACAACAGGGGAATACAACTATCACACCTTCTTGGAGGGTAGCAGCCGAAAACTTGCCCTCTTATAATAGGGTAACTCCCCTCCCGCAAGATCTAATATTTACCCCTGGAGAGTGGCATAATCCATCACAAGACGATTTGGATAGCAGTAAATTAGAAAACCTAGACTCTATTGTTACCGAGGGTGGGTCCTCATGGAGCGGAGAACATTTTATTAGACAAGTGCCTGTTGATGTCAATGAAATACAGCTACAAGAAAATGCCTCTCAAATACAAACGCCTGTAGTGGTGGCAGACAGTGCGGCAACACAATTCGTTGGCCAACAAGGTTCAAATATACCGACGTCTGTTGATGTTAATAAGACTCCTTTAAATTACGAAGGCAGTGGCTCCAACGCATTGGTGGATGAAGGACAAGCGGTTGTTAATAATCCTTTAAGGCCTGATTTAGCAGATACTGTTGATCAAAGAACAGTAGGGATCTTAAAAAAAGTAGAAGATAGAAATTCAGAAGAACCATCCCTTAAGCCAACAAGTTATGATATCTCAAACAGTTCCGGAGTAAATATACCAGGCGACAAAGTAATCACAACCACCCCAAAAGGTTCAAATATACCGAGAGGAACGCGGCCTGTAATAAATATTGAAAGCTCAAATGTCCCCGATGCAGCTGAAATGCAATTACAAAATGGTACTAATATAGAGATTGCTCCGAACACATTTAATTTTCCTGATAACGTCAGCGGAACAATACAAGCTGGAGCTCCTCAAACAAACACAAGCAACACTAGCAGTACCGAAGTTAAGTTTTCTAACAGCGAAACTAATTCTGCAGGCTTTGGCAAGGATAATGCAGATATAACAACATTCTCAGCGGTTGAGGATAAAAGCACAAATAAAGAAGCCTCTAGTTGGAGCCCCTTGGCAATTGCCGGAACCATTGCGGGTGGCGTCGCAAGTCTTGCTGCGGGATTGTACAATTGGCTGCGGCCTGCAAATCAACAGACAGATCAACAGTATAGCGGTTATTTTACGGCTTTTGACAAAGGATATAATATATTTATCGAAGCTTCTGAAAAAACCGATATAGATAAAGCTTCTAAAAAAACGCAACAAAAATTAAAAGAAAATCTTATAAGGTCTTTTTTAGAAAGCAACGACAAAAATGCCAATGCAAAAGATTTGCAAACTGTTATAGTATCTAGCGATGGAAGCCCCAAAAATAGAGATGCTGCAATAAAAAATGCAGCGGAAAACTCCAAACTAATTAATCGGGCAACTACTTGTGTTGATGTGCCGATTATAGTCTCACAAAAAAATAAAGACCGCAAAGTCGAGTCTGCAACTATGAATGTATATGTTGATAATTATGTCTGTACAATGAGCTGGGATGCAACCCAGTCTGACAATGTTACTTTCTTAAAGCCGGATGGTTGCCCGAATATTAGTACGCAAAACTTTAAAGCAGCTAAGCAACTTCTTTTAAAAAATACAAGAGACCTCAATGCTCAGACTGCTTCCCCTCAAGAAAAGCTTAACCAGCTTATCGCAAATTTAAGAAGCCACACCCTTGAAAATCTCCCTCCCGAAGTGCAACGCGAGCTAAGCACCTTTTCTCTCTCGGCACAAATTGATTATAACGCCGACCAAATGGTATTCAGCTTCGGCAGCAACGCTCGTCTTGACGGAACAACAATAACTAAAGATTGCACTAAAACCAATAAAACCTTTACCGATGCCCAAGTATTTCAAAAATTTGTCAAGGAAAAATGCCCATTTGAGTTTCGGTCTCGTGAAAAGCAGGCCGACGAGCCTGTTTATGAATACAATGACGTTATGAATAAGGCTGCCATACTGTCTATGTTATTTGGAGGTCGTAAAGAAAATACGGATTTACTTAATAGAATTCAAGCAATAAGGCAGTCAGATGAATTTAAGCGGTACAAGGCTTGGCTCCAGACAGAAATTAATAAATTTCTCCCAGCGGCACAACCAATTATATTTGTTACTCAAGCACCTGCTGAACAACCGGCTAAAAACACCCAACCGCCTGTTGAGCTACAGGATAAAAATGACCAGCAGAATGAAAATGCTAAGGAACAGACTGTAAACACTGGGCAACTGCCTGTAACCCAAGAAAATCAGCAATCAGCTCAAACTCCAAAGAACAACGATCAACAATTGAACGCTCTTGAGAAAAAAACACAAAAAGACACCCTAGCGGCTCAAAAACTTGCCGATAAGAAAAAAAGGCACAAACAAAATCAAAAACAAAAAGGTAACGGTTCGGGCAGAAGTAGACAAAGAAATAAGACTGATCGTTTAACTTCAAGCAACGAAGAACCTCAAAACACATCAATAACCTCCGACGAAAATCAAGTTGAAAACTCACAGAATAAAATGCAGGTAACGTCTGAAGCTCCTGTTGAGCTACATCCTGAAAACATTGGGCTAGCGGCTAATAACAATGCGCAAACGGATGAAAACATTATGCTACAGCCTCAAGCTCCTGCTGTGCAACAGAATGAAACTGAGCAACAGAATAATCAAAATGTAACCGAGGAAGAAAACGAAAATGGGCTCACCAGCGTTGAACAGAGTAAAGACGGTGGCACTAAAGAAGAAGCTCAAAACGAAACCAATAGCGCTGAAGAACCTAAAAGTGAGAATAATGCTTTTCCAAACCAAAATATGAGTGGAGGCTCAGAAAATTCAATCTATAAAGAATTTGATATAAGTTCTAACGAGGAATATGAAGAAGATGCTGAGGAAGGAGATAACCTCGGAAGTTTATCGCCAACGGATATATACGATTACGTTGATGCATTAATAAAGCCTGCTATAGAAGCCAATAAGGATAAAGAGCTATTCAAAAATTTGAAGAATAACATGTTGACAACAGTTGCGCACACCGATGATAAAATCCTAGAAAATAAACGTAACAATAAAAACAACAAACAAATCAAAAGGGCAAAGTCGCTTAACAATTTATACGAGAACCGAACACAAAACGAAGATCCAGCAAATGAGAATATCCTTGTAGAAGGTTTTTGTGGAGATACCTCTGTAAATAATGGGCAAAACGTTAAATGGGTGCTTTATAAAGATGGCAACCTAGAGATCTCTGGCGCAGGCAATATGGCAAATTATGATTATAAGGGCGAAGATATTGCTCCTGCACCATGGCAACTCAAATACAGCGGTGAAATAAAAACTGTCAATATAAAAGAAGGTGTAACTTCTATTGGCAGCGCTGCGTTTATGGATTGTTTAAACATAGAATCTGTAAAAATCCCAGAGACTGTTACTTCCATTGGGGAAGATGTATTTTGGAATTGCGAAAGTTTGAAACAAATAAATATCCCAAAGAATTTAAAATCTATTGAAAAATTTACGTTTTTTTGTTGCACAAAATTGCAACAGATTAATATCCCCGTTAACGTAACTTTTATTGGCGAGAATGCTTTTGGTTTTTGCAGCAGTCTACAACAAATAGAAATCCCTAATAGCGTAACTTCTATAGGAGATTCGGCGTTTGAAAACTGCAGTAACTTAACCAACGTAAAAATAAACTATGGAACAACTTCTATTGGCAAGAAGGCTTTTGCTGATTGCAGCAGTCTACAACAAATAGAAATCCCTAATAGCGTAACTTCTATAGGAAATTCAGCGTTTGAAAACTGCAGTAACTTAACCAACGTAAAAATAAACTATGGAACAACTTCTATTGGCAAGAAGGCTTTTGCTGATTGCAGCAGTCTACAACAAATAGAAATCCCTAATAGCGTAACTTCTATAGGAAATTCAGCGTTTGAAAACTGCACTGGCTTACATTCAATTAAGCTTGCAGAAGGGTTGGAGACAATTGGGAGGCTGGCTTTTTGTAACTGTTTAAGCCTTAAAGAGCTTGTTATTCCTGCTAGCGTAAAGTTTATTGATAGTTTTGCTTTTATTTATTGCTCCAGTTTAGAATCCATTACTTATCACGGGCTAAAAAACCCAGCTAAATCTTACATTTTTTCCTCTATGGGCAATAGCAAGGTTACAGAAATCCCCTCTATTTATGTTCCAAATAAGTATAAAAGTGACCGTTTCGGGGAAATAAGTTTCGAACTCAGCAATCATACTTTTTTAAAATCTAGATGCTCGGCTAATCCGCGACCTGGATTTAAATCACCACTTATGAACAGACCTAAAGAAGGCGCGCAAAACAATTCTCAAGAAAGAGAAACACCTAACGGGACTTTTAGCACACCAAAGGCAAACAAAACCGAGAAACCACCTGTAACTCCATTGGTGTCCAATAGTGGCCAGAATCAACAAGGAGAAACCCACCAAAATTCAAAAGATTCTACGGCAGATATTAAACCAGCTTCAAATTCTAGCGAAAATCAGCAACAGCCTGTAACCCAAGAAAATCTGCAACAGAATGAAACTGAACCACCGGCTGATAATAATGAGCAAGCGACTGAAGAAGAGACAAAGAATGGAAATGCTGCGGAGCAGACTGAAAACAATGAAGAAGAGACACAGAATGTAAACATTGTGCAACAGGATCAAGCTCCTGCTGCGAAAGATGACAATCAACTATTCAAAAATTTGCAAAGCAAAAGGTCAAAGTCGCTTAACAATTTATACGATAGCCGAACACAAAACGAAAACAATCTCGCTGATAGTAAAAATGATAATTATAATTTAAGTGAAGATAACCAGAACGAAAATCAGCAACAGAATGAAACTGAGCAACAGAATAATCAAAATGTAACCGAGGAAGAAAACGAAAAGATTTTTTTTGATGTGGATATACCAGACATCTCCTCAGATGCGGTAAGAATTGAATCTGAATCTTCTAGTGATATAAGTGATCAAATCAGACTAACAAGAGAATTTTTGGAAAAATTAACGCAAGAGCGTAACCAAGAAAACAATAAGCAAAGCGGTAAATTTTCTGATGTGGATATACCAGACATCCCCTCAGATGCGGTAAGAATTGAATCTGAAACTTCTAGTGATATAAGTGATCAAGTCAAACTAACAAAACAGGTTGCCGCAGAATACATGGCGCAACAGGGTGAAGGAGAAAATCATTTTTTTGATAGTGGAAGCGACTTCGGCGATGGTAAAGGTTTGCAACCCCCTACAAACTTTTTAGATGATAATGATGTACTTGCCGATGATGAAGATGAAAATGATAATTTAAATGAAAATAACCAGAACGAAAATCAGCAACAGAATGAAACTCCTGCTGAGGCACAGACTGAAAACCCAGAAAATCAGCAACATGCTCAAACCACTACATTTTTAACTCCGAATCGCCGGGGAACAAATGTGCAACCCGTAACTCCTTTACTTGATCGCACGGATAACACACAGCAGCAAAATGCGCAGATACCTCAACCCGAAAATGAACACCCGCTAGATCAAGCTAACAATTTAACAAATCTCCCTGATAATCAACAAACCCCTCCGCCTGCTCCAACCACAGCGTTGCTACAAATTCATACACCTCTAAACATGAATTTGAATCAAATACCTGATCCTATAAAAATGGCTACAGCTATCACTCCTACAAAAAACAACCATGGATTTTGGGGCTCTATTAAAAATTTTTTCAGCCCTAATAAAAATAATAATGAAACCCCTAACCAAGGCACGCCACAAAACGCTCAAACACCTCCCCAAAACACGCCACAAAACAACAATACCGTTCAC
The DNA here is from genome assembly GCA_949068525.1 of uncultured Eubacteriales bacterium. Classification (GTDB taxonomy): domain Bacteria; phylum Bacillota; class Clostridia; order Oscillospirales; family Acutalibacteraceae; genus CAG-557. The sequence goes on along the minus strand of CARTIQ010000005.1, from coordinate 3,929 downwards.
CTACCCCCTTGGGACAGCCCTGACGGGGATGCCGAAACAAATAACAATTATGAAGAATTTGGTTCACCCACTACCCCTAAAGAAGAAAATCCTGCAAGCAAAAGTAATTCTCCTTACAAGAAAAATGGCGACACATATTCAGGGTTTGGTCCCTTCGATTAAAAAACAATTAACTGCTTTTAACTTTAAGTTAAGCAATCCGTTACAGTTAAATGCAAGAAAAAAGGACACAAGGTTTTTCTTGTGTCCTCATTTATTTTTGTTATCTGTTTTTCTCGTTTCAATATTTAAATGCGCTAAATGATTTAGGCTCTTAGTCAAGTATATCATGTCGGTTAGCCGTATACCACATTCATATATTGGTTTTTCGTAATTGTCAACAAAGAAATTTTTGATTTTATAGGACTTTCTAAAGCCACTTTTTTCGTAAAACGAAATCACTGAAGGGCTATCCTGTCCCTACTTGTAAGTTTTTAAATTCATTTCTATGTTTATCCTCAACAAATTTTATCATCTTTTTATCGTAACCTTGGTTTTTGCACTTAGGGACCGTTACAATATTTTTTATTTCAAGGATGTTGTTGCTTTCATTTGTAACTACACAAATATTCTTGATTCCGTTATCGTTCAAAACATACATTGTTCCACGTTCCAAATATCTATTAATCATGTTTTCCGATTCATCTGCAATTCGCCATAATTTCATATAGCATTTCTTATTTTTTTATTTCTGATATAAACATAAATTTGTCCTTCTTATTTTTTAAGATTTATTACTTTATCGGCGAGATTGTCATAAAAGTCCGCCTCATGGGACACAAGGATTAAGCTTCCGCTCCAATTTAAAAGCTGTTCCTTCAAAGCCTTTTTCGCATCGGCATCTAGATGATTCGTGGGCTCATCCAAGATTAAAAAGTTCGACTTCGTGTTTATTAATATGCACAGCTTGACTTTTGCCTGCTCGCCACCACTCAACGTGCATATTTTTTGAGTAACATTTTTTGCCATCACGCCGCACCGAGCTAATTGTCTTCGTGCGTCTCTGTCCGAAAATTTAAGGAATTTCTGCAATACCACCTCTAATGGCGTTAAATCAGGATCGTGCCACACTAGGTCTTGCTCAAAGTATGCTAGTTTCACGTAATCTGCGAATTTAAAGTTTCCCGAAATTGCTGGGATTTTCCCCATTAACGTCTTTAGCAGAGTGGATTTTCCGATCCCGTTAAACCCCGTTATTACCACCTTTTCGCCGGACTTGACTTCAAAAGTGATTTTTGGCAATAATACTTTATCGTATCCTATCTCAAGACCGTGGACTTTTAGCGGTTTTGGCGCCGAAATGGGCAACGATGTCAGACTAAAATTGGGTTTAGATGAAGTTTGCGGTGGCAACAGCTTTTCCATTTTATTGAGCATCTTTATTCTCGACTGCGCCTGCTTTGCGGTGGATGCTCGGACTCTGTTTTTTGCAATAAACTCCTCGTGCTTTTTGATTTCCTTTTGCTGTGCTTGGAATTCCCGGACGTAGCTTTCCTTTCTGACTTGCTTTGCGCTTAGGAACTTATCGAAATTTCCGCTATACTTCGTAATTTTCTGGAATTCTATATCCAAAATGCAGTTCGTGATCTTATTAACAAAATCGAAGTCATGCGAAACAAGCAAAAATACACCTTTGAAGCTTTTCAAATATTCCGAAAGCCAGTCCACATGCTCTTTATCAAGAAAATTTGTGGGCTCATCAAGTAGCAAAACATCCGGATTTTCTAGCAGGAGCTTTGCCAAAATCACCTTTGCCCGTTGACCGCCGCTCAGAGTCTCAAGCAACGTGTTTAACCCCAGAGAATCAATGCCCAGGCCACCTGAAACCTTTAGAATCGTGCTCTCTATCTCATAAAACCCGTTATTAACGAGCAGATTTTGATAATCCGACGCCTTTTCCAATACCGCATCATTCGTGACCTCGCCCATATTTTCGTAAATCGCATTCAACTCACGCTCCACCAAATACAAATCTTTAAACGCAGTCTTTAAATATTCAAAAATAGTCACTTTTCGGTCGATTTCCGCGTGCTGGTCAAGGTACCCAATTTTAATGCACTTTTGCCAACGGATATCTCCAGAATCCGGCGTGATATCTCCAACGAGCGAACGTAAAAGCGTCGTTTTTCCGGTTCCGTTTTGGCCAATAATCCCCATATGTTCACCCTTAAACAGCTCAAACGTTGCGTTTTTATATAAAACTTTGTCTCCAAAAGAATGCGTCAAATTCGTGACTTCCAGGATTCCCATGGGATCCCTCCTAAAAATTATAAAAATAAAAGCCGCGGAGAAACATCGTCCACAGCTTTAAAATTAAAAAATCGGTCAACAAAATAAGGCAAAAACGCCCTCAACTGCCAACCGATGAGATTTTTATATAATTAAGCTTTGCATGATGTCTCATCGATGTTCAAAACACAAAGCTGCCCCAATTGCCAAAATCATTCCAATCACCAGGTTGAATTATAACATATGAGACACAGGATGTCAATTTATGATTTTCCGTGTATATGTACTTAGCAAATTTTAATTTATAAATTTAAGAAGCACAGACGGCTAGTGCCCTCTGTGCCTATCTTTGCGCTTTTCCTGTTTTAAATTGAATTTACGAACTTCCGCTGCTTTTTTGTTTTCTCGCTTTTTTAATTTTCTACTTGATTTATTTTGTTCATGCTGAAGCTTTAATGCTTGTTGAGCTTTGGTTCCGATTGCTTTACCATTAAACTGTTTATTAATCATTCGTTGGCGGCGCTTTGGGTTAATACGTTTTTCTGATACTGATAAATTATTTTTTGAATGATAAAAACGAAACTTATGCCAACTTTTTAATATTAAATCATAAACTTCGCAATCTTTCAGCTCCGCTCCGAACATGATTTTACAGACTGAATATACGTTTTCGTCCTCAATTTCATAAAGGCCGATCCAAAAAGGGTCCTCAAACAAAACAGTTAATTTAGAGACAATGGGTTGCACAAGATTTCCTCCTTTTTTAGTTACATAAAGAACGGACAACCAAAGGAGGCAGGCTACTGACAGCAATTGCTGCTCCCGGACTACCTACCGGGACGTGTTTTTATCTTTATGTTGCTCTGCTGAGCAATTACATTGTTGATTATACCACATTAAACCAAAAATTTCAATCCCGCACTCGCAAAATGATCTAAGCAGAGTTGATTAGGAAAACGCCTTTCATATTGATAATATCATTTAAAATGGGGAACTATATAAAAAAGCTATTATTTCAAACTTTTATACAACTGTGGCCTGTGGATGATTTTTATAAAATCGGTATGGCAGGAAAATTCAAAAATCTCTGCTTACCTATGCACACCTTTTCCTATCGCAAAAAGGCGGCGCCAAAAATGCTCTTCTAAGGCAAAAAATTTCGCCATCTGCGGATGCCGACCAGGGATTCACCTTTGAAATCCACGATTTTTTGAAAAAATAGAGCAAAACTTTTACTTTTTAGCAGCAAAGATTCTTCCCTTCTTTAGGCTGCTCTAACGGCTCGCTGCTCGTTTTGGGAAAGCCCTAGTGGGAAGTGTAATTTCTCTCAGGAACGTTTTTGGTTGCTTTTTTAGTTACAAAAAAAATAGCTTAAAAACAAGTTTTAATATCTTTTTACACAAAAACGCTTGACTTTTTGTAGCCGTTATAGTATAATATGTGTAAATATTTTTTGGTTTCAGGGTGATTTGTGTGAATAAATACGAGGTGAAAGATTTCTTTCAATTCATGGCGGGGAATGAGAGCGCAAAAAAGGAATTAATGGAAACTTTAGAAAAGCAGGATATGTTATTACTAGAAAAAAATAGGCAAGAAAACGTCATGTTGGATGCAATTATAAAAGTTGCTAAAAAATATAATTTTGACATTGATAAATCTGA
>CARTIQ010000004.1 GCA_949068525.1 uncultured Eubacteriales bacterium | reverse complement strand
AACATCCGAAATTTATTATATAAAACTTGTGTTATTTTGTCAAAGACGTTCACTGGTTCGCAATAAATAGCCATAATCTCAAAAGGATTAGGGCTATTTTTATTTTATAAAATGGAGGTGGTTGGCATTAATTATTGCATCTTCAAAGACATAGATTCGCGTGAGCTCGGGCTTTACATGGAACGCTGCCCTAAAAAAACCAGTCCTAAGCGGCGCGATGAAACCTTCACGGTGCCGGGGAGGCATGGAAACTTAACGACAACGGACGGTGCCTTTGAGACGTACATTAAAAGCGCCGAATTCATCGTGATGGACATGAAGCGGGTTGATGAAATCAGCGCGCATTTTAAGGGGGCTGGGTGGCTGACTTTTAGCAATGAGCCTGAACGCCGATACAAAGCCAGGGTCGCAAATCAGATTGAATTTTCGCATATCATCAAGTCTTTAAAGCGATTCGCCGTGGAGTTCGAAGTGCAGCCGTTTTCGTATGATCTATTTTCTCAACCGCTGATTAAAACTGAGCCGTTTAAGATTTTCAATATTGGGACATTTGATTCTGAGCCAATTATCACGATCTTCGGCACTGGAAATATAACGCTTAATGTGAACGGGCAAAACATCTACTTGATGGGAATTACAGAGAAAATCACACTTGATAGCGAAATGCAGAACGCGTATCGCGGCACGGTGTCGATGAATAACAGGATGAGCGGCGAGTTCCCGGTTTTAAACGTAGGCCAAAACGATATCACGTGGAGTGGAAACGTCACAAAGCTTGAAATACAGCCAAATTGGAGGTGGGTGTGATAATTAATTTATACGAAAGAAATGAAACCGATTTTTCACACAACGGAATCCGCGTGCTGCAGCCGATTGAGGCGATTGTGAGCGAAGAATTAAACGGCGATTATTCTTTGAAGCTTACGATGCCCCGGGGGTTCTCGGACATTGAAATTGAGCAGGTTGTAAAGGCGCCAACGCCCAAGAACCCGCAGCTTTTCAGGGTTTACAACACGGATATCGATATGTTGGGGAATCCGGTGTTTTACTGCCGTCATATTTTTTACGATTTGCTAGATTTTCTCATTGAAGACACCCGGCCTACCGGAAACGGTGCAGTTGCAATATCAAGAATCCTAGATGGGACGCCGTTTGCCGGCGATTCAGATATCACGAAGCAAGGCACGGCCTATTATCAGATGATGAACCCCGTAAATGCTATATTGGGCGCGGACAACGCCTTCATAGCGGTCTGGGGCGGCGAACTTGAGCGCGATAACTTCACGGTGCGGATGAAATCCCAGCTTGGCGCCGACCGTGGCGTATCGATTCGATATCGCAAGAACCTCACTGGACTGCGGTTTGTTACTGATTTATCCGGCGTTGCAACGAAGATTATGCCGACGGGGCTTAAGGAAGACGGCCAGACACTTTTGAAGTTGCCGGAAAAGTACGTTGTATCACCGCTCATTGATACCTACGTGAATGAGAAAGTCACGCGAATTCACTATTCTGAGATAAAAATTGGAGATGAAATGGGCGAATACCAGGCACTGCAAGCTTTGAGAGACACTGTAAACCTAGAATTTGAAAAAGGACTTGATAAACCGCAGGTCACAGCGACGGCTGAGTTCATACCGCTTGAAGACACCGAGGAGTATAAGGATTTTTCGATTTTAGAAACTGTCTATCTCGGTGATTCCATCAGCGTTCATCATGAAGACTTGAACATCGATTTAGTTACGAAGGTCATTGGATTCGAGTTTGATGCGCTGTCAAAGCGATACAACAAAGTCACACTGGGCAATGTGAACCCTAAATACGGCGACGTTCAGCGGCAATACACGGATAAGATGGGAAAAGAAGCAAAACTCGCCGTTAATACTGAGCTTTCGGGCACTGAGACGAGGGTCACGCAGGAGTTTAAGGCTGCGGACAAGGAACTTGCGGCAAATATTGAAGCTACGTACGTCAAAAAGACCGATGCAGCCGGCACTTATGCCACGAAGAGCGAGCTGAGACAAACCACGGATGCGATCAGCACTGAGGTTTCAAAAAAGCTGAATAGCTCTGAGCTTAGTGCGAAAATTGCGCAGAACGTCGAGAGCGTACAAACTGCGTGGAACAGCATAAGCGAAAACGTCAAGATTGCCGATGATTCCTTGAAGGTCAAGGATAATTCGATCGGGCCCGACGACATCAACTTTAACACCAATTTGTACATGAATAATTGGCCGATTTTCGATACGACAATCCAGACTTCATCGGATGAGCGGCTGAAAAAAGAAATTAGTGACAGCAAGGTTGACGCGCTTTCGGTAATTAATTCGCTATCCTGCAAAGAGTTTAAATGGCGGCAGGATAGACGCTTTGAGGAGCTCGGGTTCATCGCGCAGCAAGTTAAAGAGGTTAACCCAAAATTCGTGGGAGAGCGGATTGCTGACGGTGAAACCTTCTATACGCTTGATTTGATGGCGATTATCCCGTATCTTGTGAAGGCGGTTCAAGAATTGGCGGCAACAAAAAATTTTAAGGAGGAATGATAGCATGACGACAAAATCGATAACGCTTGATGTTTGGCAGTCGAACGACGTCAGAGTAAAAGTTAATCAGGGTGAAACAAATTCACGTTTTTTGCAAATAAAGATTACAGATAAGAATAAGGCTTTCAATTTGGCGGATAAAACCGTCGTTTTTTATGCCACTAAGCCCGATGGTAACTTGATTTTCAACTACTGTGAAATCATCGATGCTCAAAAGGGCGTTATAAACCTTGCGATGACTTCGCAGATGTCGATTGTGCCAGGGATCATGCGGGATTGTGAGATTAACATCATAGACTCAGAAGTTACAAAGCCCAAAGCAGCGGACCAGCCAATTGAAAAGCCCGAAAAGGAGGAGTCTTCAATTGAAAAGCTTAAAGTGAAGGGACTTTCGATTGAAATCGTTCGCTGCACTGACTTTGACGCCGCGGTCGAGAGCACCTCTGAGTTTACGGCGCTCGATGAGGCCTTGGCCGACGTGCAAGCTGTGATGGACGCTTATTCTGAGGAAAACATCATGAAAAAGATTATTTCTATGGACGGCGAAGGCAGTGGGCTGGATGCTGATTTGCTAGACGGCAAACACGGCAAAGACTACGCAACGGCTGAGCAAGGAAAAAAAGCTGACACTGCGGTTCAGGGAATAATGGGAAACGGCGTAGAAATTCCGATGAGCGCTGGTAAAATCGTAGACATCACACCTCAAGATATTAGCGCGGTGCCCATCACACGGCGGATAAACAACAAGCCGCTTTCAAGCGATATTACGTTGACACCTGAGATTATAGGCGCGGCCCCGGTAAATCACGGAAATCATGTGCCGGCGCCGCAGACTGCAAGTGCGAACGTGTTTTTACGAAACGACAATTCGTGGCAACAAGTCGGGCCGCAAGACATAGGAGCGGCAACCAAAAAGCAAGGCGAGAAGGCTGATACTGCACTGCAGGGAATTAAAGTGAACGGAGAAACAATTCCGGCAAGCTCTGACGGGGTTGTAGAAATAACTATAAGCGATACAAGCAACGCCGTGCTTGGGATTCAGGGCAACGGCTCGATGATTCCTAAAGACAAGAACAACGTCGTAAATATCACTCCGCATATAATCGGTGCCGTGCCGGTGACACGCACCATAAACGGCTATTCCCTGGCGGATGACGTTACAATATCCATGTCAGACTTCGGTGGAGCGACGGCAGAACAGGGCGAAAAAGCGGATTCAGCAATCCAAGGCGTTAAAGTTGACGGCACATTGCTTGCTCCAGACGCACAAAGAGTTGTAAACGTGGATACATCGAGGCTTGATTGTGCAACTTCAGAGCAAGGAGCTAAAGCGGATTCTGCGATCCAAGGCATAAAACTTAACGGAACCAGCATTACACCAGACAGCCAACAGGTCGTAAACGTGCAAATCAATGAAACAACAGTCGCTACGCACACGGCAACTATCGGAACAGACTGGACAACCGAAGAACCCGGAGGATATACGCAGACTGTACCTGTTTCAGGCATCTTAGAGACGGATACACCAATTGTTGACCTTATACAAAGTTCTGATATTGAGGCAGCTAAAAATGAGCTTGAAGCTTGGAGCCTTGTAAGCAAAATTACGACACTTGATAACTTTGTCTCTGTTTATTGCTACGGAGAAGCTCCAGATATAGAGCTCAATTTAAGATTTTTATGTATTCGCTAGGCAGGAGGTTAAATATGGGTGAAGCAATGTTAAGCCAGACGTCAAAGCAAGTAACAAGTATTTATCCAAACAACGGCCGATATTGGACGAAATCAAATGTTACAGAAGAACAATTTAACTTTTTGCATGATAATGGGACTCTTTTTGTGGCGGGTAGTAATAGTAATAACGGTCTTTATTATTCAATTGACGGTAAGATTTGGATTCAGTCTAATATAATATTAGGGTATTTTCGGGGAGCGTGTTATGTAGAAAACTTGTGGGTTGCTTATGGAGATAAAGGTTTATATTATTCAACTGATGGCATGGTTTGGGATCAAACTAACATTACCGATGGGAATGTTAGTTCATTAAACTGCGCTAATGGGGTATGGGTTGCATGTGGAAATGGCATTTATTGTTCGACTGACGGTATAAATTGGATTCAGCCTTATGTATCGCCAGATTCTTGTTTTATTTGTTACAATAACGGTTTATGGGTATCAGCAGGAAAGGGTCTATATTATTCACTCGATGGCCAGAGCTGGCAAAATTCTAATATAACTTCAAGAGACTTTCAATCAGTAGCATTTGGGAATAATTTGTGGGTTGCAGGCGGTTCAAACTGCCTGTATACTTCGCCGGATGGGAAAACGTGGCAACAACGTCTTTTTAATCGAACCTTCGACTCTGTACATTATGCGCAAGGGAAATGGGTTGCAGGGTCAAGTGACGGTATGTGGTATTCGACTGACGGAGAAAATTGGACTCGATCGAATCTTAGTTCTGAGTATTTTCACTCAATATATTTTGGAAACAACAAATGGGTTGCCGCTGGAAGCAGTGGCATATATTATTCGTCCTCTGGAACAAGTTGGACTATGTCAAATATTACGAAATACACACACTCAGTATATTACGCAAATGGGATGTGGACAGCATATGTATCGGGAGGGGGATTATATTACTCAAGTGATGCAGTAACATGGAGGCAGTCTAATCTAACTTCCTATATTTTTACTGTTTATTATGCAAACAATTTGTGGTTAGCTGGTAGTACTACCGGTCTTTATTACTCAACAGACGCCAAAACCTGGACTAAATCTAATTTTTCAGAAATTGTTCAATCGGTGTGCTATGGCAATGGCTGTTGGATTGCGGGAGTCAGTGGGACAATCTACTGTTCAACAGACGGAAGAAATTGGACACCAATAAAAAAATTTAGCGGAAATAACTGCGTAACAGTTTACAAAAACAATATGTGGATTCTGGGAGGAAGCGGTGGTTTTTGCTATTCAACAGACGGAATTACTTGGACTCATTCTAATAGCGCCCCGCGTATTATCGAAGTAATTTATTCAAACAACATTTGGGTAGGTCGTGCTAGTAATAATTGTGGCCTTTGCTATTCAACAGACGGCAAAACATGGAATCAATCAAGTTTTAATAATGGAGGAACTTGCGGGGATGTATATTACGCAAATGGTATATGGCTCACGAGTCATAGCTACAATGAAAATGTAGGAATATGTTATTCTTCCGACGGGCAAAATTGGTTTCAAACAAATGTTACAACGGGATACGCATATAAATTTTATTATAAAAATGGAATCTTTATAGCTAGTGGCCAAGGCACAGGCTTATATTATTCAAGTGACGGAAAGAATTGGGCTCAGTCTAACATAACAAGCGGAAAGTCTTATAAAATTTTCTGTAGGGACGGAAGTTGGATAGCCGGCAATAATTATTATTCAAAAGATGGACAAACATGGCATAGTTCCTATTGTAATGCAGGGATGTCACTTGAGTATTTTAATTCTGGAGAAGGAACTTTTGTAGGTGCGACCGGAGTTAACAGTGGCTGTGGAATTTATTATTCAATAGATGGGAAAGTATGGTCTAAAACAAATGTTTCAACCAAACGAATAAACGTTTTTACAAGTAGAGAAAATGGCGTAAGGCTTGCAACTTCAGGGTATGATTCTGTTGGAATATATTATTCTACGCCAACTATGGAGGATATGTAATTTATGAGGGAAGCAATATTGACAAGAAGACGCAGCTTAAAAAAGAATTTCGATAATCTTTTTGGACTAAAGTGGGAGCAATCTAGTTTTCTTGGAGGGCAATATACAGATATAGCCTATGGTGATGGAATGTTTGTAATAAGTTGTGATAGAGATTTCTCAAATACTCCGGTAAGCGGTCTGTTGTATTCAACAAACGGAAAAGAATGGCACCAAAGCAATATAGCAACCGGTTATTTTTCTAGCGTAGCATATGGAGACGGGGTATGGGTTGCTGGTGCATACTACGGCTATGAATCGAATATCGAGGGGCTGTGGTATTCAACAGACGGAAAAACGTGGTCTCAAAGCAACGTCGCATCGGGGGAAATAATAAGTGTAGCTTATGGCAACGGCACGTGGGTAGCATTGGGTTATGATGGGAATTATTATTCTAAAAATGGCTCCACGTGGACTTCTTTAACTCCAAAATTACAAGGCAACAAAGTGTGCTATGCAAATGAGCTTTGGGTAACTGGCAACAACGATGGAATTTATTATTCGAGTGACGGAATTAACTGGACTCAGTCGAACATCACGGCGGCAGCTTATATATATTGCGCGGCCTACGGAAACGATATTTGGGTAATTGGCGCCCACAATGGAATTTACTATTCCAAAGATGGTAAAACCTGGGCGAAAGCGGTAACGGACATTTCTAATTTATGTATAGAGAGTCTAACCTACGGCAACGGAGTTTTCGTGGCTGTAGATGTTAACAAAGGTGCATTTTACTCGAATGACGGGCAAAATTGGAATTCTACTATAAGCACGGGCGGTTGTCGTAATGTAATTTTTGCAGATAACTGCTGGATACTTGGTGGAAATGGCATTTGGTCATCGCAAAACGGGAAGGACTGGATTCAATCTGACTTGCCGGTGGGCGGCAATATTTTGCGATATGCAAATAAAATTTGTGTTGCTGCCTGTTACAGCACTCTTTCTATTTATCCGGAAACCGGATTATATTATTCAATTTTAAAATAAAAAATTCGCCTTGGCAGTTCAACACGCCAAGGTTTTTATTTTATATTTGGGAACGAAATTTAGGGGGTATAAAAAATGTTCAAAGGAATCGATGTAAGTGCGCATCAAGGGCGAATAGACTGGGAAAAAGTCACGAACAGCGGCATTAAATTTGCGATTTTACGGCTTGGAATCGGCAGCGATATGCAGTCGCAGGATGACGCTTATTTTGAGGCAAATGTGCAAGGCTGCGAAAGCATCGGGCTTCCGTGGGGAGCGTATCTTTATAGTTACGCATTAAACTTGGAAGATGCAAAAAGCGAAGTTCAGCACGCATTGAGGATGCTAAACGGCAAAAGGCCGGAATATCCAATCTTTTTCGATATGGAAGACGCTGACGGATACAAGACAAAACGTGGAATGCCGAGTAATCAGGGCCTGGTTGATATCTGCAAGACCTTCCTGTTGGGCATTGAGGAAGCAGGGTATTATGCATCGCTGTACGCAAGCCTTTCCTGGCTTAATAATCAGCTAAATTCTAGCGAGCTCGACCGTTTCGATAAATGGGTTGCGCAGTGGAACAAATCCTGTTCATACAAGAAGCCGTATGGGATTTGGCAGTACACCGACAGCGGCAAGGTTGACGGCATCAACGGAAACGTCGATATGAACATCGCGTATACGAATTATCCAGAAATCATCAAGAGTACCGGCTTAAACGGCTTTACGGCAGGAACAACTTCGCCATCAACCTCGGGATCAAGCCAAGACACGCGGACTTATACCGTCAAAAAAGGCGACACGCTGTGGGATATCTCAAAGAAATATTTAGGCACTGGCACAAGATACCCCGAAATCATGAGCTTGAATGCCCTAAAATCAACCACGATTTATCCAGGGCAAGTCCTGAGGCTCCCGAACTAAGGAGGACGTCAAATGGAAAACAAAACATTCGGAATCGTGACTTTTGCGATTTTAATCGAAGGAATCATAACGTACGTGAATCAATTCTTAGTGCAAGAGAGTTTCTGCTGGCAGATGGCGCTGAGCCTGGCTCTAGGAATCATCGTAGCAGTCGCATACAAGCTGGACTTGCCGTCGTACTTTAATTTAGAATCGGATATCCCCTACGTTGGCTGCATCTTGACCGGCATTTTGCTCTCGCGCGGCTCAAATTATGTTTTCGATTTGATAAAGAAATTATTAAATACATAGGTCTTGCTTAGACAAAAAACGTCATATTTTTACACTTTAGGACGTCAATAAATTAAGGTTTTTAGCCAATTGGGAGAATTTGCGTTTTTTTAGGGAAAATTATTGAAAATTCCCCACTCTGTTGCTATAATGAGGGTGCATTAAAAATTTAATCATTAATTTTGGCTATATTGCAATAGTTTAAAGCATTTTCCGGAAAAAATTATGAATTAATTATTCAAATTGATAATGCATATTATTTTAGTAAAGATGGGGTGCATAAATTATGAGGAACATAATTAACAAAAAGAGTAGCAATGTAATTAGCCTATTTTTAGTGTTGACAGTGTTTACAATTACTTCTATTAGTACTGTAAATTCACTTGACAGTGGAAGTAATGGTTGGAGCGCAAATAATGTTTCTGTACAAAAAATAGATGATAACAAAGCTCTTATTCATAGCGATTCGGTTAAAACAGCTGAAAGTGATTTTTGGTTCTGCAAATCCACAAATTCTGATGGAACTTTTAAATATAATATTTCGGGTTCAGAATCAAAAGACAACGGTTATGAATTTTCATCACCCGTGGATATAACTATTACAGATGGACTTGCATCAAATGAACCACTTGGTGCAGGAATTTGGGCACTTGCAAGTGGTGCAACTGGTGCCGCGGCTGCTGGTGCTATTGCGGGCATATTGAGCGGCGCTGGAGCCGCTGGAACTGCAGCTGCTGGGGCTGCCACAGTTGTCGCTGCTGGAGCGACTTCTGCTACAACTGTAGGTTCTTTTGCGGCTGGAGCACAATTGGCTGGAGCTGTAATATTAACTGCGGCAGGTCCTGGTGCCATAATTGCAGGGGCAGGTGCTATTGTTGGCCTTGGTTAATGCTATTTTTTAGTTGTTTGACGCAGTGGAGGAACCAACCCTCCATTGCTTTATGCATTTGGGGGTAAAAACTTTTGAATACAAATAATAGAAAAAGCTTTTCTACTGCAAATTTATTTTTCATATGTACTATTGGGGTATTTGCATTTAAATATTTTTATACTTGTTGGGAAAAGACTGTACAAAATATGCCGCTTTTTTCAAACACTATGTTAGTACTTATGGTTATAACCATATCTACTTGGTTAGTTTTGAAATTCCCTATTATGGTGAATATAGAAGAGAATGTTGATGACCTTTCTTTCTATGATAATATTTATTCTAAAAACATAAAATTTGGGCAACGAATTTATTCGATTTTTTTTGAATTTACTAAACCAAGCAAAATGGTATCGCTCTTTAGTGCTGTTATTTTAAGTGTAGGAGTAAAGAATAGAACCTGTAAATTTTCATATGAAGTAAAATCTCCTAAAGTTGTGCATAGATTCTTTGATGTGCTTTTGGCCTTGATTTTTAGCATAACAGCTTTTTTTGTTAGCGAAGAAATTACTAAATTTGGGATTTCTTATGGCATACTCATATATGTAATAGTAATGCTTAATGTATATAAGAGGGTTATTTTAAATCATATTTATAGTGTAAATATTAGCAAGGTAAATGGCTATAAACTAAATATCATCTGCCCTTTTAATGTTTTCGAGGGCATATTTTCAAAATTATATGGTTTAGCTTATGACATAAGTAGAACTATTTTATTAAGTCAACAAGTTTTCTGTGGTGGAGATAATTTGAAAAAATATATTATTGCTCACGAAGAAGGCCATTTAGCTACCAAAAATCCAAAAAACACATTTTTTATAACGTTCGCTTTCGTTTTTGCAAGCTTTATAGGAATTGTTGGGCCTTGTATAGCTTTAGAAGTTTGCCCATCAAAAAAATGGATGCAATGGTTTTTACTTGTTTTGTATCTTACTTTTTTGTTGATTTTTAACAAAAAAGTTAAGGAGAAAAATAAAAATGAAGAACTTGCTGCAGATGTTTTTGCTATCAAAAAAATTGGTAAGGACTCTGTGCTAAAAGGGTTAGACGCCATAAAAACCGATAGTCAGTATATGGAATCAAAGGTTAAATTAAGCAAGCTCGACATTAACAGGAGAATAGAATTTGTTAAGAAATATAGTGAAATATAAAAAATTTGGCTTTTTTAATTTTATAAATGCAGCATTGATAATAATAGGCTGTGTAGGATTTATTTTACCTTTTTTTATTTTGCACAAATCTAATTGCTCTGATAATGGCAGTTTAACTGTTTCACTTGCAAGTGTTGCAGGGTATTTTCGGTTCCTTGCAGGCAACAAAAATCAAATGTTCATTGATATTGCAATACATAATATAGCTATTGCTGTTTTCGGTTTTATTATAAGTTTTTTTAGCCGTGGAATCTTGGGCAGTTTGGTATTATTTTTAAACTTATTTGTGCTGGGAACGGTAGTTTTCGATATTCACACTCCATTTACAATTATCTTTGTAATGTTAGAATTTATCGGAATTTGTGTTGCTGTTTTTGGAGGTTCATATTTATCTAAAAAAATGGTGCTGCAACACACTTCTACTAAAGACATTTTTAAATCATCTTTTTTTGTTGTCCTATTTATAGCTGCTACTTACTTTGCGGCTGCATTTATAGAGAGTAATGTGATACTTAATCAGTGGTGATGAATTATGCAAAAATATTTAAAAAATAATATAACCATCGCAATAGCAGTGGTTGCTTCATGTGCGATGTTAACGATTCTTTACTATTTAAAGGGGCTAGTTTTACCTAACGCTATGTCGTTTATAGGCAATACATCTATTATGGCACTAACTATATTGGGAACGGTGCTCTGCAATGGGTTATTTCTTTTGGCAACGGATGTATTATTTTTTCGAGAAGAGAAATTCAAAAATAGATTCTTTTATGTAACAAAATCATTGTGGATTTCGCAGCTTTTATTGTTGCCGATTTCGTTTATGTTGTTTGTCGCAAACTTATTTGTAAATCTAGACATAAGCATAATCAATAATGTTGTTGTGGTTAGTATTTCATTTTTAAGTCAGTTGATTTTATTTTTTTCATATAAGTTTGTAACCAACCGTGACTGGACCGGAACTATTAAAGTGGTTTCATCTCAAATTATGCTTGCACTGTTTTTATCCGTGTTATTACGGTTTGTCTGAAATTGTAAATTTAAAATTTAACACAAAAAAACTCTTCTTAAAAGTAAAAAGGAGAGTTTTTATATTATTTCTTGCTCTAAATTTTTGAAAGTTTCGGTGTTAAAAAAGTCAACAATCGATATGTTAAGTCCATCACATAGCTTCTTTATTGTTACTATCCCTGGATTTTGGCTTTCACCATTTAAAATGCTTTTTATAGTTGCCTGAGGTACGCCTGATGTATAACTAAGTCCATTTGGCGTAATTTTTTGTTCTTCGCATAAATTTAAAATTCTGTCAACGACTGCCTCGCAAATTCCCATGAATCTGGACCTCCTAATGATATATCACAATCAGCTTAAATTATTATTTTAAAAAATGTTAGTGATAAATCACTAAAGGTGTGTTATAATTATTGTAAGCAAATTATAAAAATTTTTTATGGTAGGGTAGGCACGAGTTAAAATGAACGAGGATTGCTCATAATTAAACATATAAAATTTATTAAAGAGGCAAAATATGGCGAACAAAAGTTGCTGCTTTGAGGGAAATCTTAGTTATGGTAACCTTGAAGAAATTAAGGCAAAGCTGAAAAAAGAAATAAAAAATGTAATAAAGAAATTCGAAGTTAGAGAATTTTATGTTGGTGCAGAAAGTGATTTTGATAGGCTGTGCCTAGAATGTCTTGAAAAAATAAAGGTAGAAAATCCGGATATAAAGTTGTGTTTAGTATTAACCGAACCACCTTCAAAATCCAAATTTAACGAAGCATTTTTAGGGATATTTGATGAGATAACGCATCTCAATTTTGAAAAAATATCACCGCAGTTCGTGAAATTAAGCACATTTAACTGGCTTATTGATAACTCTGCTTACCTAATTTCTGTTAAAGAACGTAGCGATAAACAAACGCCAGAAGTGGCAATAAGAGACTTATCAGCTAAAGACTTGCTGTTTTTTACGGTCAGGCTAAAAATGTTACGGATAAAAAGCGGATTGTCGCAGGTAGAGCTTGCAAAAGCCGTAAACGTTTCGCCATCTGCAATCGGAATGTATGAGCAAGAGCGGCGTGAACCGGATTTCGCAACCTTTTTATCTATTTGTTTAGTGCTAGGAACCACGCCGGATTACATTTTAGGCCAAGATAAAAAGTTCAAACCTCGGCTAATTGAAATAGACGAAGTTTTATCTGAGTTTACGGCCGGGATAAGGCAAAACACTCGGCTCTTGTGCGACGGGGAGCAAATAGACAAGGCAACGCGAGAAAAATTCGCAGTATCGCTTACTACCGCATTAGAAGTTGCGAAAAAGTTTGTAACTAAAAAAATTTAAAATCAAAGTAAAAAAAGCCCGAATAAATCTACAAAATTTATAAAAATTATGTGTGCGTATTTGTTTTTACAAATATATTTTTCTAATAAAGCAATTTAATTTTGATTTAAAACGGAGAAATTTAACTTTTTTGGCATATTTTGTGTCATTATAAAAATTTATGTGTTAAAATAAGCTTGGCTAGCCACTCCAACTTTATATTTGAAGGTGATAATATGATCAAAAAAATATTTAAAATAATAGCCTTTCTATCTTTGTCAATGTGCCTGATGCTAAACAACAATGTAGTGCACGCTGGTAGTGGTTCGTCTTCTGCTGGAGGAACCTCTCAGGGGGGAGGCGGTTTCGGCGGTGGCTCGGCCGGTGGTGGTGGGGCTTCGCGTGGCTTTTAAATCTTGTTAAGAAGGCAAAGTTTTTGCATACCTTTAAGTAACAATTATGAAACAGAATTGTTTTGCATACGTGCCTAATGGGAGCTTTAGCTTGTTGTTGGCGTGGTGGGTGTTGCAAAAATAAACATGGTTAGACAGTAAAACTAAATAAAATCCTTAATATTCTTTATTATAGATGAATTTACAAAGAGGTTGCTCTCTAAAAAAGAGTGGCCTCTTTATTTATTTCCTATTCATAAAATAAAAAAATTAAAAATTTTTAGGCCGTTAACAAAAGTTAGCGGCTTTTCTAGAAATATCAACGAATTAAAAGCATTACGTAAGATTTTTGCGTAGTGCTCTTTCTTGTTTATTTCTCAAATTAAAATAAAAAGCTTTATAAATGGCTTTATATCAACAATAATCGGCAATCAATAAAGGACAAATTAACTGGAATAATTTGGATAACATTGGACGTAAATAAGCAATTGTTCAATTCGCAGTCGCAAAAAGTTTAAAAGCATTATTTATGTTCAAAAAAGCCTAAGAAATATCGTATTACCGGGAGCTATGAAGTGATTTGAATTTTTGCGGCAGATTTAGGAAAGTCTATGCAGCAAATTTTCTTTTATTATATCCGATATCCATGAAAACCTTCGAATTACAGGTTAAATCAACAAATTCGGAGGAAATATCATGAAAAACGAACATCGTATAAGAAATGAAGTGGCTTATTTTAAAAAGATTCGGCACAATATGTTTTTGAAAGAAAGAAATAAGCAAAAAATAATAAATGAAAGTGAAGTTTCGATAGAGGATGTGTCCACTTTTAGTAACTTCAAAGATAATTTTGACTTAGACAAAGAGCTCGCATCCTGCAGCCTACTTGGTTGGATTGACATGATAGAAGATCAAAAGTTACATGCCGAAGTTAAAAGCTTGCCCATTGAGGAACAGACCTTGCTCAGCTACATATTCGAAAAAGATAAAACTCAAACTGATGTAGCTAAAATTTATAAAATTAAACAGCAAAGCCTCTGTGAAAAAATCAATAAAATAATTAATAAATTAAAGCATAAAATGTAAAACACAGAGAAAATTAAATATTTTTAAAATTTACCTGTAAAAAACACCCTTAAAAAGACCTTATTAATTAGAGGGAGATTTTTCACTCTTTGAACTTTGACAATCGAATATCAATATTTCAGTTACATTAAGTTGTTGGACAAGCGTTTTATCGGATGCGCGAAGACCTCATTGAGCGAGCGGTAAACATCCAGATATAAAATTTGTGTGGTAGCGAATCCGCGATGAATCCTGCAATCTATAATGATACTCCTGTCCACAGTCGAGGTTAAGTCCCAGAGTGCAGTCCCAGTGTGGGGGAACGTTGAATTCGTGTGGTGCTGAATACCATCAGCAGGCTGAAATATTAATTTTTATTGTACATGCAAAAAAAGATATTTATATTCATAACAATAAAAAGGAGGCGAACAAAATATGAATTATGATACTAAATCAAATCATGAACAAACAAAAAAAGATAAGTATCTTATTGAAAGTTTTTTTACAGAAAGTGTAGACATAAACCAAATCTTAAAAAAAATGTTAGAACAAAAATTAAGGCATATAAAAATTGACTATAAGGTGTTATAATCAATCTATAAATATTATGGATTGACTTTGGTTAAATTTAAGGAGGATAGAATGTTACCAAACTCAACCAAATATAAGGCAGCCTTGTATATGAGGCTGTCAAAAGATGATTGTAGCTGTGATGAAAGTTCTAGCATTATAACTCAAAGAAAAATGTTAAGGTCATTTGCTAAAGAAAATGCATTTAAAGTTGTAGACGAATATATTGATGATGGTTGGTCTGGAACAAATTTTGATAGGCCTAATTTTAAACGAATGATTCAAGACATAGAGGATAAAAAATTAAATTTAGTAATTACTAAAGATTTGTCTAGGCTGGGTCGAGATTACATAACTACGGGCCAATATACAGAAATTTATTTCCCTTCAAAAAAAGTTAGGTTTATAGCCATTAATGATGGTTATGATTCTGCCAACAAATACACAGACATTGCCCCATTTAAGAATGTTATAAATGAGATGTATGCAAGAGATACTTCACAAAAGATTAAATCATCTTTTATAGCAAAAATGAAAGAAGGAAATTTTATTGGCAATTTTCCACCTTATGGATATATTAAGGATCCAAGTAATAAAAACCATCTTTTGGTCAACCCAGAAACTTCAGATATAGTAAAGAAAATATTTATTTGGGCATCAGAAGGGAATAATCCGAAAAAAATTGCAGAATATCTAAACAAAGAAGGAACCCTTACACCAGCTCAATATAGGTGCCTTAAAAACCCACAGCTAAATATTGATAACTATTCAAAGAGAAAAGAATGGTCATCTAGTACCATATCGAAGATACTTAAAAATATAGTTTATCTTGGCCACACGGCACAAGGCAAAACTACAAAAGTGTCTTTTAAAAGCAAGGTAACGATTCAAAATGCAAAAAATGATTGGATAATTGTTTACAATACCCATGAGCCAATTATTGATTTAGACACATTCGAAAAAGTAAAAAAAATAAGTATTAATCGTACTTGTGCAACAAAGGGTAACTTTACTAACATTTTTTCGGGCCTTGCTAAGTGTATGGATTGTGGAAAAAGTATGTCATCTGTGGGAACAAGAAAGAAAGGTTCTTTAGCAAACTTGGCTTGCGGAGGTTATAAATTAAATGGTAAAAAAGAATGCAGCAATCATTTTATAGACTATAATGTGCTATATGATGTGGTTTTAAATGCAATACGGGAGAAAATCAATTTATCTGAAGCAGATAAAAAAGCTTTATTTGAAGAAGCTAAATCGCAAATTGGTTTAAATGGTAACTTTTCTTTGCTTAACCAAGATCGAGTAAAGCTTGAACGCCGTGTTAAAGAACTAGATTGTATTATTGAAAAATTGTATGAAGACAATTTTAATGGAGTTATAAATAACGATCGATTAAAGAAGTTATTAAAAAAATATGAAGAAGAAAACAATAAATTGGTTGAAAAAATTAATAAAATAGATTCTTATTTATCGGACAAAAGAAAGTTTGTTGAAAACATTAAAACTTCTTATAATAATTTTTCAAAAATTGTAAATGAATATTCTAATATAAAAGAGTTGACGAGAGATATCTTGATTAATTTTATAGATCACATTGAAATAGGACAAGGTCATTATAAAAAAACAGACAGTGGAAAAATTAGACATCAACAAATAAAAATTTATTTTAATTTCGTAGGCGAGCATGATTCAAAAATTTATGAGGTTTAATTAGACCTCGTTAAAAAGCATACACTTAGACCCCATGCACATGGTTAAGGCTTGCTTGCCGTGTGCACCGGCTTTTTTGAAGAATTTATCTAAGTTAAATGCAATTCGTGGCAGGTATCCGGAGTCTTCCAGCAAGGTGAAGAGTGGAAAAAAGATGGCCATCGGCGGGAGCATCACAGAAATGACCCACGCAAGCGTTCTGTATACTCCCAAAATTAGCATGTCGGTTATCCATTGAGGGGCTCCAATGAATTCGAAAAGTTGCACGAGCTTATCTTGAACAAAGAATAACCCCGATGCAATTAGTTCAGAGGGGTAATTTGCACCAGTTATAGTGAGCCAAAAAATTATAAATAACATCAGGAGCATTATGGGGATACCGGTAATTTTAGAAGTTAACAGCTTGTCGATTTTCCGGTCTTTTTTGGTGTACTGCTGGTCTTCAACCCTTACACACTTTTCGTAGATTTCGTTGGCCTTTTTTATGAGGGTGGTTACCACTTCGTCGTGCAAGAGATCGGCGTTGGCACCGCTTAAAAATAGCTCCCGGTTTATATTCGCCAGAGTCGCAGCCACTTTTTGATTTTCCATTATATCAAATGAAAGATATTTATTTAGCGTTCTATGTAGGTTTTCGTCCATATTTAAGAGCTTTATGCTGAGCCAACGGGGGAGTATGGCACTATCTTCAAGTAAATTAGAGACTGATGGCTCAAGCCGAGATATTGCCCACTCTATTTTCTCACTGTACTGGACTTTTATATTATAAGTCTTTGTCTTTTTTACATATAAGCTGTAAATTTCATTTTTTAACGCTTCGAGCCCTTGTTGATTGCGCGCGCTTGTTCCAATAACTGGTACACCCAACTGCAACGAGAGTTCATCGATATCTACTGCGAGTTTCTTTTTTTGGGCTTCATCCATGAGATTTACGCACACGATTACGTTCGAGGTTATCTCTAAAATTTGCAAAACTAAGTTCAAATTTCGCTCGAGGCATGTGGCATCGACTACGACAACAACGAGATTTGGTTGAGCAAAGCAAATAAAATCTCGTGCGATTTCTTCTTCTGTAGAGTTTGCAATTAAAGAGTAAGTTCCCGGCAAGTCGACTAAAATAAAATTTTTATCTTTATATTTACAGATTCCCCGGGCGTTTGCGACGGTTTTTCCCGGCCAGTTGCCGGTGTGTTGGTTCAGCCCTGTCAAAGCATTAAACAGTGTGCTTTTGCCGACATTTGGATTGCCTGCTACGGCAACAACAATATCGTCTTCAGAAATTTTGTCAACTACTCTAAAGTCCTGAGAAAAATCGCATCTAGACGCAGGTTTATTAATAAGACTCATAAAAAATCTCCTTTTTGTTGATAACATTAGCGCAAAATTTAAAAATATGGGGTAAGAAGTTTTATCTTATCGCATAACCAAACATTTTTGGGCGTCCTCGGAGCGAATGGCAACCAGTGTGCCACGGACGAAATACGCAACAGGATCACCGGCCGGGCTTTTTTGTACGGCTTCAATATATGTTCCAGCTATCATACCAAAGTCCAGCATACGACGCCGTTCACTTCCGCAAAAAAGCAAAGATACAATTTTTGCCCGCTCGCCAACTTTCAACTCATCTAGTGAGAGAATTTGTCTGTTCATAATAGAAAAGCCCTCTCTTTTAAAAACTCTTGAACCAGATAAATCATAATTAAAAAGGTTCTCTGCACTAATGTATGTATAAAACTAAAATTTGTTAAATAATTAAATCACACTGCATCTTAATTATAAAAATATTGACTTAAATTAGATTATATAGTATAATAGTCGCAAAAACAAAAAGGGTGTGGATTTGCATGTATAGAAATGGAAACTTACCGGACGCGGATCTTATTGGTCAGACCTTGTCAATATTTTTTGCCGTTTTTGGAGCATTCTTACTGCTGGCTTTTATACTTTATATTTTAAAAGGCGTTGCAGTAATGAAAATTGCAAAAAAAATGGGAATAAAAAATAGTGGATTGGTGTTTGTTCCAGTTGCTGGGTCATATATATTGGGCAGGATGGCTTTTGAGGATAAAGTAATGCCATTTTTGTATTTAGGTTTTAATATCTTTTCAGTTATATATGGGAGCATGTTTTCTTCTACGATATTAGCTGCTTTTAGTGGCAGTAATTTGAATTCGGCAGAATTAAACATGTTAAGCACACTTCAAGCTGCATCTATGGTTTTTGCATATTACGTAGCATACAAAATATATAAAAAGTTCAGCAATAAAGCTGTTGTGATGACTGTATTTACAGTGTTGAGCTGTGGATTTTTGGAGCCGATATTTTTATTTGCAATTAGAAATAACAATTTTAAAAGCGAAGTAAATAAGGTTGCATAAGGAGCTTAATTGACGAGCCCTAAACGGTAATGTATAATTGATTAAGATTTAAAATTATTTATGGTGATGGAGTATCTTTGATAATATGGGATTAAATGAGATTAACGAAGTCCAGATTAACGCACCGGCTAAAATTAATTTATATTTAGATGTTTTGAACCGGCGCGATGATGGATACCACGAAGTCGAGATGGCGCTTCAGTCAGTTAATTTGTGCGACGTGGTTACGATAAAAAAAACGGATGATTGTAAAATAAGGTTAACGTGTACTTGCAAAGTTACTAATCAAACTCAAGATAATGCCGCATATATTGCGGCAAAAAAATTTTTTTTGCACACAAATATTAAAAATCCAGGAATAAGTATAAATATAAAAAAAAGGATTCCTAAAGGTGCGGGGCTAGGAGGAGGAAGCACAGATGCTGCGGCTACTTTAATTGCTCTTGACCGCTTATTTAATGCAGGGATTTCCAAAAGTCAATTGGCTGAAATCGGAGGAGAAATCGGAGCGGATGTTCCTTTTTGTGTTTATACTGGAACAATGCTGGCTACTGGCACGGGAACAACGTTAAGTTCACTTCCTTCTATTGCAAAGTGCTGGATAATTATTGTTAAACCTAGTGTTTTTGTTTCTACTAAAAGCGCATATGAGATGTTTGACAGATGTGCAGAAAAGCATATAAAACGTGGTTTATTTGATTTTGTGCATGCAATAAAATCTAAAAATTTGCGGGATGTTGCCCTCAATATTTATAATCGATTTGAATTTGTGCTTAATCTTGAAGAAGTCTCAAAAATAAAAGAAATGCTAAAAAAGAGCGGGGCATTAAACTCATGCATGACAGGAAGTGGTTCGGCAGTTTACGGAATTTTTAACGATGAAGAAAAAGCTCAAACATGCAAAAAAAATTTATACGAAGTATATGATCAAGTTTTTTTGACTACACCTGTTAATTTAAACTAATCGAGGCAAAATTAAATATAATAATTTGAAATATCCTTAGTCTTTGCTAAGGATATTTTTTTTACAAAGCGCGAGTGAAAATAATTCACTGCAACTCGCAAAATTTTTGATAACAATATAATATTGAGTATATAAAAAAAGCAATTTATAATAAGTTTTTGTTTGTTTTATGGCAATAAATAAACCGAAAGGAAGTTGCTGTGTGAAAAAACTTTTTTGTGTAATCTTAATATTGGCACTTGTTATTCCTTTTGGAACGGATAAATCTACGACCTTTTCTGAAAGCAAGCCTGAGAAATTACGGATAGGGTATGTAGAGAGCGAGGTTTTTGACAATTTTTCGAGACAACTTTCGGAGATATTTGCGGGTTTTCAGAAGCTGGGTTTGGTTGAGAGCGACTATAAAGTAGATTTGAAAGAGGCTGATACTTCTAAAATTTGGCGCGATATCTGTAATAATTATTACTCGGACAAAATTGAGCTTGTGCAGGGCATGTACTTTAACATGAAAAACATGCCTGAGAGTGATTATGCTGCCATGGTAAACAGAGATGACGTCGACCTTGTTGTTGTGATGGGCACGGTGGCGGGCAAGTATTTTTTGGAGCACGAGAAGAAAAATAAATTCATGGTGCTGGCCTGTGCAGATCCGATCTCTGCCGGGATTGTGAAGAATGAAATAGAACGTTTTCGTGATAATTCCTTTGCCCATATTGACAGAACCCGCTATGAACGCCAGATAATTGCGAGCCATCAGATTTTTAGTTTTAAGAAAATAGGTGTTGTGTATCAGGACACGCCTGAGGCATTTTCTTATTCGGCAATAGACAAGCTCAGAAAGCTCTCGAGTAGCCTGGGGTTTGACATTATAGAAAAGCATGTGGTAGAAGCACAAAACGACAACGATTACGAGAGATACTATAAAGATTTGAAGCAATCCTATAAGGAACTTGCCAACGAGGGAATCGATAGCTTATATATAACCACGGCGACTATTGAGAACGAGAGACTGAAAGATCTGCTAAAATCGGACATCTATGTGCATAACATATTCACAATAGCGCAGACAAGTGAGCAGCAGGTGGAATATGGAGCTCTGATTGGTTTTGTTATAAATGATGGAATGGAGCAAGGCTATTTTGCGGCGAGTCAGATAAAATCTTACTTGGAAGGCACTCCGTTTGACCAGCTGGAACAGGTTAATGATGACACACCCAAAATCTCGTTAAACTATGATGTTGCGAAACTTATAAATTTGAAAATCCCACTATCAACACTGCTGATTATAGACTCAATATACGTGAGCTAAGTGCACAAGCCAAAAAAGTTAACAGGAGACAATGCTAGTATGAAGAAAAAGCTATCGTATTTCCGATTCTTGGTGATATTTATTTTGGTCTCGATTCCTTTGGTATTTTTGTCTTCTCTTTTAAACGTCATGTCGTACAGCAACATGATAACTGAAGTTTACGCGAATGCGAATTTGACGAGCACAAGTGGCGCTATACAGAGGATAAATTATTCTATGAGCTTCGGCAAGACTATAGAAAAATTCTATGGCCTGGAAGATCTCTTAAACGAGACGCTCAATATCTCCGAAGATATCCTTAATGTGAGCGTAATAAATTCTAAAAATGAGATAATCTCACAGGCCGGCGCAACTGATGCTAAAATTCCTGAGAATATCGCATCGGTAGAATATGTTAGTAGCCGGTCGGGCATTTTTTGCTCAGCGCCCATTGATAGCGAGCATAGAATTGTTTTACGACTATCGCAAAACTACGTGAATAAACTGACACTCGATTATGTTAAGTCGATCTTGCTCGTTAGTGCAGTCATTTTGTTGATTGTTTTGTTGATATCTTTTGCTATATATTATTATATACCTAGAAACAGTGTAACGGGAGGAATCTCTACAAGAGCCTTCAAAACACTTTTAATGACCTCGCTAGTGATTACACAAATTGCATTGGGTGGCTATGTGCTATCTAATTATACCAACGAGTACAAGGACTCTTTAGACAAAATGGCCTATATTGTTTCCAACGTTATCGATAGAGATATTGAATCTGTGGTAAAACAAGGCATTCCATTTGAAGAAATAACCGGAGTTGAAGAGTACCTGCAAAACATCTATGGTAGCATAGACGAGATTGTTAAAATTTTTGTGACAGATCTGCAGCAGGGAAGGGGCGCAATCAAAAATAATTTTATATCTAATAAAATCCAGATTTTAGATCAGGACTACTATATAAATGTCGAGTATAAGATTAATCAAGAGCTCGTAAACAAAAATATAATTAATCTGCTAATTGAAGCGCTTATCTTAATTTTGGTAACAATCTTAATATCAATTGAAATAAGTTTGTTTATAAACCGGCCCCAAAAGCGTCAAGATAAAGAAAAAATCGAGCCCCAAAAAGAACTCAACCCAAGTGGACTGCGAATCTTCTTTTTCGTTCTATTTTTGGCGTTAGGGCTAGACTCAAGCTTTGTGTCTATTGTATCGTATCAGTTGTTTAATAAACTCTCAGACGCATCGAACTTTTTAGTGAGCTTACCGACTACAATGGGCGCTATTGCAACAATATTTGGATTGCTGATATGTCTATTTGTCGTAAATAAAATTGGCATGCAAAAAATGATAATATCTGGAACAGCTTTAGCCGCAATTGGCTCTATATCTTGCGGGTTTTGCAACGATTTATTTAAATTCTCGCTCGCAAGAGGCGTTCTGGGTCTTGGTATGGCAGCGTTAATTTCCTCTACAAAGCTGTGCGCAATATTTGAAAAAGATGCTACTCTGCGTGTAAAACTCTTGGCAACAGTGGCCGCAGGAAGAATTGCTGGATATAGTTGCGGGGTTGTGATAGGTGGTTTGATTTCAGGGAGATCATCATATTCATTCGTGTTCATTCTAGAGGCCGTGCTAATCGTGGCAAGCGTACTACTAATTAGCATTACTAACATAAAGCAAAGCAACAACGAAACCGGAGATAATTTTTCGTTCTATAATTTGATAAATATCTTCAAGTCATCTAAAGTTATCGTATATATGCTCTTAATAATCGTGCCAGTATACCTGGCGAGCGTCTTTATATCTTATTGCGTACCACTTTATGGCAATGAGATAAACCTTTCGCAGTCGATTATATCCGGATTGATGATGATAAACTTTATGTTAAGCGCTTATACTTCGAGCGTAGGTAGCAAGT
This sequence comes from uncultured Eubacteriales bacterium, assembly GCA_949068525.1. Lineage (GTDB taxonomy): Bacteria > Bacillota > Clostridia > Oscillospirales > Acutalibacteraceae > CAG-557. Next base: position 46,788 of record CARTIQ010000004.1, on the reverse strand, counting down.
TTATGATCAAATGGTTTGGCGTTCAAAAGTCCACATTTTTATATGTATTGTTTATCATACTTTCAATTGGGGTGTTTTCCTTGTACAACACGCTCGCAACTGTTATAATATCGGTGATTTTGTTGGGATTCGCTGATGGATTCGGCCTTAACGTGATTCTTGAGGAAATATATATAATAAAGCCGGACATCGACAAAGTAACCGCGACATTTTTGTTTTTACTGGCATCAAAAATAGGCGAAGCGGTTGCTCCAATATTGGTTTCAGTAAACATAGAAAGCGGTATATCAGCAGCTTCAACAAGTTTAATATATGTCCTCGCCGGATCCACGGGATTGTACCTGATATTTTTGTTGGTTAATAATCAGATGCACACTAATATGATAAAAAATTAAAATATGCAGAGGCAACTTTCATGTATGTATATGATGGTTGTCTTCTAAGTATAACAGATAATTTTGTTGTTTGAATTTAACTAAAAATTTAAAAATTTAAATATATTATAAATAATATATTGATTTATTCGCTAAATTAATATATTTTTTTGTTTTTTTTCGTGTTTAGTTATATAAATAGGAGAAATTTTCGGATAAAATTGATTATTCACAGAAAATGTAGTATAATTAATACACAAGAAATTAAAGGAATGATATGTTTTATGAGGAGATTTGTTACCTTAATTCTATCTTTTTTTGTCTTTTTTAGTGCGATGTTTAGCCATGCTAGTGCAGAAATATCCCCGTCAATGTCAGTAGATAGCAAAGCTTTTGCTGATGTTAGTTTTATTAAACTAGGTAGCTTCTCATCATCGAAAAAAACACCTCTGTGTTATTATAACGAAAAAACTACATCATTTTGTTTAGGTGTCGTAAAGTTTAAACTCAAAAATCATCAAAATTTGATGCCAAGTGTTAAGTTTAACATAAGACTTAACTCTCCTAATACTTTGCAAATTCTATGGGGAAAAACTAAAGCTATGTTTAGGTGGAGAACATTTTTTGAGATCCTGATTGGTGGTTTGTTTGGAGGTACAACTGGCCTCAGAAAAAATGTTTTAGGTGCTTCTTGTGGCGCAGCACTTGGTTTTTTTACCGCTGACAGCGGATATAGCAATCTAAATACTTTCAAGGTAAATATTAACAACATACCTGTTGAATACAGGCTTGTTCCGGTTTCACCACAAGAAGTAGATACGTTGGCTATGGGTTTAGTTAACCCTGGAGAAAAGAAAAAATCTTTAAAAGATATTGAAAACTTTTATAAAAATATTGATGAAATAAACGGGAAAACTGACGCTGAAAAACTGGCCGCGGATTTAATAAAAAAGCCTGTTGAGCTTATGAAAAATCCTACTGTAGATCCCGGAGATCCTTTTAATGCAGTTCAAGCTGGTAATGTTTTAAAGTATGATGGCTATAGGTCTCCTAAAAATTTAAATGATTACATTTCTCCAGCTGAAGCTAAAGCAATGAATGCTCAAATATATAAGTCAAAAGGTTTGATTTGTGATAAATATTCTAATGCTAAAGGTATTGATTCTTCAAATTTTAATGATGGTAATATTGCGGTTCTTTCTAAGGATAATCCGGAGCAATGTTTTGCAGTCATTGTAAATAATGTTGATAAACAGGCAGCCTTAAAGTTAAAATTATTGATGGAACGTTCATTGGCCCGCGAACCATCAGAAAGCGACTCAAAACTTCTTTTTGGGGCCCAAATTGCCTATGATACCTATGATTGGCTAGAAATAGATGGGGACACTATCATAGATTTAGGGGTGGAGCCTTGTTTGCCAGCTCGTGTCGTAAAGTTCTTTTTACCAAATGGTATTGCTCAATATGGAGCCACAGCCGTCGACTATATTTGGCGATTTGTGGTAAAAACCGGTATAAAAAGCTTGTCACTTGCAAAAAATCAATATAATAAAATAATAAATACGGAATTGGAATTTTTAAAGACAGCCAACCAAACAGATCCTTGGTATACCCGTTGCTTTGTTATCGCTCAAAATGGTGCAAAAACAATTGTATATTATATTCGGGCGCCAATACGCAGTTTAGGCGAATGGGTTTCGGGCAAAATTAGCAGTTATTTCAACTTTGAACTTCCCCCTGATTCTGCTGATATAGATTCGTCTGTAGAAGAAGAAAATAAGCCCAAACATTCTCCATCTAACGATAATCAATCACAACAGCAACAAGCTTCGGCTGAGCAACAACCGCAGCAACAGGACCCTCCAACACAGCAACAACAATTGCTACAAAACCCTTATAATGCTGATAACAATCAATCCTTGCCTGACCAACAACCGCAGCAACAGGAAGATAACGGCCCTAGCAACAATCCTTTCTCACAAAAGACAGAGAAGAACCACCAATCGAATACCTACGCCAATCCATTTGCCCCCTTAGCGCAAAGCAGCAGTGATGATGATAATGAGTATGATTGAAGAAAATAATTAAATAAAAACAGCCTGATTTATGCTTAAAGCAAGCATTTATCGGGCAACTTTTTATTACTTTTATTCTCCTTTTAGGAGGCTTTGACGAAAAAAACGTAAGGTTATATTATTCTTATTTTATTCATAATATTTTTAAAGAATCTAAATCTAAAATTTTGGAGAAAATTTATGAACATAATAAGTTTAAAAAAAGGCCTGCGTAAAATAAGAAAAATAAGCATCCGGACGTTTTTAATTAATAACAAGCTATTAATTTTTTTATCGATATTTTTATTAGTTGGAATTTTTTTTGGAGCGATATTGCTAAAGTATGCGGATAGCGGAGTAATAAAGCTAATAAACGTCTTGTTTTTGAGCGACTTAAAAAAACGATTTTCAAGAACGCTATTAGAAGTGTTTGTAACCTCCATATCTTCCACGTTCATTTTTGTGATACTTTCATTTTTCATTGGCCTTTCAACATGGGGATTCGTATTAGCGCCTCTGATTCCATTTGCAAGAGGTATATGCATAGGCTTAACGGAAAGCTACTTATACTCGGCTTATGGCGTAAACGGAATTATCCTCCATACGGTAGTCTTTTTGCCTGGTATATTTGTTTCGTCAGTAGCAGTACTACTAATGACGAGAGAGGCCATGAAAATATCTAATCATTTTTCATCCATGATATTTTTAAAAAATAGATCGGAAAGCGTGCATAATAGTGTAAAATTATATTTGGTTCGCGCCGGATGCATTGTAATCATAGTGATTATTTCCTCGGCAATTGACTTGGTTTCTAGTCTTTTGTTTTCAAGAATTTCTTCATTCGTAACAATATAGAAAAATAAAAAAAGATAGCGGGCAAAACATTAATTATACAAAACAATTATTTTGTATAATTATGGCCCTGGGCATAGCGCGGATTTTTGTGTTGTTTTTTGTGGAAATTTATTTTAAAATATTAGTTGGGGGTGATAATTTATAAAATCAATTGCGAACAGCAAAAATTAGGCCCATAGTAAAAAGAGCCTACCTATGGATACTTCAAGTTAATTTAAATAATTTTATGATTAGGTTGTGTGATCTTCTTATGAAAAAATTTTGCTTAAATCCGTTTCTATTGAGTTTAGCAATTTCTTTTAACGCCCAGTGGCCTCTTCATGCTTCGTATGACCCAGGAGGGACTGAGGTTTTAGAATATTCGGATGATGGTGGGGTTATGCTCCAAAGCATAACAATTAATGCAGAAGATGTCAGCAAATTTAATGAAATCAATGATTATGAAGAGGAAGAACAACACGAAAATTTTAATAATTCCGCGCAGCAAAACAACGAATCTTTTACGCCGATTGCAGAAGAAGAATCTACTCCCGAAAAAAAACTACTCAGATGGCGAGGAGAAAAAATATAACTCAGGCCTAAATGCTTCTTCTAATGACACTTCTACTCTTGCAGTTGAAGAACAACACGAAAATGATGCAAATTATTCTGATGAAGATAATACTGCAGATGAAAATAATCTTCCTATAGTTGTAAACGCTATTCAGATTGAAAACGGATGTGATGAAGTCCCAGCCTCTCAACCCCCAAACATCTATAGTAATGAAGAGCCACTATTATCGCCTACATATAGATTGGCAATGGAAGAAGATAACAATGAATCACTTTCTGAACAAGAGGAAAAAACTAATTGCTGTACATGCGGATGTCTTTCTGTTCTGTTTAAAAAATTTTGGTGATAAAATTTTAACACCCTTTTGAAAAAGTCAAAGGGGTGTTTTTTTTATTATCAGTTTTTACTTTAAAGAAAAGTCGCTTCTATCTAGCGTTAAATTAGGGTTATAAAATGGGTCCCCTTGTGCTAGCTCCTTTTTCCAGCGAGTCTTAAAGTTAAGTTGTTCTCTTTTAAAACGCTGTTTTTTTTCTGGAGTATCTTCATGCCCACGACTTTTTGACTCATAATGATATAGTTCTGCATAGGGCGTCCAGATTATTTTGTAGCCTTTTTTTCTGATTTTCATGCACAAGTCCACATCATTAAAAGCTACTTCAAATAATTTTTCGTCAAATCCACCAACTTCTTCGAAAATACTTTTCTTTGTCATCAAGCAAGCTCCTGTTACAGCACTACATTCTTGGGCAAAATGCAGTCTTGTCATATACCCTGGAGCTGTTCTCTTAAAGCCACAGTGCGAATGTCCAGCAACTCCGCCTAATCCTATTATTACCCCTGCGTGCTGTATAGTGTCATCTGAGTAGTATAGTTTTGCACCCACTGCGCCAACGTCTTTTCTTTGAGAATACATTAGCATTTCTTCGAGCCAATCTTCGCTAATCACTGAGATATCATTATTTAAAAATAGCAAATGCTCTCCCGCGGCAAACCGAGCGCCAAAATTATTTATAGCAGAATAGTTAAACTTCCCACCTGCTTCATATTCAAGTACTTTTATGTTTTTACGACTTTTTAGCGTCTCATAATAGCTGAAGGTTTCTGACTCTTTGCTATTGTTTTCTATAATAATAATCTCAAAATTTTTATAAGAAGACTTTTCAAATATAGAATTGATGCACTTGTAGAGCACATCCGCGTGATCTTTATTTGGAATTAATATTGAAATTAAGGGGTTTCCAATAATTTTATATTTTATTCGATATAAGGTTGGCAGAATTGCAGAGCTTTCCACTTGGGCCTCGAGGTTATTTCTTTTCAGGGACTCCGACACTGCATTAATTCCAGCTTTAACTGCGCAAGGTTTAGCGCTAATGGCTGATGCAACTGAACTTTTATGGACCCGCCAATAATACAATATTTTCGGGATATGAACTATATTCTGTGCTTTTTCAGTTAATCTTAGAACTAAGTCATGGTCCTGAGAACCATCAAACTCAGGCCGGAACAAGTCTTTTTTTTCTAGCAAATCCCTCTTAAACATCGTAAAATGGCAAATATAATTATATGCACGCAAATTATCAATTGCGAAGTCTGGCTTGTAATGTGCTCCAAACGTATAATTTACTGAGTTTTTAAATTTTGTTTCATCCGTGTAGATAAAATCCGCATTTTTTTCATTTACAGCCTTAACCCCTCCAAATAGTGCACTTGGGTGCAACACATCATCGTGGTCCAGCAATGCAAAATAACCCCCAGCTGCCATTTTTACACACTCGTTCGTGTTTTCGGATATCCCTAAATTTTTGTTTAACCTTTTATATTTTATTCTGTTATCAGCAAAAGCATAGTGTTTGCAGATTTTCTCAACGTATCCATGTCCGGCGTCACTTCCGTCTGCAAGGCACAGCTCCCAATTGGCATACGTTTGGGCTTTTACAGATTTTATCATCGCCTCTAAAAATTTGGTGGGCGTATTATAAAGAGGCACAAGGATGCTGAATTTTATCTCTTTTTCAAACTTAGTTTCGCGCTGTTTTTTTAATTCTTTTTTCGAAACTGAGCCATTGTTGTTAAAAGCCCTTATTAATCTTTTTATTATTCTATTGGCTAACCTTTTCAATTTGTCACATATTACTCGAATCGGCTTTGTGACTTTCCACCATTGCGCATTTGCAATTTCGTTGTACTGCTGCGTTAACTCAGCTATCAAACATTCATCGCGTTCGCACTTATCATTTAATTCCAAATAGTCCTTCCTTAGCGATGAATACTCCTCTGCCACCTGCTTATACTTAAATTTTTCTTCCAAACTACGTGCCTCTAGTTCCTTTATTTTGCTTACGTTTTTTGTGCACTCTCCAGCCAATTTATTTAACTTGATTTTCTCGATTCTATCGTACATCTCATATTCAAATATGACATTCACAAAATTTTCTTTTTTGCGAAATAGCATAGCCCAATCGCAGATAAAATCTACATCCTGGAGGTGATCCTTAAAAAACGAGTTTTTGGCGAACTCCTTGCACCAATACTCTGCCTGCTGAACGTTTACGTGCGTCATGTTTTCGATATCCGAAGGCGTGGAGGTAAATATTATTGTGTCGCTGTATTCGCACAAGTTGGCAATTGCCTTTTCCCCATCTTCTGGAAACAAATGTTCCATCACCTCTATCGTTATAATTAAATCAAATTTCTGCAGCACAGTGTCTGGCAAGCTTTCCGTTATCGAATGTACAAAACAATACGGCTTGGCGCCCTCAACGGCATTAGATATCGCATACTCAGAAACATCAAAGCCATATGCCTCTACCCCACGCGCTCTCAACGCTTCCACCAAATAACCCATAGCGCAGCCCGCATCTAGCACCGTTTTGGGATTAAATTTATCTACTATATTTTGCGCTATCTGGCCAAAAAAGGGTTCCCAGTTGCTTTTATCTTTATAATCTGCCCCGCAGACCGTTTTAAAAAAATCGTATCCATACGTGTCGTTCATTCTCACACATCCTAAATAAATCGTTACTCTTTATAAAAATTCAACTCGATTTCAAAATTCTAGAAAATTCTTGTATATATGCACATTTATCGTCGGCACCTGGCCCTTTAAAACTATTATAATTTATTTATTAAAAAAAATCCAGACTAATCTCGCATCGCCGGGGTGACATTAACGAGCCGCATTTTTGCCTCTTCGCTTTTAGAAATTCTACTATTTATGGGCTTATTTGATTTTGTTAAAATTTTTGCATTTTATTTTTCATTTTGTGTTGATATTTTGCACAAATTATATTATAATTATCTCGATTATTTATCAAAGATTAAGCTGGAGTTTTATTTTGGAGCATGTTTCGCTCTTTTTCAGAAAGAAAGCGAGGTTTACCGCATGAATGATAGCCTTTTTAGAAAAAAGTGTCTGGATCGAATTTCGTCGCCCGACCAGCTTAACGACTATATCAAAGTATCAAACCCTAGCATTTGGTTAATTATCGGCGCTTTGCTTATTTTGGCGACTTCGTTTTCTGTTTGGGCTTTTAACGGGAATATAACGTCAGAGGTCTCTTGCACCGGCACCTTTCAGAGTAGCCATTCTAATATAGACACTATAAATTCAGTTGTCTGCTATGTTGACGCAAACTATTCCTCGAAAATCGCAGATGGCATGCCCGTGCGCATTTATGACCGAGCTAAGCCGATGAGCGCTTACATCGAAGGGAAGGTTGTTAAGGTTTCCTCTGTACCGGTCTGTCAGGCCGACATTTTGGGCACTTACTCGAGTGAGTTCGTTGCGGACAGTATTCTAGAGGCTGAGTATGGTGTGCAGGTTTTAATAAAAGTTAGTAAAACTGCAGATGGCTCGTTCGCTTGGGCTAACGGTGAGATCGGCGATGAAACTTTTGCTCGTGTGGACGGACTCTGCAAGGTTGACATTATTATGGAATCGTACACACCGGTTGAATTTCTATTTAAAAGATGAACTAAAATAGTGCTAGGGGGCGATTTATCCGTGTTCAAACGGAATACTGTAGAAAAAGTACCTGTAATCATGCAGATGGAGGCTTTGGAGTGCGGTGCAGCGTGCCTTGCTATGATTTTAGCTTATCATGGGAAATGGTTGCCTCTTGAGAAAGTGCGCGTGGACTGCGGTGTTTCTCGCGATGGAAGCAATTTAAAAGATATGTCAGATGCTGCAAATGCCTATGGACTAGAGGTTAATGCTTATAGATGCGGGCTAGACGATGTTAAAACGTTGACTTTTCCAGCTATTATTCACTGGAACTTCAATCATTTTGTAGTTTTGAACGGGTTAAAAAAAAATAAGGCTGTTATAAATGACCCTGCGAGGGGCACAGTGGAGGTCTCTATTGAGGACTTTGACCGGGCTTTTACCGGGATCATCGTGTGTTTTGAAAAGACTGATGCTTTCGTGCCCGGTGGCAAGAAAAAGAGCGTTTTATCTTTTGTAAAAAAGCGACTTCGCGGGACCCTTGTTCCGTTTATTTTTGTTGTTTTGACAGGGCTTTTGGGCACATTTATTGGAATTATTAATCCGGTTTTTACTAGGATTTTCATGGACAAAATTTTGTCCAAGGAGAATCCTGAATGGCTGATGCCCGTGCTTTTTTTTATGGCTACGTTTGTTTTTTTTCAGATAATCGTTCAGGTTATAAACATTGTCTATATGCTAAAAATAAAGGGTAAGCTCGCAATCGTTGCAAACTCAATGTTTATGTGGCATGTTTTGCGCTTGCCCATGCACTTTTTCTCTCAGCGTCAAATTGGAGACATCGCCATGCGGCAATCCTCTAACGAGAAGATCGCAGAAGTCTTGATCCAAAGCCTTGCCCCGATCTTCTTAAATGCTATTATGTTGGTATTTTACTTTTTTATGGTTGTAAATATTAGCTGGCCGCTCACTCTTTTGGGACTTAGCGCCGTTATTATTAATATGTTTCTGACAAACTATATATCTCATAAGCGCATCAACATCACGCGAACACAACTTCGAGACGCTGGCAAGTTAGCCTCTTCTACTGTTTCGGGCATTGAAATGGTTGAAACTATTAAGTCTGCTGGTGCTGAGAATGGTTTTTTTGAGAAGTGGTCGGGGTATCAGGCCTCAGTGAATTCCTCTATTGTGCAATTTTCTAAACTGAACGAATATATCGGTACTGCCCCTGAGATTATTCAGGGGTTGGCCAACATGGCGGTCTTGTTAATCGGTGCCATGTTTATTATGCAGGGAAAAAGTAGCTTTACGGCCGGAGTTTTAATTATGTTTCAGGGGTACTTAAGTAAATTTATTGAGCCGCTTGAGTCCTTCCGAGGAATTGGTCAGCAGATTCAGGAGATGCGCACTGACATGGAACGCATTGAGGACGTTATGAACTATGAGCCTGATGTGAATTACGACGATATAAAATTTGACGAAACAGCTGAATATACAAAATTGACGGGCGAAATGCAGATGAAAAACATCACATTTGGCTACAAACCCCTCGGTGATCCGTTAATTAAGGATTTTAACTTGACTTTGAAGCCTGGCTTTACTGTTGCTTTCGTTGGAGCTTCGGGTTGTGGCAAGTCTACACTTGCGAAGCTTATTTCTGGCCTATACCAGCCTTGGACGGGTGAAATAACCTTCGATGGTATCGACGTTTCCCAGATAAATCGCGAGATTTTTACAAGCTCTGTCGCCGTTGTGGACCAGGATATTATACTTTTTGAGGACACTATCGCTGACAACATCAAGATGTGGGACAAGTCCATCGACGAGGCAAAAATGGTTTTGGCGGCCAAAGATGCACATATTCACGAGGATATCATGCTCAAAGACGGCGGGTACAGCCATACTGTTTTGGAGGGCGGCAAAAATTTTTCTGGTGGACAGCGTCAACGCTTGGAGATTGCCAGGGCTCTAGCTAAGGATCCGACTATAATCATCCTGGACGAGGCTACATCCGCTTTGGATGCAAGAACAGAGCACGAAGTCATAAAGTCGATTACTGACAGAGGTGTCACTTGCATTATTGTTGCACATCGGCTGTCTACCATCCGCGACTGCGACGAAATTATCGTCCTAGAGAAAGGCCAAGTCGTCGAGCGCGGAACTCACGATGAGCTATTTGCTAAAGGTGGCATTTACAATCAACTGATTACCACTGAGTAGTCAAGCAATCTGCGTAATTGTAATCAATCCAAAATAAATGTAGAAAAGAGGTGCTTTTTTGAGTTGGTTTAGTGAACAGTTAAAAAACCGCATGAAAAAGGATAAAGAGGATTTTGAAAATTCTTTTGTGGAGCTTTCGTCCGTGGTTTTGGGAGAAACAGCCATAGCAAGGGCAATTAATAATGACCGCAAAAAAACGCAGAATGCCATTGAAGAGGTGCTAAAGTTCTACAACGCGAAAATCGTTGAGCTGCCCAACAAGCTTGACGACATGAACGAGCAGCTTGAATATATGTTGCGTCCTACCGGAATCATGCGCCGTGCGGTTGAGTTAAAGGGCAAATGGTGGAAGAACGCGGTGGGAGCTTTTATTGGTCAAACAAAATCTGGCGACACTGTTGCGCTTATCCCTGATGCGACAAAAGGGTACAGCTTTTTTGATTGTGAATCGGGTCACCGGATTAAAATTTCCAATAAAACAAAGGGCCTCCTAGAAGAAAGCGCATTTTGTTTTTATAAGCCATTCCCGCTGCGGAAGTTAACTCTTACAGACATCGGCCGCTATATTATATCTGCCCTTAGCGGCACAGATATATTATACATAGCCTTTTTTTCTATAACTGCCCAACTGATTGGAATGATTCTCCCGTTTGTAAACAAATTGCTATTTGGCAGCATAATACCTGTTGGCAAGGTGAGTTTGCTTTTGCCTTTTGCTGTTTTGCTTATTGGCATGACTTTATCTCAGGCTTTGATAAAGATCGCGAACCAGCTGGTCTCTTCACGTATTGGCATGAAGATGAATGTTTCTATTCAGGCCGCTACAATGAGCCGGATTATGTCCTTACCGGCGAGCTTTTTTTCTAAGTATAATTCTGGCGACTTGTCCTCCCGCGTGGAGGGCATGCAGCAGATCGCACTTATGCTTAGCAGCCTCTTTTTTGGCGTGGGACTTTCTACCTTGTGCTCATTTGTATATATTTTTCAGATGAATCAATACGCATCACCGCTGGTTGTTCCGGCACTTTCGTTCATCTTGATTCAACTTGGGCTAGATGTTATCGGCACTTTCAGGTTGCTTTCTCTTAATAGAAAAAAAAATAAATTTCGAATTAGCCTAAATTCGCTTATTTACTCGCTCTTTTCAGGTGTGCAAAAGATAAAGCTTTCCGGCGCAGAGCGGCGCGCTTTCTCTAAATGGGCAAACACTTACAAAAGTGCAGCCAAACTAGATTATCAGCCACCTACGCTAATAAAAGTTCTTCCTGTGATCTCTAAAGTAATCTCCATGTCGGGCTCGATTGTTCTTTATTACATTGCCGGCACCACGGACGTGAGTCTATCCGATTTTATCGCATTTAACACGGCTTTTTCTGCCGTTAGCGGAGCCATTTTAGCGTTGTCGCCGGTATTTACTAAATTTGCTGAAATGAAGCCCTTTATTGAGATAATTCAGCCCATACTAGATACAGAACCTGAGATCAGCGAAAACAAAAAGATAATCACAGACCTGGCTGGCGCGATTGAGCTGAATAACGTTTCGTTCCGATACAGTGAAAAAGGTTCTCTGGTGCTTGACAATGTTAGCCTAAAGATTGATCCTGGCCAGTATATCGCTATAGTTGGCAAGACTGGATGCGGAAAGTCCACCTTAATGCGGCTTTTGCTTGGCTTTGAATCTACCAAGAACGGTGCGATTTATTATGATGGGCAGGACATTAACACGTTGGATTTACGAAGTTTGCGGCGTCATATTGGCGCTGTTATGCAAAACGGTAAGCTTTTTCAGGGCGACATTTTTTCTAATATTGTGATTTCTGCGCCGTGGCTTACTTTGGATGACGCTTGGGAAGCAGCAAGGCTCGCAGGAATCGAAGCTGACATAAAAGATATGCCGATGGGCATGCATACAGTAATTACTGAAGGCAGCGGCGGTGTATCCGGTGGACAAAAGCAGCGACTGATGATTGCTCGAGCTATTGCGCCTCGGCCTAGCATATTGATGTTTGACGAAGCCACCAGCGCACTTGATAACATTACGCAAAAGCAAATTTCTGACTCCTTGGACTCCTTGAAAAGCACTAGAATAGTTATTGCACACAGGCTTTCAACCATCAAAAATTGTGACAGAATTGTTGTTATAGATGGCGGGAAAATTATAGAAGATGGTACGTTCGCGGGGTTGATGAATCAAAACGGCTTTTTTGCAGAACTTGTAAAACGCCAGCAAATTAACAAAGAGGCTAATTAAATAAAGTGCAAAGTCTTTTTTTGAAATGTTTTCACAATGTTGTTTAGTGCATTAAAAACAATTTTTGTTATGTGTTGGCAAAAATATTTTGTTTCTATATAATTTTTAAGAACAATAATTTTCAGGAGAGGGTTCTAATGAAAAAATTTTTAGTATCCGTAATGGTAATCCCTGCAATATTTATTTTTTCTCTAAGCTCAAATAATTGTTTTGCTTACTTATGCAAAGATGTAAATTTATTTCCACCAATTAAAATTCAAATAGAGTTAGGTCCGCATCAGATTATTCCACCAGGAGCTTTTGTGAATTATACTGTCAATGTCAAATGCTTATTGATATAATTTATATGCTACTGAGAACACATAAAAATCGTTAAATTTTTAAACAAAAGGAGTTAACGATTTTTAATTTATTAAAGATTTAAAATTTGGCGTCCCCGAGACGAGTCGAACGTCCGACCTACTGCTTAGGAGGCAGTTGCTCTATCCTACTGAGCTACGGAGACATGTAATAGCCATAACTTGCAACAATTAGCTTGTTCTTGATTTTATCTTAATTTTTGCAGTTTGTCAATTAATTTGCTGTTTATTGCCTGGTTTCTAGTTTTATTCCTATTTTTAAAATAATTTTATTTATCCCCTTGTAATGTTTTTGTGTTTGTGTTATAATATTTTATATTAGTGTGGTTTGTTAGAAAGAGGTGACCCTGTTGCGCAAAGATATACATCCTGCTTACAGCGGAACAACTATTACTTGTGCGTGCGGCAATGTTATTGAGACTTCTTCGACTAAGGAGAATATTAAGGTCGAGATTTGCTCGAAATGTCATCCGTTTTTTACCGGTAAACAAAAGCTCGTTGATACTGGCGGCCGTGTGGATCGGTTTAATAGACGTCTTAATAATAGTAAAGAAGCTTAGTTTTTGCTTGCAAAATTTAGCGGTGCAGTAATGCACCGCTTATCGTTTTACATATTGTTAACTGGTGGTTTTCTTGGGAATTTTGCTATTTTATCACGTTTAAAGGAGATTTTTCGCTATGACAGATTCTTTTTTGACTATAGAAAAATCTTCTGTTTGCGAATTAATTGAAAAAAAGTCCAGATTTATTGCTTATGCTGAACCCGTTTCTACTGAAGCGGATGCTTTGAAATTTATAAGCCAGATTAAGGCTAAACACTGGGATGCTCGCCATAATGTTTTTGCTTATTTTATTCGGGAGGACAATGTCTGCAGGTATTCTGACGACGGAGAACCTCATGGGACAGCTGGGGTGCCTGTTTTGGATGTTATTAAGAAGAACCGATTAAAAAATGTGGTTATTGTTGTTACGCGGTATTTTGGTGGAGTTTTGCTTGGTACGGGAGGTCTTGCTCGGACATACACTCAGGCGGCTTGTTTGGCTTTGGAACGGGCTTGTGTTGCAAAAATGCGGTTGTGTTGCGATTGTAGCTTAATTTGCAATTATAATCAATATGGTAAACTTGTTAAGATTATTGAAGACTGTTTTGGAGTAATTGATCAAACCGATTTTTCTTTGAGCATTACTGTTTTTTTTCATTTGATTAAAGATAATTTTTCTGCTCTGTCTAAGAAAGTTTCTGAATTCTCCTCTGGCCAATTGCAGTGCGATGTTTTGGGTGAGCAGTTCTATAGTATTTAACTTAATTTTAGCATTTTTATTTGTCGTTTTCTCAAAAATTTTGCTCCTTGACTCTTTTAAATGTTCTGTAGTCCCATTTATTAACCGAAAATGGAGGTCTTTTTATGCCGTTACCTGATGGCTTTATCGAAGAAATAAAACTGAAAAATGATATTGTTGACGTGATTTCTTCCTATGTTAGCCTTAAGCGGCGTGGCCGGAATCTCGTGGGACTCTGCCCTTTTCACTCCGAAAAAACGCCTTCTTTTAACGTTTACCCTGTGAGTAACTCTTTTTATTGCTTTGGATGCGGCTGTGGCGGAGATATCATTACTTTTGTTGAAAAGATTGAGAACTTGGATTATTTAGAAGCTGTTAAGTTTTTGGCGCAACGAGCTGGGGTCAAGATGCTTGAAAGTAGCCAACGAGATCAGGAAAATGCTTTTATTAAGATGCGTATTTTGGAGATTAATCGCGCGGCGGCGAGGTTTTTTTACAAAAGTTTATACTCTGAAAAAGGCCGTTGCGCACTTGATTATCTACATCGGCGAGGCCTTTCTGACCGGACTATTAAAAAATTTGGAGTGGGGTATTCTCCAAACTCTAGGTATGACCTTATTAATCATTTGAGGGCTTGCGGGTTTAATAACGATGATATGCTCTCTGCGAATTTGGCTTATTCTCGTGGCGGCGATGGTAGTAGCGTTTCTGCTCGCTTTTTTGACCGGGTGATGTTTCCTATTATTGATCTACGCGGTAATGTTATTGCTTTTGGCGGCCGCGTGATGTCTGGCTTGAAACCGAAATACTTGAATACTTCGGATACTTTGGCTTTTAAAAAGAGTTTGAATCTTTTTGCTTTAAACTTTGCAAAGTCCGATAATGATGGAGTTTTGATCTTGGTTGAGGGGTATATGGATGTTATTGCTTTGCACCAGGCGGGCTTTAGGAACGCCATTGCCACGTTGGGGACTTCTTTAACTGCAGAACAGGCGCGGATTATTGCTCGATATACTAAGGAAATTATTATTTGCTACGATTCTGACGAAGCTGGACAAAAAGCGGCCTATCGTGCGATTGACCTTTTGCGGCCAACAGGTATACTTATTAAAGTTATATCTGTGCCGGACGGGAAGGATCCAGACGAGTTTATCCGCTCTTATGGCAAGGACGGTGCTATTCGATTTGCGCAATTGATTAAAAATTCTGGTAATGATATTGAGTATCGGCTGCAGAAGGCCGCTTGTAATTATAATTTGGCTGACTCTGAGGCTAAGATTACCTATTTGAAAGACTGCGTTAAGATTTTGGCTTCGCTCGATGATTTGATTGAGCAGGAGATTTATGCGAGCAAATTGAGTGAAAAGCTGGATATTTTAAAGCAGACGATTATGAGTCAGGTAGCTAAGGAGCGTTTGAGGAAGAAAAAACGTAATGAAAAAAAGCAGTTTCTGAACGTTCAGCAAGATTTATCTGCTAGGAATGATCGCTTGAATGCTGATAAACCACTTAACTTGCGTGCTGCTGCGGCTGAGGAAGCTATTATTGCTTATATTATTAATAACCCAGAAGCGGCGGGAAATATATTTGATCGGCTTTCTTATCGCGATTTTTGTACAAGCTTTAATCAGAAAATTTATTCTGTTTTGGAAAAACGCTTTAAGGCTGGCCGGCCAATTAGCATTACGGATTTAACTTTGGATTTTTCTTGCGACGAAGTTTCTGCTATTGCTGCAATGTTGGCAAAAGAAGCTGAGAGAATGTCCTCTAGGGATGCCGTTTCCGAGTACATAAATGTTATTTTATTTGAAAGAGAAAAACTTGACGAAAATAAAATTGGTACCGCTTGCGATACCCAAATTATTGGATACATGCAGATGCTGAAGGAACACAAAAAATAGGAGGAATGTTTTGATGATGCCAACTCCACCAGTTAAGGATAAGGAACTTATTATGAAGACTTTGTTTGACACTGCTAAAGCTAAAGGTCGGATTAATACCAAGGAAATTCTCGACGCTATGGGCGAGGTTGACTTTGAGCCAGAACAATTGGAGAAATTTTATGATGAGCTTGAGGCTGCAGGAATTGAGATAATTGAAGATTTCAATGAGATTAAGTCTGACGATCTGGAGTTTACTCAAGAGATGGCTAATGAAAAAACAGAAATAGAGCCCGACGACGCTGGATTTGCAGAGGTTCTTCTGGTTGACGACCCAGTTAAGGTATTTTTGAAGGAAATTGGCCGTGTACCACTTTTGTCTACCGAAGAGGAATTAGATTTGGCTCAGAAGTTTTCTAATGGCGATGAAAGCGCTAAGCGTCGTTTGATTGAGGCGAATCTTCGCTTGGTTGTTAGCATTGCTAAGCGTTATTTGGGAAGAGGATTGCAATTTTTGGATTTAATTCAGGAAGGGAACTTGGGCCTTATTAAGGCTGTCGAAAAATTCGATTATAGCAAGGGATTTAAATTTTCTACCTATGCTACTTGGTGGATTCGTCAAGCTATTACTCGTGCTATTTCTGACCAGGCTCGAACCATTCGGATTCCTGTACATATGGTTGAGAGCATTAATAAAGTTAAAAAAGCTCAGAGTTTGCTTTTGCATATTAATGGCCACGACCCTACGCCGGAAGAGGTTTCTGAACAATTGGACATGCCTATTGAAAAAGTTCGAGAAATTATGCGCGTTGCACAGGAACCGGTTTCTCTTGAGACTCCTATTGGCGAAGAAGAAGATAGCCATTTAGGCGATTTTATTCCTGACGACGATGCTTTGGCCCCAGCGGATGCGGCTTCTCACACTTTGCTTAAAGAGCAGTTGTCTAAGATCCTTTATACTTTAACGCCTAGAGAGGGAAAGGTTTTGAGGTTAAGATTTGGCTTGGATGATGGCAAAGCTCGTACTTTGGAGGAAGTCGGTAAAGAATTTAACGTTACAAGAGAACGCATTCGTCAGATTGAGGCTAAAGCTTTGCGAAAATTACGGCACCCTAGCAGAAGCAAAAAATTAAAAGATTTTTTGGACTAACTTTTTTAAGCACACGTTTTACTTGCTTTTACGTGTGCTTTTTTGTTTTTCAAATAATTATGTTATACTCGTTTAACCAACAATTCATCTGCAAAATGTACGCCAGCACTTGTGCTGAGCCCATTAGTTGGCCATACCATGGTGATTTTATTGACTCGGGGTGTTCTATTATTTCTAGTGCAGCCTCTTTGCTTATGAGCTTATTTATTGGTAGCTCATTGTTTTGTAGAATTTCTTTTACTTTTTTTATGACTAAGTCCATGTATATTGGGTTATGAGTTTTTGGGTATGGGCTTTTCTTTCTGTATACTATTGAATTTGGCAGTATTCCTTTCATTGCCTCTCGCAGTATACCTTTCTCTCGCCCTTGACAGGCCTTTATCCCCCAGGGCATGTTGTACGCATACTCGACGATTCTGTAATCGCAAAAGGGCACCCGGACTTCTAACCCATTGTACATACTCATTCGGTCTTTTCGGTCAAGTAAGAACACAAAAGAAAAATATATCTATTTGTATACTATATCTAGCCTATCATCATATATAATGACTTTTTCAACAAAGGTACTTGCAATTAATTTTTTATCTTCAAAAGACAAATTATCCCAATTTGTTAAAGTAGCCCTTATCATGTCGTCAGATATACTTTCAAAATTGTTATTTTTAATTACATTAAGCTGATTCTGTAGCACACAACGTTGTTGTTCCAGCAGCTCAACCTTTTCGTTAATATATTTCATAACTTTCTCGTTTGCCATAGGAATTTTATTAATTAAACTTTCTATTTCATCTTGAACTTTTTTTAACTGAATTTTTATTTTGTTTTTTTCTTTTTGAGATTGCAAGTTTCGTTCTATTTTTGTAAATTCAAAATTTTTTATGTGGTTAATTAAGTCATATTTAACATTGTCCTCTATGCTATCAAACGTAATAGATTTTTTACGTTCATAGCAAATTTTACTTTTGCGCCCTCCACAATTAATATAGCGTTTCCCATTTTTTTGTCCATTAACAACAGTCACGCTTAGCCCACAGTAGCCACACTTTGTCAATCCCGTAAGCCAAGTATGCGTGCCCCTGCCGCTATTACTTATGGGCTTATTTTTATCTAGCTCATATTGAACTTCAAGCCATAAGTCAGCATCTATAATTCCTTCGTGTAAATTCATTTGTACAAACTCGCCGGCATATGTTGAAAATTTAGCTTTAGTTTTACCTGCCCGTTTTGAATAGACTGTACAACCATATCTACCTACAAAGTCATCTATAGGCTGATTAATTTGGGCTCCTCTGCTTTCAAGATACATATAGACATCGGCATTTGCACGAACATAAACAGGATTTCTTAAAATGCGTCTTACCGATACTCCCTGAAAATTTTTGCCTCTGTTTGTATGGTATCCTTTTCTATTAAGCTGCTTTACAACATCTCCCAAACTTTTAGTTTTTGCATATTCCTCGTATATAAATTTTACTATCTCACTTTGGCATAAGTCAGCCTCTAAAATGTGGGTATTAATGTTGTCAATAACCGTAGGCACTTTTTTATAGCCAAACGGAGCAACTCCCGCAAGAAATAATCCCTTTTTACCTCGTTCATAAAAATTATCAGTTACACGCTTTTTTATCATATTCCTTTCTAGCTCTGCAAAAACCATAATTATTTGTAAGGTGGCTTTTCCCATGGCAGTACTAGTGTCGAATTGTTCACTGCATGACTCAAATTCAACATTATATTTTTCAAAATCACTATAAATGTCAATAAAGTCTTTTAAAGACCTGCTTATCCTATCTACCTTATAAACGATTACCTTAGAAATATTACCTTTTTTGATATCTTTCAGTAAATTAATAAACCCGGGCCTCTTGGTATTTCCACCTGAATAGCCTTTATCTTTATAAGTTTTAACATTTATATTGTCAAAAATTCGTTTTTTACAATACTCTTCTTGCTGTTCAATACTTATACTATCCTTCTTATCTATTGACTGTCTACAGTAAATAGCTATCATTCAAAAAGCACGTCCTTTTTCTTTGATACGTTATATTGTATCAAGTCTGAATATATATTTCAAGGATATTATATCATTGTTTTATCTTTTCGTAAATTCTTAAACAAGATTTCGTTATCTCCTCTTGTATAAAAAATTTTCTATCTTCGCTATTGTAAAACGGTACATAGCTTCTAACTTTAAGCCCTGATTTACTTGTGTATGAACTTTCAAGTTTATAATTGTCTGCTGTTTTATCAGATTTCATATATAAGCATTCCTCCAGATAAAATTTATTGTTGTGTAAATTGAAGTTCTTAAAGTAAAACATTTTATTGGCGTTTTATTTACTATGTAAACTTTAAGTTAATTATTCATATAATTAAGTTTGTTTTTCTAATTCTATCTCAAAGAGATATTTCAGCCTGCTGATGGTATTCAGCATCACACGGTTTTCACGTTCCCCACACTGGGACTGCACTCTGGGCGAGTGACCTCGCTGGACACGCTGCGCTAAAGTTGCGTGCAAATTTTAAAATTCTACACGCGAAAGACTTTGGGCGCAAACTTGCCAGCGGGTGCTACCCGCCTCGACTATGGACAGGAGTATCATTATAGATTGCTGAACTCATCGCGAATTTGCCACCACGCAAATTTTATATCTGGATGTTTATCGCTCACTCAATGAGGTCTTCGCGCATCCGATAAAACGCTTGTCCAACAATTTAACGTAACTGAAATATTTATATGAAATTTTCAAAGATCGAAGGGAACCTAAAAACCCCCCTATATATATAAGAGTATTTTCGGGCCATTTTTGATGCATGATTTTCGAGAAAATTTAAAAATTTTTTAAAAATCATTTGTTTGAACAAATTCTTTTATGGATTTGATTATTTTGTTGTATCTTCTGCATATCACTGATTGGTCTAAATTATATATTTCCTCTAACTCACGTTGCGTTTTCTCTTTTTCAAATATGTAACTGAGCAAGGTCTGCTCTTCAATGGGTAAGCTTTTAACCGCAGCATGCAGCTTTTGGTCTTCTATCATATCAATCCAGCCAAGCAGGTTGCGGTCTGCGAGCTCTTTGTCTAAGTCGAAGTTATCCAAAAAGTCGCTGCAAATGGAGGGATCTTCTACAAAAATTTCATTATCTTCCATCTCGGACTGCTTAATGTTTTCTTTTAAATTCATATTTTTAAGTACAGTTTTAAAGTAAGCATCGCGATTTTTAATATGGCCGTTCTGTGCGTTCATGGTGACCTCCGAATTTGTTGATTTAATCTGCATTTCGGAGGGTTTCATGGAGGGCGGATGTGGTGAAATAATTGCTGCATAGTTTTTCCTAAATCTGCCGCAAAAATTCAAAACATACTCATAGGCCCGGTAATCCGATATTTATTAGGCTTTTTTGAACATAAATAATGCTTTTAAACTTTTTGCGACTGTGAGTTAACCAATTGCTTATTTACATCCAATATTATCCAAATTATTCCAGTTAATCTGTCCTTTATTGATTGCTGATTATTGTTGATATAAAGCCATTCATGAAGCTTTTAATTTTAATTTGAGAAACAAACACGAAAAAACACTGCGTAAAAATCTTACGCAATGCCCTTAATTCGTTGATATTTCTAGAAAAGCCGCTAACTTTTGTTAACGGCCTAAAAATTTTTAAATTTTTTTATTTTATGAATAGGAAATAAATAAAGAGGCCACTCTTTTTAAAGAACAACCTCTTTTATGATTCTCATAGCTAAAATATAAGAATAATTAGTATTTTATTTAATTTTACGGGCCAACCTCCCCACTACTTGCATCTGATGCTCCGTGTAAAGCTTTAACAACAAACCCACCACCAACAAGTCCGGCAGCACCAACAACACCAATAACAGGGCCCAACCAATACCACATGTTAGTTTTTTGGCCATCTGGCAATTTATCATAACATGTCAAATTTATATTGTATCCTTCTTCTGGTGTTGTGTCTAAACCATATCCCAATAGGCTAGTGTTGCAAAACAGCTCTTTATCATCATTATTTTTTATATATGCAGAAAATTCACCTTCTGGAATATCAATCACTTCCACACGTCCATCTAATGAATCAAAAGTCGCTGTTTCATTTTTTGACGAGATAGTAAGTAAATAATTACTATTATTCCCACAATATGTTTCTATATATGAGTATGTTGAATCGTATCCCAAAGAAACCAAGTTACAAAAGTTTCTTACTAAAGCAGAAAGATTTTCCTTAACAGGTACATTTATAAACTTTTTTAACAATGGTACAAAATCAAACGTGATCAAGCTACTTGTTGTCTCATTAGTGTTTTCTACGGTTATAGTATCAGTAAAGCTTTTATCAGCTTCATCCAGACCATAATCAAAATCATCCAAAGCAAGACAAGAAAGTGGATTACAAATAAATTCAAGCACTAGTAAGCTTATTATAAAAAATTTTTTCATAAATACCCTCCTAACATTTATTGGTTACAAATATTTACTCAACTTCAAAATATTTCCACCCTTTTCCTCGGCAATCCATCCAGGGATGTGTAAGAGATAATTTAGTACATTGCCTATGAACATATATATCTTGAGGATCACTCCACATAAAGGTTACTGTTACCCCAGTATATCCCTTTCGTTTAGACCGGTCTAACCATTCCTGAGTTAATGTCTTCAGACGCTTAGAACCAAAGGTGACAGCAAGCGATATCATCTTTGCAACCATCCCAGGGACCCCCATCGCGGGAAATATAACCGTTCCTGCGATGCCATTTAAAATTTTTATAGCAATAGATTTTCCAAATTCATCCTCTTTAGCAGCACGTTCTAAATCATTATGAGGTATATATGCTTTTTTGTATTGTATGTTTTGTTTTTCTTCAAACCATATTTTACCTGTATCTTCTGCATAGGCCGGCATTATTCTAATTATCATGCAAATAAAAAAAGAAAGGGAAATTATAGTTTTAAATATTCTTTTCATATTTTTCACCTTGTTATTCTTAAAAACTGCCTGAAGCTCCACCGCCACCACAGGAGCCACCGCCACCTTGCGAAGTTCCTCCAGCAGATGACTGTCCACTACCAGCGTGCACTACATTGTTATTTAGCATCAAGCACATTGACAATGATAGAAAGGCTATTGTTTTAAATATTTTTTTGATCATAGTTCTCACCTTCAAATAATATATTTAAGTTGGAGTGGCTAGCCAAGCTTATTTTAACACATAAATTTTTATAATTACACAAAATATGCCAAAAAAGTTAAATTTCTCCATTTTAAATCAAAATTAAATTTCTTTATTGGAAAAATATATTTGTTAAAACAAAGATGCAGATGTAATTTTCTATAAAATTTTCAGATTTATTAGGAATTTTTTTATTTTGCTTTTAAATCATATCTTTTTAGTTACAAACTTTTTCGTGATTTCTAACGCGGTGGTAAGTGATACCGCCAATTTTTCTCGCGCTGCCTTGTCTATTGGCTCCCCGTTGCATAAAAGCCGATTATTTTTCCTTATTCTGGCGGTAAACTCAGACAAAACCTCATCTATTTCGATTAGGCGTGGCTTGAACTTTTTATCTTGGCCTAAAATATAATTTGGCGTGGTTCCTAACACTAAGCAAATAGATAAAAAGGTTGGAAAGTCCGGTTCACGCCGCCCTTGCTCATACATTCCGATTGCAGATGGCGAAACGTTTACGGCTTTTGCAAGCTCTACCTGCGATAGACCGCTTTTTATACGTAACATTTTTAGCCTGACTGTAAAAAATAGCAAGTCTTTATCTGATAAATCTTTTATTGCCAGTTCTGGCACTTGTTTACCCCTACTTTCTTTAACAGAAATTAGATAATCAGAGTTATCAATAAGCCAGTTAAATGTGCTTAATTTCACGAACTGTGGTGATATTTTTTCAAAATTGAAATGTGTTATCTCATCAAATATCCCTAAAAATGCTTCGCTAAATTCGGAGTTTGAAGGTGGTTCGGTTAATACTAAACACAACTTTATATCCGGATTTTCCCCCTGTATTTCTTCAAGACAGTCTAGGCACAGCCTATCAAAATCACTTTCTGCACCAACGTAAAACTCTGTAACTTCGAATTTCTTTATTACATTTTTTATTTCTTTTTTCAGCGTTTTCTTAATTTCTTCAAGGTTATCATAACTAAAATTTCCCTCAAAGCAGCAACTTTTGTTCTCCATATTAGTGCCTTTCTTAATTTTGTCAATATCGTTGTACCACGTTTATTTTGCTAATGAGGATTATATCCCCTTAATAATTCAGATTATAACCCCCATAATATTGTTTGTCAAGGTGGAGGGTGTTAATATGATAGTTTTTGATAAATTATGGATAACAATGAAACAAAAAGAAGTATCTTCATATCGGTTAAGAGAAAGTTGTGGCATTGACAGCAAAACAATAAGGCGCTTAAAGGCAAATGAGAATATTGAAACAAAAACTTTAAATAAATTGTGTATTGCCTTAAATTGTAAATTAGAAGACATAGCAGAATTTATCGATGATATGTAACTTTCAAACATATAAACAAAAAATTCGATAAAAAGCGCCTCTTGTTGAAAAAGACGCGAATTTTATGCATAGTATTTTGCCAAAAACTGGATTTTATTTAATTTAAAAATAATAAAAGTAAAATATAAGATAAAGCGGGTTTTATGTAATAGGTAGAAGTTTCTAAATTTTGTAGTTTTTTGAGATTTTTGTTGATATAATAAGCGTGAATTGATGTAAAAAAATATTTACTTCAATTCTGTTTTGAATAATGCTTTTTCTCTTCTAGAAAGGGTGGTTATTGTGAAAATGGAGAAATTAAATTTATTCAAAGTGGTTAATGTTTTTATGGTGGTGTTTTGTGCTTGTACAATGTGGATGAACGGTATCGGGGTTCGGGTTGTAAATTCAGACACCGCAGTAAGCTCAATGAACGGAACTAATTTTGAGTATGAAACATTAAATGATTCTATTGTTTTCAAAAAGGATGGCAAATGGACTGGAAGTTTACCAACGAACAAAAAGTTATCAATAAGGAACGATAATTTGTTTTTTCAGAGCAACGCGGTAATAGTTTTAGGAAAAATAACCGCAGCAGTAGCCGCAGGAGGTTTAGCCGCAGCAGGTCCCGCTGCTATAGCAGGGTTACAAGAAGTTTTGGGCGGTGCTTTTGCAACAGCTGCCGCATCTGTTACAATACCAGGTGAAGTAGCTGTAGAAGCAACACTTGCTGGAGCTGGAGAAGCTGCCGCAGCTGCAGCCGCCGCTGATGCTGCGATTGCCGCTGGTGGAGTTGGAGCACTTATGTCTGCCTTTGTCGTGCCAGTGTTAGTTGCAGCTGGCGTCGGTGCTGGAGTAATGTGATTTTATTGGAGGTTATGAAATGAATTATATCTTAAGTAAATCCCATATTAAAATGCTAAAAATTATTTTAGGTATTTGGACAGCAATCATCTCAGCGCTTACTGTATCAACTATTTGTGTATTTGTTTCAAAAGGCGGATATAATCACCCAATCGTATTTTTTGCTTGCATACTTGCAATTACTACTTATATAAACGTATACAGATTTTTTAGCATGGTGTACGACAATAACAATCAAATAAGCTTGTTGCAATTAAAAGTTTGGTCAATGCTTTTTGTGCGTGGGGTCTTTGTTTCTTGCGTATATTTATCTTTTTATGCTATGAATATTCTTGCCATTATTTCCTTCTCGCTGGCCTATATAGCTACATTCTTTTGCAATTATTATTTAACAAAGGCGGTAAATAATGAAAAGCAAAAAAATTAAGGCTGTGCATTATTTGCTTATTGCTCAATTGATTTTGCAGGCTATATGTTTAATCTGGGGTTTTAATTTTAAATCAGACTCCAACGTTGTATCTTCTAGCATTTTAGGCATGATAACAAAGGTGCAGTGCACAAATAACTTGCAAAATTTTGTTTGGGCATTTACTCATAATCTCGCAATGATGTTTATAATTTTTTGGCTTAGTTACTTCACCTTTGGAATTATCGGGACTTTTTGGTGCGTTAATAATTCGTTCATGATTGGGGCTTTGGCTAAAACATATTTTGGCATTATGAGCAGCAGCGCTTGGCTATCGATTTTGTTTATGGTACTGGAACTTATTGCCGCGATATTGGTGACATTGTCAAGTACATATTTTAAACTTGAAAGGCATAATTTTAAAAAGGCATTTAGAAATAAAATTGATTTTGATGAAATTTATAAAATAGAAAAGAAAAAGCATGAAAAAAGCATTTTATATGTATTTGCAGCCGTTGCGATTGTCCTATTAATCGCAGCAATACTAGAAACCATTTTGTTAAGTTCACTTTAAAGTTTTTGCTATTTGGCTTCAATCGAAAATCACGAAAACCGAGCTCTTTTTTTGAGCCCGGTTTTTTTAGCCTAATTTGCCTAATAAATCGAAAACATAGTTACTGCCGCGGGAAAGCAAAATGCCGGTCAGGATGCATCCAACGTAGGGGATATCCGACTTTAAATTAAAGTACGACGGCAAGTCCAGCTTGTATGCAACAGCTACGATGATTCCTAAAATTAGGCTTAAAGCCATCTGCCAACAGAAATTTTCTTGAATCAGAAATTGATTTGTGTAAGTAATTATGCCCTCGATTAGAATCGCAAAAGTCATGATTCCGAAAGTTTCGTTTTCCATATCACACCTCTTTAATTTGGGATTCTTAAAATTTGGCCGGGATAAATCGTAGTTGATTTAAGTGCGTTCAAGCTCATGATTTCGGGGTATCTCGTACCCGAGCCTAAATATTTTTTTGAGATATCCCATAACGTATCGCCCTTTTTGATTGTATAAGTCCGCGTGCCTTGGCCTGATTCTGGCGTTGTAGAAGATGAACCTGTACTTGCGCCCGCTGTAAAGCCGTTTAGGCCGCTGTTTTTGATGACTTCTGGGTAATCCGTGTATGCGATGTTCATGTCGACGTTCCCGCTGATGCCGTCAACCTTGCCGCTGTCTGTGTATTGCCAGATTCCGTATGGTTTTTTGTACGAGCAGGACGTGTTCCACTGCGCGACCCATTTATCAAAACGGTCGAGCTCGCTGGAATTTAGCTGGTTGTTAAGCCACGAAAGGCTAGCATACAGCGATGCATAGTAGCCGGCCTCTTCAATGCCAAGCAAAAACGTTTTGCAGATGTCAACCAAGCCCTGATTGCTCTGCATTCCGTGCTTTGACTTGTATCCATCGGCATCCTCCATATCGAAAAAGACCGGGTATTCCGGCCTTTTGCCGTTTAGCAGTCTCAGCGCGTGTTGTACTTCGCTTTTTGCATCTTCCAAGTTTAATGCATAACTGTAAAGGTACGCTCCCCACGGAAGCCCGACGCTTTCGCATCCCTGCACGTTCGCCTCAAAATAAGCGTCATCCTGTGAAGCTATATCGCTGCCGATTCCAAGCCGCAAAATCGCAAATTGGACTCCGCTGTTCTTGACTTTTGCCCAGTCTATTCGCCTTTGATGCGCGCTCACATCGATTCCCTTAAACATTTTTTGTACCTCCGTTTTCTAATTAAGGCAAAAAATATAGACTTGTTGCCCTTTTGAAGGCAGCAAATCTATATTCTTGCCGATATCCCGGCTAATTGCTCAAGTCTTCGCCTGTGATTTCCTTGTATTGTGCGGCAGTGATAACGCCTTTCTCGACGGCTTTAGCCACCATCTGCTTGTTCCAGAGTTTGCGGTCGTAGTTTCTCTTGATTTGTTCGAACGTCATAATGATTCCCTCCTTCTATATATTTACTAAGTTTTGATATTCCAGCGCGGCTGCGATTCTTTCCTCGGCTGTTGGATCTAGCTCCGGGGCTGGCGCGTTTCTGAGTTCTTCTATTTTAGAAATAGCCTCAGCCTCGGTCAGGGCAGGGTCAATGCCCATCTGCGAGCGCACCGCTGCTAGGTTTTGAACCGCAAAACAGACCTGGCCTGCTTCGTCGGTTTCGATGATGTGCGTGAATGTCTCAACCGCGGGGAAGTCCTTCTTGATAGTCTCCTCAGTTGCAAGCGCCCCGTTTGGATACATGTAGGTTTTGTTGCCTTCAAATTTTTCAATTTTTACCATAGTTTCGTCCTCCTAAAATTTTTATAAAGTTGCGTTTTTAAATTTGACATATCCTGTCGCAGGTGCAGGAATAGTGATTGTACCGATATCTGACGTTACTTCAACTTCTTCGCTCATGTTTTGAAACTTATATTTTGAGCCTTTAAAGACAGTTACTTCTGAAATATCGTTGACTTTATACACTTCAGCTGCCGCAGAACAAGCATACGAACTAGGATTTTGTCCACCGGCAAAGATCGCATAATTACTAACTGCTGCTGCAACCAAATCTTTCCTTGGGCTTGTTAAGCCAGCAGGATAACTTCTTGTTAAAGTACGGTCATAGGCATCAACTGTTATTCCTACTGTTTCGCTGTTGCCCCCACCTCCAAATAGTGCATAGTTCCCAGCTGTTGTTGCTGCAAGCTCACTTCTTGCAACGCTCAGAGCTGTTGGTGTGCTACGTGTAAGGTTAGAATTGTATGCATCAACGACCGAAGACCTGTCGGAGGTTTCTCTACCGCCGCCAAATAGTGCATAATCACCTATAAAGGTTGCCGCTAGCTCGTCCCTAGCTTTGCTCAATTCGGTAGGAGTCATTCGGGCTAAAGTATTGCTGTAGGTGTCGACCACTGCACTTACAGTAAGGTTGGTATTCTGCGTGTTTCCTCCACCAAAAATTGCATAGTTCCCTATCTTGGTTGCAGTTAACTTATACCTTGCAGCACTCAAGGTAGTTGGTGTGCTGCGAGCTAAACTCGTATCGTATGCATCTACAGTTGAACTCCATTTGGAACCACCGGACATAAAAAAGCCACCGCCAAAAAGTGCATAGTTCCCGACATTTGTTGCAGCTAAATCATTCCTTGCCACACTTAATCCTGTCGGTGTACTACGGCTCAAGCTTTTTGTGTATGCATCTACGACTTGGCTATATGAAGAAACCAACCCGCCGCCGAATAATGCATAGTTTTCGACATTTGTTGCGGCTAACAAAGTTTTTACAGCGCTTAATCCTGTTGGTGTGCTATGCGTAAGGTTAGATTTGTATGCATCAATGGCCGAAGATCTGTCGGAACCTGTTGAACCGCCGCCAAAAAGCGCATAATCGCCTACAGAGGTCGCAGCTAAACTCGTTCTAGCCACACTTAACTCTTGAGCTTCTTTTTTGATAGGAAGCCCAAAATCTTCGAATTTAATTGTTATATAACTACCGCCACGTCGCCGGCTTATAAACGCTTCACTCACTTATCTCACCACCTTTAATTGGATTGGAATCGCAACATCCGGCATATCCTCAAAGCAGGTTACCGCTATGCAGCCATTTGTGGTTTCGATTTTAGAAACACAGCCCCAGGCCTCTAGTTGGCTCAGTGCAAGCTCCTTTTCGCTGTCTAAAACTACGTCAACTATGGGATTATCTGTTGTCAGAATCCCAGAAACTTCGATTGTCTGCGAATACTCGCCGGTTTCTGCGGTTGTCCACTCTGTGCCGATTGTTGCAGTGTACGTGTTGACTGTCGTTTCGTTGATTTGCACGTTTACGACCTTTTGACTGTCCGGCGTAATTGTGGTTCCGTTAAGTTTTACGCCCTGAATAGCCGAGTCTGCCTTGCTTCCTTGCTCCGAGGTAGCGCAGTCAATCACTGATGTGTCCACGTTTACAACATTTTGATTGTCTGGAGACAGCAATATACCGTCAACTTTAACGCCTTGAATTGCCGAATCCGCTTTGCTTCCTTGCTCCGAGGTAGCAGCACCGATTGCAGCCGGCGTCACGCTCACTATTTTATTTCCATCCGGTGAGATTATTGACCCGTTGCCACGTATTCCTTGAATTGCCGAATCCGCCTTGGCTCCTTGTTCTGCCGTTGCTCCACCGAAGTCTGACATTGATATTGTAACGTCGTCCGCCAAGGAATAGCCGTTTATGGTGCGTGTCACCGGCACGGCGCCGATTATATGCGGCGTGATATTTACGACGTTGTTCTTGTCTTTAGGAATCATCGAGCCGTTGCCCTTAATCCCAAGTACGGCGTTGCTTGTGTCACTTATCGTTATTTCTACAACCCCGTCAGAGCTTGCTGGAACCGTTTCTCCATTAACTTTAATTCCCTGGAGCGCTGAATCAGCCTTTTCGCCTTGCTTTTTGGTTGCGGCTCCCAGGTCAGTCACGGTGATATTTATGTCCTTGTCCAACGTCTGGTTGTTGATCTTGCGCGTAACCGGAACGGCGCCAAGGTCAGCAGTTTCAACATCAAGAATTTGATTTGTATTGGGCGGCAGATTGACGCCATTTACCCGCAGGCCCTGGATTGCGTTATCCGCCTTTTGGCCTTGCTCATCTGTTGCAGCCCCGATATCCTGCGGAGTAATCGGCCTCCATGAGTTATCGTTTCGCAAAAATACATTTGCGCTGGCCGGCTGCGGTGCAGGGATATGATTTCCGTGATTTACCGGGGCTGCGCCGATAATCTCAGGTGTTATTGTGATGTCACTTGAAAGCGGCTTGTTGTTTATCCGCCGTGTGGTGGGAACCGCACCGATATCTTGCGGTGTGATGTCTACGATTTTATCAGCGCTTATCGGGATTTCTACGCCGTTGCCCGTTATACCTTGAAGCGCGGTGTCAGCCTTTTTGCCCTGCTCCGCCGTTGCGTAATCCTTGCCGTGCTTGCCATCGAGCACATCCGCGTCCAGCCCGCTGCCTTCGCCGTCCATGGACATTATCTTCTTCATGATGTTTTCTTCAGAATAAGCGTCCATCACAGCTTGAACGTCAGCCAAGGCCTCGTCTAGCGCCGTGAATTCAGATGTACTCTCAACCGCGGCATCAAAGTCCGTGCAGCGAACAATCTCAATCGAAAGCCCTTTCACTTTGAGCTTTTCAATTGAAGACTTCTCCTTTTCGAGCTTTTCAATTGGCTGGTCCGCTGATTTGGGCTTTGTAACTTCTGAGTCTATGATGTTAATCTCACAATCCCGTATGATTCCTGGCACAATCGACATCTGCGAAGTCATCGCAAGGTTTACAACGCCCTTTTGAGTGTCGATGATTTCACAGTAGTTGAAAATCAAGTTACCATCGGGCTTCGTGGCATAAAAAATGACGGTTTTGTCCGCCAAATCGAAAGCCTTATTCTTATCCGTAATTTTTATCTGCAAAAACCGCGAATCAATCTCGCCCTGATTGACCTTTACCCGGACGTCGTTCGACTGCCAAACATCAAGCGTTATCGATTTTGTTGTCATGCTATCATTCCTCCTTAAAATTTTTTGTTGCCGCCAATTCTTGAACCGCCTTCACAAGATACGGGATAATCGCCGTCAAATCGAGCGTATAGTAGGTTTCGCCCTCAACAACGCGTTCTCCCACGAACTTTGGGTTAACCGCTTTAACTTGCTGCGCGATGAATCCGAGCTCCTCAAAGTGCCCGTCCTGCCGCCATTTAAACTCCTTGCAAGCCAGTGCATTAATTACCGAAAGCGCGTCAAGGTTGCTGTCACGAATTTCTTTTTTCAGCCGCTCGTCCGATGAAGTCTGGATTGTCGTATCGAAAATCGGCCAATTATTCATGTACAAATTAGTGTTAAAGTTGATGTCGTCGAGCCCAATCGCATTGTCCTTAACTTTCAAGGAATCATTGGCAATCTTGACGTGTTCGCTTATGCTGTTCCATGCAGTCTGTACGCTCTCGACGTTCTGCGCAATTTTCGCACTAAGCTCAGAACTGTTCAATTTTTTCGAAACCTCAGTGCTGATCGCATCCGTGGTTTGTCTCAGCTCGCTCTTTGTGGCATAAGTGACGTCCGCATCGGTCTTTTTGACGTACGTAGCCTCGATATTTGCCACCAGTTCCTCATCCGCAGCCTTGAATTCCTTCATGACTCTCGTCTCAGTGCCCGAAATCTCAGCGTTGACGGCAAGTTTTGCCTCTTTTCCCATCTTATCCGTGTATTGCCGCTGAACGTCGCCGTATTTAGGGTTTGCGTTGCCCAGCGTGACTTTGTTGTATCGCTTTGATAGTGCATTGAACTCGAATCCTATAATCTTTGTAACTAAATCAATGTTCAAGTCCTCGTGATGAACGCTGATGGAATCGCCGAGGTAGACACTTTCTAAAATCGAAAAATCCTTGTACTCTTCGGTATCTTCTAAAGGCACGAACTCAACCGTCGCTGTGACCTGCGGTTTATCAAGGCCCTTCTCAAATTCTAAATTTGCAGCATCCCGAAGAGCCCCCAGTGCCTGGGATTCGCTCATTTCATCGCCGATTTTTATCTCAGAATAGTGAATCCGCGTGACTTTTTCATTTGCGTAGGTATCGATGAGCGGCGATACAACGTACTTCTCTGGCAATTTTAAAAGCGTCTGTCCGTCTTCTTTAAGCCCCGTCGGCATAATCTTCGTTGCAACGCCAGATAAATCTGTAACAAACCGCAGCCCAGTGAGATTTTTGCGATATCGAATTGAAACCCCGCGGTCGGCTCCAAGCTGAGATTTCATCCGCACCGTGAAGTTATCGCGCTCAAGTTCGCCGCCCCAGACCGTTATGAAGGAGTTGTCCGCGCCCAATATAGCATTGACGGGGTTCATCATCTGATAATAGGCTGTGCCTTGCTTCGTGATATCTGAATCGCCTGTAAACGGCGTATTATCTAAGATTCTTGAAATTGCAAGTACTCCATCCCCGGTAGGCCGCGTGTCTTCAATGAAATAATCCAGCAAATCGTAGAAAATATGACGGCAGTAAAACACCGGGTTTCCCAGCATATCGATGTCCGTGTTGTAAAGCCTGAAAAGCTGCGGATTCTTGGGCGTTGGCGCTTTTACAACTTGCTCAACTTCAATATTCGAAAATCCCCGCGGCATCGTGAGTTTCAAAGAGTAATCGCCGTTTAATTCTTCGCTCACAATCGCCTCAATCGGCTGCAGCACGCAGATTCCGTTGTGTGAAAAATCAGTTTCATTTCTTTCATACAAGTTTATCATTGCATCCCTCCTTATAATTTTGCGCAAACAAAAAGGCCAGATACAGAGCTGTATCAAGCCTTTAAGTAAGTTTTGATCTTTTTTATGCTGTTTTAAATTTGAAATATGCCTCTTGCCCGTATTTAAATATAAATGAAGCCAATGTCATTGGAATCACGTTGTATAGATTCATAAAGAAGATATGCCAATTACCGTGCTTCATTGCAAAGTCTGAATACATTCCCGGCACATCTATGCCTGTTTTCTTATAAAGAAAATACAATGGGAATACCCACGCACAAAATGTTATGAATGACGATATTTTGATTAACGGGTTGAACATAACAAAGCTCTTCAAGTCGTGAACAAAGGATTTAACCATGTACACGGCGATATTCTTAGCCATTTGCATTTTTGAAAAACCCTGTTCACCATCAAAACCTTCGTCGAATGCATCCGGGTTGTATTCCTCTAGCGCATCCGGAATTACTTCAACCAATTCGGTTGATTTGACATTCTTGCGCTCCCCTTCAGGCACAGATTCTGGGTTATTGTTATCGGCATTTTCAAGAGGTGTGGCTTTACCTGCTGGCACATTCGGGACGCCAACAAACTTAAACTCAGTTTGTGCGTGGTCTTTCACTGTCTCAATTTCAGCCTTTGCCCCTGCCACAGGTGGTTGTGGAAGGGTTTCTGCATATATGTTCATGCTAAAATTTAGCAAAAGGCTGGCTGTTAACAAAAAACTCAATATCTTTTTCATTTTGGATCTGTCCTAAACTTAAAACTGTGCTTTAAACTTCTTCTGCTGGAATATTACCCTTCAGACGTAGATCCGCCAACTGCTCGGCCAAAGCAGGCAAGCTTCTTAACATACATTACAGCAGTTACGACAACAGCTGCAACAACAGCTACTGCTGCAACAACCGAACCTGCAATTACCCCCGCATTGGAGCTGCCTTTATTTGAGTCTCCCGGTGGTGGTGCAGGATCATTATCATCTTCACTTGAAGAGTCAACTACTTCACTGGTTGAAGGATCGCCCTCACCTGTGGGGTCTGGAAGCTCTCCTCCGGACGGAGTCTCACCTTCTCCTGGCGTGTCTGGAATTGCTGTTTTATTCACGGGTTTCCCGCAGAAAGTATTTTTATTATAACCTTGGGGAACATTTACTATGGTCAACTTATCACAATAATCAAACACAGATGATCCAGATTTTGGTGCAGTTGTTCCCATATAAGTTACAGAAGATAGTTCTTTGCAATACCTAAATGCATAGGATCCAACTGAATCAACACTTGCAGGTATAGTTACAGTTTCAAGAGCATCAAAGCCGTAAAAGGCCGAATTTCCGATCTCAGTTATACTACTTCCCAAAGTTATCGATTTTACTGTCGGCTTAGAGGTAAACCCGGAGAATGCAGTGGAGATGTAACCAGATGTAGCATAATTATTGTTTAATTCTAAAGATATTAAGCTATTGCAGCCTGCAAACGCAGCCGTGTCAATTTTAGTTACACCTTTTCCAATACTTACAAAAGTCAGTCCTGAACAATCCCTAAAAGCATTGTTCCCAATGAAGGTCACACTATCTGGGATAGTTATAGACGTTAGCGTTGTACAGGCCTTAAACGCATATTCCTCAATTGAATTTACTTTGTCTGGAATAGTTATAGAAGTCAAACTGTTACAATCACAAAACGCAAAAGATCCAATCGAGGTCACATCGTTTGACATTTTTACGGATGTTAGATTGACGCAATCCTCAAACATTCCGTTCTCAATCGTAGTTACGCCATCTGGGATAGTTATTGAAGTCAAGCCGCTGCAGCCATAAAAAGCATGATTCCCAATCGAGCTTACACTATTTGGAATATTTATTGAAGTAAGACCCTTACAGTTATAAAACGAGGTAGCCTCAATTGAAGTCAGCCCATCATGCAATACAATTTTCCCAGATATTGCTTTTGGAACTAATACTATAGAAGTAAAGTTTTTATTGTAAAGTATACCATTAAAAGAGGCGTAATGAAGGTTGCTTTCCGATACCTGAAAAGAAACCAAGTTATCACAGCCAGAAAATACCTGCTCACCAATTTCGGTTACACTGTCTGAGATAGTTGTTGAAGTCAAGCCGCTGCAGCCATAAAAAGCATAATTCCCAATCGAGGTCACGCCATCTTCTATAACCACAGTTTGTATTGCGGTGCTGTACCAGGTCCATGGCATATTATTAACCTTGTAATCAGTCATTGACCCGGTTCCAGAAATGGTCAAGGTCCCAGAATTAGCTTCAAATTTATATGTAACACCATTGCCGCAAGAACCTGAATCGTCAGTTGCCAATGTCTTTCGTTTTACCTTTTCTGTTTCAATATTCTTTGAAGGCTTAAGCGCTTTTGAAATTTTAGCTTCAAAAGACTTCAAAGAAAAACCAACAGCCGCGTCACTAGGCGCGATCACTGTTTGGCAAGGGGGGGGGTAGAAGAAATCATACCATTATTTGGCACTAAATCAGCCGCATTCCCTAACTGCGGTGCGCTTGTCAGCATAGAAAATGACAACGCCACTGATATAGCCCGTTTGAGTTTATCATTAGGCATAAAGAGCCCTCCTTAAAAATATTTAGGCATATAAGCCTACCTAGAGTATAAAACAAATTTTACCATCATACAATATTCTTTGACCAAATTCTCCTTATTTTACCAAAATGCGCTCTACCCTATTTCACATTTGAGCTAAAATAAATACATTTTCATTACGACTTTCGACGTGGTTCTACATTGCTACATTAAACCCACCTCCAATTAGGCTGTATTTCGAGCTTTGTGACGTTTCCAGTCCATGTGATATCGTTTTGGCCTACCCTTAAAACCGGGAACTCGCCGCGCATCCTGTTATTCATCGACGTCGTGCCTCGGTAAGCGTTCTGCATCTCGCTATCAAGCGTGATTTTATCTGTGATTCCCATCAAATAGACGTTTTGGCCGTTAACTTTTAGAGTTATATTTCCACTGCCGAAAATCGTTATAATCGGCTCAGAAGCAAACGTTCCAATATTGAAAATCTTAAACGGCTCACTTTTAATCAGCGGCTGAGAAAATATATCATATGAAAACGGCTGCACTTCGAACTCCACAGCGAATCGCTTTAAAGACTTGATGATGTGCGAAAACTCAATCTGATTTGCGACCCTGGCTTTGTAGCGGCGGTCAGGCTCATTGCTAAAAGTCAGCCACCCGGCCCCCTTAAAATGCGCGCTGATTTCATCAACCCGCGTCATGTCCATCACGATAAATTCGGCACTTTTAATGTACGTCTCAAATGCGCAGTCCGTTGTCGTTAAGTTTCCATGCCGCCCCGGAACCGTGAAGGTCTCATCGCGCCGTTTAGGACTGACTTTTTCAGGGCAGCGTTCCATGTAAAGCCCGAGCTCACGCGAATCTATGTCTTTGAAGATGCAATAGTTCAAGTTTAATCACCCCTTGTCTCTGACGGCCAAGAAACTTTTTGAAAAAAGTTTCTGGACTTCAAAAACTTTTACGTTTAGCCATACGCAAAATTGCTGCGCCTTGAGTAAAACTCCAGCTCTTGAGCGAAGGCTTGCACGTCCTGCGCGCGCTTGTTTACGAAATTCTCAATGTGTACGGTGATTCCAGAGTTCCCGGAGCCTTGCGTCTGAGCCGCAAAACTCTGATTGTATGAGACATTAAGCGTGGGTTCCACGCCTAACTCGGTCGGAATCGAATTTTGCATCTGCTTAGATACATTCCTCATGGAATCCGTAAAGCCCTCTCCAAGGCCGAGGGCGAGGTTTTTTCCAATTTCGTTCTCAAAGAGCTTCGATGGCGAAGCAATTCCGAAAAAGCTTTTAATGCCGCTCATTATCGAATCTCCGAATCCGCGGATTTTATCAACCACCCAGCTCGTCGCGTTACTTATGCCATTCCATAGCCCTTCAACGAGGTTCTTGCCTATGTCAAGCATCTTGCCGGGGAGCTGAGAAAACGTATCCCAAATGCCTGACACAAGGCCCTGTGCTGCGCTTATTCCAGCGGCTAACAGCTGAGCACCCCAGCTAACGACGTTTGCAACGGCGCCTACAATCGCGTTCCAGATTTGGCCGGGCAACGCGCTTATGAAATTAACCGTTGAGCTTACAAACTCGCTCGCCTTCGAAATCCCAGTGTTTATGAGGTTTGCAAAAAAAGTGCCAACTTTGTTTGCCGCGTCAACAAGCCAAGTCCAGATTTGCCCGGGCAGTTCAGAGAAAAATGTCACTACTTGCCCGATGAATTCTGGGATCTTCGTTGATGCAAAATTCCATAAATCAGCGCCCCACTGGATTACGTACGCAATCGCAAGGGCGAGGGCGTAGTTGATGAGGTCGGGCAGCATTCCGAACCATTCGCCGATGTTCGCCATGAGCTGCGGCACGGATTCGGTGAAAAAGGTGACAACCGCGTTCCAGCCTTCAGGAATCGTCACGGTGAAGAAAGTTAAAATCGCTTTCCAAGCCACAGAAAAGGCGCTTTGGACCTGCTCCCATAGACCAATCCAGAAATTGCGGAACTCCTCGCAATTATTCCAAAGCAGAATAAAGCCGCTAACAAGCGCCGCAATCGCCATTATAATCAGCCCGATGGGGTTTGCGTTCATCGCAGCATTCATCAGCCACTGCGCCGCCGTGACGGCGCCCTGTGCAACGGTCAGCGCGACCTCTTTTAACCGCATGAAATCTAAGTTTGAAGCAACATCTAAGATTTTGCCGCCGAAATTCTGCATTTGAGTGAACGCATCACCGATTGCGCTTGTAAAGTTCGCAGCCTTAACGGCCAACATCGCGGTCACAATGCCGCCGAGAGCAACTGATAAAAATCCGGAGTTTTGGATGAGCCACGAAATCACGTTCATCAGCGGCGGCAAAAGGGTTACCACCATCTCGCTGATGCCTTCAATCAGCACGCCCGCGCTCTCTGACAGCTTGTCAAGCGCATCCTTTAATGCGCCTGATTCGCTGGCCTTTTGGAAGAACTCAGTCAGCTTAGAAGCCGCATTTTGCAGCGGTTCTTGCACTTTGTCGTAAAGCGTGAGGCCCATATCGGCGAAAGTATTTTTCATTATCTGAATTTTGCTTTCGGTCGTGGCATAGCGTTTTTCGGCCTCCTCGGCCAGTGCAACGTTCTCATCCCACGCCGAGTTTGAGGTTTTAATCGCATCCGTGAAGAGGTCATTCGCGTTAGAAGCCCTCAAAAGGGCGTCACGAAGCCTTGTTTCACTAATCCCCATTTCATCAAGAAATTGCAGTGCGCTTTCATCCTGTAAGTTTCCAAGCCCCGCGATAAACTTCGTCAGTGCGCCGGTTGCGTCTTCTGCGAAATATTTTTGGAACTCAGCCGTCGACATTCCCGCCGCTTTAGCGAAATACTGCAAGTCGTCGCTGCCAGTCTCGCACGCGTTGGCCATTTGGATTATTGCCTTGGAAATTGCCGTACCACCGGCCTGGGCTTCAAGCCCAAGTGAAGATAATGCCGCTGCAACGCCCAGGATGTCGGCTTCGGTCATGCCGACCTGCGAGCCGGCGGCCGAGATGTTGAGCGCCATATTCGTGACTTCAGACTCCGTTGTTGCAAAATTATTTCCGAGCGCAACTATAGAGGAGCCCAGTCTATCGAAGTTTCCCTGGTTCATTCCGGTGATATTTGCAAGCCGAGCCAGTGCCGTCGCGGCTTCATTAGAACTCATGTTTGTTGCAACGCCGAGGTTCGCCATTGTCTCGGTGAACGAAATTAGGTTTTCGTTCTTGATGCCGAGCTGACCGGCTGCTTCTGCGATTGCGGATAGCTCCGAGGCCGTGGTTGGCATCTGCGTCGACATCGATCGCAAACTTGCCTCAAACTGCTCAAATTCTTCGTCGGTTGCATCAACTGTCTTCTTGACGCCGGCGAACGCGCTTTCAAATTCGATGCCGCTTGATGCTATGGACTTTACAGCGCTTACAAGATTGCGGCCCACCATTCGTACTGCGTCCGCGGCCAAATTTGCGATGACGCCCTTCATGACGGTGAATCCTTCGCTCAGCTTGGAGGTGGAAGCCTTTGTAGAATCCATCTCATCGCCGAGTTGCGCTGTTGCCTTTTCCGCGGCGTTTAGTTTGTCTTTGTTGTCCTTGATATCGCTGTTTAACGATTTTATCTGGGTTGCTAAGCTCTTAGCCTCGGTGCTGTTTTTGCCCTGCTCGAGAACAACGTTTTTGTACTGAGTTTGCAGCGATTTTAATTTCTCGCCCTGCTCTGAAAGCTCAGTGTTTAGCTTATCAAGCGGAGTTTTGGATTTTTCCATTTGAGAATTTACGTCTTTGAGGCTATTCTCCATTTTCGCAAGATCAGCCTCAGCCCGGTTTAGCGACGTTCTCCAGGTGTTCGTCTTCTTATCATTCTCACCGTATTTTTGGCTTGATTCCTCCAAAGCGCCCCGCAGCGTGGCGACTTTTCCTTTTTGCGCTTCTATCTGA
Organism: uncultured Eubacteriales bacterium; assembly: GCA_949068525.1. Classification (GTDB taxonomy): domain Bacteria; phylum Bacillota; class Clostridia; order Oscillospirales; family Acutalibacteraceae; genus CAG-557. The sequence continues at coordinate 8,275 of CARTIQ010000004.1, read as the reverse complement.
CTGCTTAAGATTTTGCTCTGTGCGGTCAATACCGCGGTTGATTTATCGTTTTTAGAAAATTCGGCCGTGACTTTGTTCATCTCGGAGGCCATAACCTTCAGGCTGGAATTTATCTTAGTTATCGCGTCTCTGTACTCCTTTTCGCCTTCAAGCTTGATTGTTGCGCCTAACGTATTTGAACCTGACATATGTCTCACCTCCAAAATTAAAAATAGGTATGAAAAAAGCACTTCATCTCTGAAATGCTTTATAAAATTAAATCATCTTTTGCCAATTTCTTCGGCCATATAATATTCGAACAATGCCGACTCTCTTTTTTTCTTCATATATCTTGAAAAACACTATATAGTTTTTTACAACCAGTTTTCTAACATCTGCTTTTTTTATTGACTTATCAGAAACCAAAGAATACCGTTGTGGCATATCTTGCAGCCCTAAAATAGCCGTATCAATCTTAGCCATAATATTTTTTGAAATGCTTGGTTCTAAAAGCTGTAATGACAAATAATCAACAATCTTTTGTAAATCTTTTTGTGCCCGTTTGGAAACATATATTTCATATTTAGACATCCAATATTTCCTCGCGTACTTCTTGATAAGGCTTGGCACGGCCATTTTCTAAATCATTAAGGCCGTCATAAATTTTTTTATAGAATTTTGATTTCTCAGAAATTTCTTCATATTTTTCAATGCTCATGACTGCTAAATCCCCTTGACCATTTTTGGTTACAAAAATCGGTTCTTGGTTTAAATGGCAAAATGAAGAAACTTCGTTATATTCATTTCTCAAGACCGTGCTAGAAACTATGCGTGGCATACACATCACTCCTCTAAAGATATTATACACTAATATCTTTAGAAAGTCAATGGCACAAACAATTTTTTGCTCAATCCGGCAACCACTCATCGCTGCTTGAAGTGCCAGCCGCAGGCTCTTCTTTAAACAGTTGCTGCCTCGTGCAAAAATTGTGGTACGCTCTAAAATGCTTGTACAAAAGGCTCCATTTTTTTAGCGTCATGTGTCCAACTTCTCGCTCTGTAAAGCCAAGCATTTTAGTTCCCACAAAAAGTACCCACGAAAAGTCGCAACGTGACGTTGCATCCACGCTACGCTCTAAATTCTCATTTGAATTTTTGCTTTTATTGCCCGCAACTATTCCTTCTGCGGGCATTTCGAGTTTTTTTCTTCGCAATCATCCACGCTGTCAGCAATCGTTGTCATAATCTTATTCGCCGTGCTCGAAATCCCAATTTCCGTTAAGATTCTGCCTACTTGTTTGCTGCTTATCGGCTTTCTTTTTTCGCCCGTCTTTTCTGATTCTATCTCTATGCCCTCATTGATGGCTTCGGTCATAAAGAACTTCAACGCCTTGATATCCGGCTCACCTTCACGCTGAATCAGGCTTGACCAGGCTTCGATTGTGCCGTATTTTTCTTGAATTGCTTCCATCACGTTCAGCGTAAACACCAGTGGGTAGCGCTCCGTCTCGGTTTCTAAATAATTTATTTTATTCAGCAAGGATTACTCGCCTCCTCCAGACGCGGCCTGCACAAAAAAGCCCTCAAGTGCGGTATTTGCCTCCGATTCAGTATCGTAGACTTTGTGTTTTTCCCAATTGCCGTCTTCATCTTCAAAAATCGTAGCCTCGACCGATGGAGTGGTGAATTCCAAGTTATCGCCTTTTGTTTTGGCGTCCGTCATGAAGGGCTTGAACTTGACCTTGTAGAAGAACTCCACTTTGTATTTCCTTTTGCCGCCCACCATTTTGGGAACCACGTGCCCGAATCCTACGTAAATTGGCGTATCGCTGACGTTTGAAGTCACTACACCAGTTTCTTCGTCGACCGTTTTTCCCAATAATTCAGCAAAGACCGCGTCGTCATCGTCATCTATACCTGCCGTCAGTGTGCCGTTTTTGAAGAGTGATACTTGTTCGCGAATCGTATCATCGGCATAAAGTGTTGCCTCCGATAAATCCAGCGAAACTTTGCATTCGATCGCGCCTGCAAGGGTTTTGACTTCGCCGTAGGTTTTGCCATCATCGTTTAGTTTTGCGTATCTGAAACGCTTTAAACCAATTCCTGCCATATCGTCCTCGTCTCCTTCATTTTTTTTCGTTTTGCCGCCTTTCGGCAAAAGCTCATCCATTACGGGACTCGTCCTCTCCCCAAAAAGTCACGCTCTTGTTCACTAACGGCTTGTAAACGCGCCGTTTTTACGTTCACTTGCGAGCTACCAACTTTTCGGGGGCCCCGCTATTTTCCTATTTTTCTTAACAACTTCCCTCCTCATAGTAGAAGTTCACTGGGATGTGATAGTAGCCCGTTTCTTTTTCAAATTCTTCGGGGCCGTTATCTGTCCACGTGAAGCCGTTCTCCTTCAATTTGCCTTTTACTTTTTTCAAAATATCCTTGAAATTTCTTTTAGAGAAAATATCAATCGTGCCATACAAGATTTCCGCGTGGTAGCTGTCATCGTAGAAATTCTCCGGCTGCTCCTGCCACGTATAGTAAGTTAAGTACGTTTCGGATTTTCCGGTATAGCTCAAAAACGCGATGGGAATGGGCTTTTTATTCACGGAAAAGTCCTTAAACGCCGATTCAATCAATGGATTAATGTTAATAAAATCACCCCTTCGCCTTTTTATCAAAGACCTTCTGCATAGCCGCTTTAACGCTGCTTTCAGAACCCCTTATTGCAGGCCGGATAAATGGCCGCGCGGGCTGTGTTACAGTGCCATACTCGATCCAAATCGCCTTGTACCAGTTGAGCATTCCGGACTTATCTGTACCATAAAACTTTACGCGCCCAACTGCATCGCCATTTTTATTGATAAGCGGTTTTGAGCATTTAACGGAGTTGGCCATACTGCCGGTTCGGACGTGCTTTCTAGCTGCATTTTGAATATTCTTTTGCAGAACTTCTTGACCCGCTGATACCATATCCAGCGCCAATTTCTCGTCTTTGATGCCGTCAGGGAAAAACTTATCCAACTCAAAATTAAAACTAAAGCTCGCCATTTCGCTATTTCACCCCAACGTAAAAGTTTTTGAAGTCCAGGAACTTTTTTCAAAAAGTTCTTGCGTCGACGTCCGCAGACGGCGAAATTCCTAGCCTCAGAAGCGCATTTTTGAAAGTTTGAAAACTTTTTGTAAGAAAAAAAGTTTTCACTTAACCACCAGCTCCGTCATGATCTCTGTATATCGCTTATCGTAGCTATAATCGTTGATATACACGATGTTATAGGCGTTTTGAGCGAATTTTATCTCCATATCCTTATCGATCTTTATTTTCGGCGTTCGAATTAAAAACCGCGTTTTGACCTTTGAAAAATCCGAATCGGAGCGCAAAATCTCACTGCCGCTGACATTTGTAACTTGCGCCCACGTCATTAAAACAACGACTTCGGCCTTTTCTTCGAATCCGTCCGCATCTTTTTTGCGCTCGTAATTTACGATTTCAATTTTCTTATCGAAAACACCAGGATTTATCTGCATTTTCATCGCTCCCTAAAGCAAGTTCACCGAGTGCATCTCTAAAATCGACTCTATCACGTGGTTTATGTGGCTTTTGTCCACGTAATAACTGCGATTATCGTACATGTCTTGAACCAGCACGAAAACTGCCGCAACGAAGCTTTCATGCGCATCGATTTCAGATTGATTAAGCCCAGTGTAATCGGAGATAAAGGCCTTGGCCGACGCCAGAAAAGTTTCCAATTCAGAAATTTCCTCCGGGGCTAAAGTCTCGTAATCCAACTTCAAATAATCCGCCAAATTCTTGACGCTTACCTCGCTAACTTTCATGCGGGTCGCCCCCTCACTCGCTATCGGCCTTCATGAGCCCCGCTGCTTTCAGATTTTCCAACAAAGCATTAAAATTTGCCTTCAAGTCGGCAATCGACGTGGCCGTGCTTTCGGCCTGGTTTTCTGCCTGCGGGAAGCCAATTAGGGTCGCTCCGTCAGCAATCTCCAAAGTCCCGCCAATTACCCATTTGTCACAACTTTCCTTGTAATTTTTCGAATTGTAACTCATTTAAATCCTCCTTATCTGCGTGGATTTTAGGCACCCTTGACTTGCAAAACGGCTATTTTCTGCTGGTCTGTGACCTTCGAATCAACCTCAATCCAGCCAACAACGCCCAAAGCATGCTGTGCGGCGTAAAGTTCGTTTAGAATTTGAAGCTCAACGTTTTTAGCAAGCTTCACTGTAAATCCCGACATATTGCCGTAAATCACAGCCTTTTTGCCTGCGGCGACCGTCGGCATGGTGTCGCTTGTATAAACCGGCTTGCCAAGCAGCGTGTAGCCCCAAGCCGAGCTCAAATCGCGGTTCAGCATGTAGTTTCCGTCCGAATCTTTAAGTTTGCGGATGGCCGTCCTGGTGGCTTTGTTCATGATGAAAACCGCGCCGTTCTGGTAAACGTCCGGGATTGACTCCTGCAAATCGATTAAATCGTCGCCCGTGATTTTGGCTGCATTTTCGCTTGTCACAATGTTCGTGGCGCCCGTCAGAATGCCCTGGCAAGCATCAGTTCCAGTGCCTGTTAAAAGTTCTTTTTCAAGGAATTCTGCGATGGACGCTGCAACCTTGTTCACGACGAAGCTTGTGATATCGAACTGGCTCCTGTTTATGAGTGACTTCGAAACCTTCGTCAAAGCGCCAGCCAAGAAGCTCGATAGGCTCACGCTCGTGAACTTGCCTGCGGTGCTTGTTAGGTCCGTAAACTCAGTCGCATAGGCACAAGTCACGTCTTCACCGGATTTTTCGCCATAGTAGGGTATAACCAGCGTGCCCTTGACGTTGTAAATTTCCGATAAAGAATAAACCGGACACAAATCCTTAACTTTTTCGATAATTTTGTTTGCGATGGTTTGCGGAACGACCGCGCCGTTGCTGCCCAAATCCAGGTTGTTTGCTCTGTTTTCAAGCCTCACGCCGCGCACAAAGTTCGCAAATGCGCGCTCCTCTTTTTCTTCAACGCTCTCTTTTGGCTCTACTTGTGGCGCTGCGGCCTCTTTCTCATCGTCAAGCTGCATGCTACGTAGCTCCTCCTCGGCGCTGATTGTGCTGTCAATCTCATCAATCTCGGTTTTGCAATCGTTAAAAGCCTTGATCTCATCAGGGTTCATTGCGCGTTCCTCCTTTTTTGCCAAATTCAAAATTTCCTGCATTTTGTCCTGCTTTTCAGCCCTTTTTTCCGTCAAATACTTTAGTTCCATAGTTTTATTCTCCTTTGATTTTTTCTAAGATTTTTTCGTAATCCGAATAATCAATATTCGGTTTTTGCCGCGTGTTATCGATGATTTTTGCATTGAAGTCTTCGCCCCGGTATTCAAGTTTACTGATTTTATCGGCCCTTGTCTCAATCGATGTTCCAACATAGCACGGGATGCGCTGTTCATCGATTATTGAAACTTCGGCCAGGTTCATCTCATCAACAAACCGCCGCTTAAAGCCATCTGCAATCGGCTCCTCATGCTCTTTTACAGCCTCAAAGCCAAAACTCCAACCGCGAAGCCGGTTCGCCTTTGCTTTTTCAATCACTTCAGCGTCTGTAATTTTGCAGATAGCCCTCAGGCCGATATTGTCCTCAAAAAGCTCGATGTTGCCTTGCTTCGTTGAACCTAAAACCCTTGAAGGCTCATGATTCAAGAGGCATAAGACGTCCTCGTTTTTATCAATCGCCCGCTGAAAGGCCTTTGGACTTATTTGTTCAACAAATTTTTCGCCGTGCTCAGAAAGCATAGGCCGTGAATCCCGCGCCACGGCGTTCACGTAGCCATCTATTAGCACGCTGTCGTTTCGTATTTCTATTCGCATATCTAAGCTCACCCCCTTGAAAAACTCGGTTTACAGCCATTTAGAATAACTCGTATAAGTCAATTCCGTAAATTGCATCCCAGGCCTTCGCTGGATACGTACGCACTTTGCCGTAATTTGCATCAAATATCTTGGGCATTTCAAGTTCATGTGCGGTGCAATAATTTCTTAGTGGTTTCCAATCAAACTTTTGCTTGAGGCTTATTTCTACGGCTTTTATGCTCGCAAATTTTTTAGAGCAGTCTAATTGTTTATCAGCCAGCATTGTTTTAGCCTCTCCAATGTTCTCACTTTTGAATATTGTCAGTTCATTCATTTTCTGAATCTCCTTTTTTCGTTATAGTATTTATTTGGTTTGTGTTCGGAGTGTAAATCTGCTTGGTTTCGGGATTAAACAGCACATCTTGAAGTCCGAGCTTGATGAAGTTAAGCCCCAACGGCTCTAAATCTTCTAAATATCTAACCTCGTCTATCTGCATCAGGTTCGAATCTAGAGCAGTCTTGTATGCTTCAAACCGCGTCTTGATGTCACCTTTGATGATTTCCTTTGTATCAAACGCAAAGTAAAGGGACTTCTTCTCCTTTTCAAGAAGCAAGTCCCGGTTTAGCGCACATTCAATTGTCTTCAGAATCGGCATTATGGCTGTCTTTATGAAGGTCTCCCAGTTCCAGGTTGTTGGTACACCAAAAATATCCAAAATCGAATTATTAATTGAGTTTTTGTTCTCATTCAGCTGCATCTCAACGCTGGTATTGCTGGCTTCTTGAAAGGTCAGGCCGTCGTTCAGGATAATCATTTTTTCTTCATTATTCGAATAAAACTTATCCCACGCGGTCTTTAAGGCGTCGATGGCCTCTTTAGTTAGCCGGTTCTTGGCGTTTATAAAGCCCTTTTTGTTGCCGCCCGTGGATACTAGGTTTTGTTCAAATTTCAGCGTCGTATATGCAACTTTTAAGAGCTCATTGTTTTCTTCGATAACCCCAACACCGCGCGCTCCGTCCTTGGTTGACTTCATGATTTTCAAGAACTCAAACGGCTTGTAGGTTTTGCCTTGTACGCTGATATTATAATCCTTGAAGATTGGGTCTGCATTTTTCGTTATCAGAATATTGCTGCAATCCACGTAATTCAGCGATCTCACGGTATTTCTGCGTTTATTTATGTACGCGTAGGCGTTGCCATTTAGCAAATAATCGCGAACTATCGCCTTTTTAAACTGCGTGCCGTCAAGAGCATCTTTGGTGTCCTCGTTTAAAAGGCTACACCGCGCGTCTTCTGGCACTTCCACGGTTTTTCGCTTGCCATCGATGATTTCTTCCTTATAAAGCTTCACCGGTATCATCGAGACCGTCTCGCAAATTAAATTCACGCACCGCGCCACGGCGGGAATATTCAGCGCCTGCTTTTCGGTTATGGTTTCATCGCTCAAAAGTGCGCTTAAAATCACGTCATTCGCGACCTGTTGCGGTTCTTCGATATTTCTTTTTTGGAAATTAAATAGCTTCATAAAATTCACCTCAATTTCATTTAAATCACTTGCACGACCCAGCCGTCGTTGAAAATCACGTCCTGCTGCAACAGGTAGACCGCGTTGATGAGCGCCACCACCATGTCTACTTTGCCGCAGGATTTCTTTTTTGTGACATACCGATTCATGTTCGTATCGTAGGTGCAGCGAGCGTTTTCGAAGTTTATTTCTAACAATGTGTTTTTCTCATATTCAAACTCGCCGTCTGTGATTTTCTCGTACAAAAGCTTTGTTGGCGGGTGCAGCGTATCACTATGCTGCCTGATTTCAACGGTGTTGTAGGCCTGATTCCACTTCTGCGCGCTGGAGATGGCATTGTATCTATCAAACCCGATGGCCCGCACCGTCACGCCGTATTTCTTTTCGATTTTAAACACGAAATCCTCGACAACGCCGTAATCAATCGTCTTATTTCCGCATGCGATGCACTTGCCTTTGGCTATAAACCGGTGATAATCGAGCTTTTCGAACTTATTTTTCTCTTCAATTCGGCCTTCAGGGATGAACGAAACCACGTCGGCTAAGATTTTACCGTCTTCCTCGGCGCAAATCGCAACGGCGGTATTATCGTTTGACATCGATAAATCCACGCCAACATAGACTTCGCGCCCGGCCCAATCGATTTTGTTGACACGGCAATTTTGCAGATACTTGATATCAACGAAGCTTTCGGTGCCTGCGCCCTGATAAATGATGTTGCAGTGCTTTGTCAGAAAATTTTCACGCGCAGATTCAATTGCGATTGCACGGGCCCGCTTTTTCAAGAGGTCTTCCCAAATTTCAGATATTTCTAAGGCCACGGGGTTTGCGTGTTTCAGGATTGTATCATCAAACGTCCAATTCTCGGTGTTTTCAGGCTCATAAAGCAGGGAAAAGACCGTATCGTCGGCCTGAGTGCCATCTAGAACTCGTTTTGCGTAGT
>CARTIQ010000003.1 GCA_949068525.1 uncultured Eubacteriales bacterium | reverse complement strand
GACTCCGAGGTACTGAAAGAGTCAGAAGCACTCAAAGGTTCTGATGCACTGAAGGACTCCGAGGTACTAAAAGAGTCAGAAGCACTCAAAGGATTCGATGCACTGAAGGACTCCGAGGTACTGAAAGAGTCAGAAGCACTAAACGATAAGGATGGGCATGAGGATCCATCTGCATTTTTTTGCTAACCGTTTTTCCACAAAAAGTGCCACTGTTGTAGTCACACGGGACAATTACATTGAGTCATGCTGTCGATTGTAACCTCAGTAAATACCATGTAACCTACGTCCTCATCGAAAACGTAGGGGAGATGGGCCTTGCCGAACTGATGAATTTTATAGTTCGCTTCGGGGAATCGCTTTTTCACTGCAGCCCAAGCGTACGGCCAGGACAGGTAAGACAGTCCGTTTTTATTCTCAACATGCGCATTAACATTGACTTCAAATAATGTTTCAAAGACTGATTTAGTTTCTTGCATTTTAGTGCACCTCCAAATCATCATGTTTCAGATCAGCTTGCTCAGCTGCATAATCCGGCAACTCAGCAATAAACTTAAAATGTATATCCAAACAATCTCTGCAGCAATAAAAACCGTTTAGAACATAGTATTCATCGCCTTCATACACATCTTCTTCGCAGAAAAAGCATTTTAAAACTGGCACAGCCTCATTATCCGGCGGAATAAGGTATTTTCTGCCATCTAACTGTATCATTTTGTTCATCTCCCTTAATTTTCTTAAGATTTCTGCATACAATTCTAAATGCATCTAAAGTTTTTCTTTCAAGATCCCTTAATTCATCGGCTTGCCTTAGATTAATCGCAACTAAAATGAGTATTAATATGAACAAGAAAAATGTTTGCATAAAATTACCTCCGTTAAAAACAAAATTGCCACCTTTTTAATATCAAGGTGACAACTTTTCTAATATTGAATTTTTCTATCGTCTTTGGTACAATGTAATTATGAAATTCATCGATTTAAGACGAATTTGTATTTTTGTAAATATTGTAAGTGGCTTGAGCCCGCATGGTTACTGATTTTTACCAAGTCCCTTATAACTATCAAGACCAGCATGGTTGCGGAGGCTGGATTTGAACCAACGACCTTCGGGTTATGAGCCCGACGAGCTACCGGACTGCTCCACTCCGCGTTAATTTAATTTTAAGGCAACACTCAAAACAAAAATATTATTCTGCAAAAAATAATTTTATGTTTTTTAATGTTTGTGGTGGAGGTAAGCGGGATCGAACCGCTGACCCCCTGCTTGCAAAGCAGGTGCTCTCCCAGCTGAGCTATACCCCCGTGTGTTTATTATTCGTGTAATCAATGATATGGTGGAGATAAGCGGAATCGAACCGCTGGCCTCTTGAATGCCATTCAAGCGCTCTCCCAGCTGAGCTATACCCCCACAATTTATATCAAATTAAAAAATTAATCTCTCAAACATTCATAATTATACCACCCTCAAAAACTTTTTGCAAGTACTTTTTTACTTTTAACACACTATTTTCGCTATCGTTAGAAAACCTTCTCAAAAATTCTTGATCCAGTATGGAAAAAAGAGTATACTCATTATAAACAGTTTGTAGCAACGGCCACTTGGCTATATAATAAAAGGAGTTATTTTATGGATAAAAATGAAAAGTACTTGTTGTGGCGTAGTCAAGCGATTTCTGATGCTGATTTGGTTGACGAATTAAATTCTATTTACGAAAACGAAAATGAAATAACCGAACGATTTTATAAAGACTTAAACTTTGGAACAGGTGGCCTTCGTGGAATCGTTGGAGCTGGAAGTAATAGGATAAACGTATACACTATTGGCAAGACGACTCAGGGGCTCGCAAACTTTTTGAACAAAAATTATAAAACACCCAAGGTTGCCATCGCATACGATAGCCGCATAAAATCTGATGTTTTTTCCAAAGAAGCCGCTAGAATTTTGGCTGCAAACAATATATCAGTGGCAATGTACAGCGAACTCACGCCTACACCGGCGCTATCTTTTGCTGTGCGACATTTAAACTGTAACGCTGGAATTGTAATCACTGCAAGTCATAACCCCGCAGAATATAACGGATACAAAGTTTATGGCGAAGATGGTTGCCAAATTGCGAATGATGTCGCTGATGCTGTGCTTGAAGAAATTAATAATACAGATATTTTTAACGATGTTAGGCGAATAGATTTTAGTGACGCCTTAAACAGTGGGCTTATAAAGTACATAGGTGAAGACGATATACGCGCCTTTTGGGATACCGTTAGCTCACAAACTTTAAATAAGAATATTTCAAATAAAGAAAAATTAAAAATAGTTTACACCCCGCTAAATGGTGCTGGACTTCGCTGCGTTACCAATGTTTTAAAAATGAACGGTTTTTCTAATGTAACTGTTGTCGAGAGCCAAGAAAAACCGGATGGGCACTTTTTAACTTGCCCCTACCCTAACCCCGAGGTTAAAGAAGCTCTTTGCGAGGGCTTAAAGGTATGCAAAAGCTGCAATGCGGATATTTTACTTGCTACCGACCCTGACTGTGACCGTATTGGTATTGCTGTTAAGCACGATGGTGAGTACAAGCTTCTCTCTGGAAACGAGGTTGGAGTGCTATTGTTTGACTACATATGCAAGGCGCGGCGTATAAATAATACAATGCCACAAAACCCTGTATGTATAAAAACAATTGTTACGACCGATATGCTTTATCCAATTGCTCAAAAGTACGGCGTGCGGGTAATTGAAGTGCTAACTGGTTTCAAATTTATTGGCGAACAAATTGGTTTGCTAGAAAAATGTGGAAACATCGAGCAATATATATTTGGATTTGAAGAAAGCTACGGATACCTCTCTGGCACATATGTGCGCGACAAAGATGCTGTGAACGCTGCCTTGCTAATTTGCGAAATGACTGCATTTTACCTCAACCAAAAATTGACTCTTATCGATGTTATTGACAATCTATATCGCGAATTCGGCTATTACAAAAATGCGCTAAAAAACTTTACATTTGTAGGTAAAAGCGGATTTGAAAAAATGGAAGCTATTATGGCTGGGCTTAGAAAAAATCCGCCACCCCAAATTAACGATAGAAATATAGTTGCGGTTTACGATTATCTTAATGGTATTAAAATTTTAATGCACAATTCTAATAATAAAGAAAAAATCGATCTGCCCCCTTCTAATGTTTTAAAATTTATTTTGGCCGACAATATTTCAATCGTTGTGCGCCCTTCTGGTACAGAGCCAAAGCTAAAGGTTTATGTATCTATTGTGAGCGATTCTTGCGATAACTCAAAAAAACTGGCGGATTCTTTTTGCGATTATTTTGAAGATTGGTTTTAATCATCATAGACAAAATCAAAAATAAAAAGCAGTTTTGTGACTTATAATTTTAAATGTCACAAAGCTGTCTTTCTTTTTTGGCCAAGTACATTTATCTCAATTGGTATTTGGCTTATGGTTAAAGGTCGGGACTATTTTTTCTAATGTCTTTTCGATCATAATTTTATCATTGCTCTGCGAATAATCATATAGCAACCGCAACTGCTCATTAAACTCATCCTGATCAAACTCTATAGAGCTACCTATGTATATCTTCTTGCTCTTAGTCTTTTTCATGCCTTCTTCTCCCATCAGCAACTCTTCAAATAGCTTCTCCCCCGGACGCAAACCAGTATACTCTATTTTTATATCTTTATTTGGAACAAATCCTGAAAGCCTTATCAAATTCTCCGCAAGATCTTTTATTTTGACAGGTTCACCCATATCCAAAACGAAAATCTCACCACCCTTGGCAAATCCGCCAGCCGTTAAGACTAGCGAAATCGCCTCCGTAATAGTCATGAAGTACCGGATAATATCCGGGTGAGTCACAGTAACTGGCCCACCCTTTTTTATCTGCTCTTTAAAAAGAGGAATCACTGAACCATTGGAGCCCAGCACGTTCCCAAATCGAACGGCAACAAAGTTGGTTTTGCTAAGTTTATTCATGCTTTGCACGATCATCTCGCAAATTCTTTTGGTGGCGCCCATAATATTTGTAGGATTCACGGCTTTGTCAGTAGAGATCAAAACAAAAGTTTTCACGTTGTATTTGTCTGCCAGTGAAACGACATTAAGCGTGCCAAAAACGTTATTTTTTACGGCCTCTTCTGGGTTGTACTCCATCAAAGGCACATGTTTATGCGCTGCTGCATGAAATATTACATCTATGTTTTTCTCTTCAAATATTTTTTCAAGCTTTGCTTTGTCACGAATAGAAGCGATTTGCACCTCAAAATTCAAACTATCGCCATGTTCTCGAACTAACTCCTGCTGAATATCATATGCGTTGTTTTCGTATATATCTAGAATTATTATATTTTTAGGCGACAATTTTGCGACCTGTCGGCACAGCTCTGAGCCAATGGAGCCTCCCCCGCCAGTAACCATCACAACCTTGCCTCGAATATAATCATCGTATTTTTCGGGATCAAAAATAACCGGTTCACGGCCAAGCAAATCCTCAACTTCAACCTGGCGAATCTCTGGTGTAACGGGCTTGCTTGATGCCACCAAATTATAAATATTCGGGACAATCTTTACCTCTAAATTTGTTCGTGCGCAGATGTCCAAAATCCGCTTTTTTTCATTTGCCGGTAAAACAGCAATTGCAAAGAGTATTACCTCTATATCGTACTTTTCGCAAACATACGGAATCTCACTTGTAGTTCCAACAACCTTTAGCCCTGCGATTCTTCTGCCGATCTTCTCGTTGTCGTCGTCCACCAAACAAACTGGGACATAATTGTTATCTGGCGACTTCGAAAACTCTGATAGCATTAATAAAGCGGCCTCCCCAGCCCCCACAACAAGCATTCTTCGCTTGGCCTTGTTAGGAAAATTCCGTCGCTCAATCATCCGGTCAATCCGATAAACTAGCCGAAACATTAACATCACAAAAGTAGACAAAATAGCCATCAAAACAAAGGTTCGTATTCCAAGGTGAATATCAAAAGCCAAAGAAAGTGCGCAAAATGAGAAGTTTGCTAAAACCGTTGCAAGCCCAACATAAAAAAAATCTTCTATATCGGCATACCGCCAAATTTTATCATAAAGTCGGAACAAAATAAATACAGCGCTAAAGCAGACATTTAAAATTACCAAGCTCTTCAAAAACTCCGGCTCGTATCCTTTAAGCGAAAAGCAGTTTCTATTAATTGCAAACGAAAAATAAAAAGAAAAGTTCCAAATAATAAAATCACAGAAAAAAAGCAGATATTTTCTCAGTCTTTTTAATTTATTATACAACCGCATACGCACCTTCACCAAACTTTTGACTTTCTTTTAATTTCAATATACTAAAAAATTATATACGAAATGCACCTTATTTTCAAGAGTCTCTGACGCTCAGTTGTTATTTAAGATTTATTTATTTAAATTCGGTTCTTTAAAGTTAAATTGCCGATAGAACTGTTTAGTTTCGGGAATTCTCTTCACTGCAGACTGATTTTTCGACAACAATTTAGTAATATCGTATAGATCTACCCAAATCTCATTATTGCTTTCTTTTTGAGATTCGTCAAAGATAAGCTCCAATCCCACATGCAGGTGGCTGGTTTCGATATTATTTACGTTTTCATTTGGGCTATATCCCGTTCTGCCAACATAACCGATTACATCTCCCGCCTTTACTACTTTACCCTCGCAAAGTTCTTCGTGGAAGGGTTTATCCTTCCTCAAATGAGCATAATAGTAATATCTTTTTTTGTCAAAGCTGCGGATGCCCACTCGCCAGCCTCCGTATTGATTCCATCCCATTATCTCAACGGTCCCAGATTCTATTGCAATTACCGGTGTGCCGACTGCAGCCATCATGTCGTGCCCTAAGTGCGGACGCGCGTATCCATAACTTCTGGATGCTCCAAAATCGTCATAGTGTTGGTAGGGAAAAGTCTTGGCTATGGGCAAAAAAGCTTTTAGGCCGTATTTATCTTCAAAAACAGCTTCACCGTTTTCATTGGTATCTACCTGAATACTATAATTGCCGATAAATTCCTCCAAAACCGCGGTATATACGTCTTTATAATATTTAAAATATTTCATTTTTGCGGTTAACTCCTCGAGGCTTTTGCCATTTTTTAATTCTTCGGCCATTACATCCATGTCCTTTGCTTTATAATGGCTTTTAAAATCCCCACCATATTTTGCCGATAGATAGGCCAAGAGGTCTATCCAATTTATTTTTACCTCCTTTTCATGGCTCTCTATGTCTATCTTCATTGCTTTTTCCAGTGCCTCATAGGGGATCTTAAACTCTGCGTACTTTATAAAATTTTTATTCTTTTGCTCGTCTTCTACCTGCCCGGACTCATTTACCGCCATAACGCCATCTCTGCCGTTAATATTACTTATCGAAAAGATTCCTGCAAACGTCGGGACAATCACAGCAATCATCGCCGCAGCTATATATTTTTTATTTAAAATTTTGTAAATCACCTAATCACCCACAGTTGAATAGTATAATTTATATATATTCCTTTGCCCTTAGCTCTTATGCAAAACAAATAAATTAATTTGGGTAGCTTATTTCCTCATTGCTGTTGACTATTTGGGCGAAAAATTGTAAAATTATCTTAGTATGAACTGTGTTAGGAGTTGAATTTTATGAATAACGAATTTACCGCAAATTTAATTACTCTTATCGACGACGATGGAATTGAACATTCTTTTGAAATTTTAGACGTGCTCGAAAATGACGACGGCTGCTTTTATGCTTTGTTACCTCAAAAGAACAGTGGCACTGAAGGTAGTATAGATAGGCTTGATGACAGCGACTCTTATTATATATTTGAGGCCATTTATGAAAACGGAGAGCAAGTTTTGGCTGAGGTTGAAGATGACGTTTTGCTAAAAAAATTAGCAGATTCATTTGAAACTCATTTTGAAGATATGTATAGCTGCAACGGGAACAGCCAAAGTTTTTAGACATTTTATATTAAATATCTTTACATCCTGAGTTTTTTATGTTATAATTGCAATATAAATTGAATCCTGCCCGATTCGCGGACCGTGTTGTATAACCCTACAAACATATGATTGGGAGCTTCGCTCTCTAGGTGAATTGCAGACCTCCCGATTATTCGGATGAAGGGAGCGTGAAGCCTATAGGCTGGCACCCACCTGCTTTTTGGTAGGCAGGTTATCATAAACACGTTACGGTTGGGTGGGGCTTTTTATTAAGTCTTGAATTTTTAGTTAAATTTTTTATTTTATTTTTTTGTGCACACTATTTATAAGGGACTTTTTTTATGAAGACATCTATAATTTATGAAGCACCTCAAATTTTAATAGATTTTTTGGGCTATATGCAGATAGTTAAGGGGAAATCTCCCAAAACTGTTGATGAATATTATATTGATTTGCGCACTTTTTTTCGGTATATCAAATATTCAAAAAAGTTAGTTCCGGAGTTTTTGGTGTTTGAAGAAATCTCTATAAAAGACGTAAATATTGACTTAATTGAGAAAATAACGCTCTCAGACCTGTATGAATATCTTAATTATTTATTGGTGGAACGCAAAAACAATGCTACAACTAGGGCTAGAAAAATCTCTAGTTTAAAATCATTTTTTAATTACCTTGTTAATAAGGCCGGGCTGTTAAAAAATGATCCCGTTAAAGATCTCGACATGCCCAAAAGAAAGGCTTCTTTGCCCCAATTTTTAACTTTGGAACAAAGTATATCTCTCTTAAACTGCGTTAAAGGGCCCTATAAAGAGCGCGATTATTGCATTTTAACTTTGTTTTTAAACTGCGGGATGAGGTTATCAGAGCTTGTTGGCATTAATTTGAACGATATTAGAAGCGATAATACGTTAAAATTAACGGGTAAAGGCAACAAAGAGCGCATTGTATATTTGAACAAAGCTTGTCTGTTAGCTCTAAAAAATTACATAAAAGTACGGCCTAAAAACAATTTAAAAGATAGGAACGCACTGTTTATAAGCAGACTCAATAAAAGGATTAGCCCAAAAACCGTACAGTTTATAGTAAAAAAATATCTTGAGGAGATAGGTCTTGATAACCAGGGCTATTCTGTGCACAAATTGCGCCATACTGCTGCAACTTTAATGTACCAATATGGCGAAGTTGACATCCGCGTGCTTAAGGATATTCTTGGCCACACGAATCTTGGCACCACCGAAATATATACTCATCTTTCAAATAAGCAAATTCAAAAGGCTATTTCATCCAATCCCTTGTCAAATATAAAACGATAAAGTAATAACATAATTATTTGTAAAAAAACTCCGCCAAAAATAAATCAGCGGAATTTTTTATTATATATTTGAAAATATTTATTATGCCCCAAGCATTGACATTATTTGCGGGTTAAATATCATTGTAATATATGTAACCAAGGTTGAAACAGCCAAAACAACAATCAGGCTACGGTTAAGGTAAGCAAGTGATACCGCGACTATAAAGCCTAAAATACCGGGAATTAACCCGTATGGGCCGTTAAAAATTTCTGGAATCAACATAGAAGTTAAAACAGCGTATGGTAAATAGGCAAGCAAAGATTTTAAAAATGTATTTTGAATCGGCTTTTTGCAGAAAACTAGAGGCAACATTCTCGTAAAATAAGTAGTAACAAATAGGATAATTACACCAATAATTGCGTAAGTGCTATTCATTTTTAATTTTCCTCCTTAATATCTTTAACCGGCCAAATGTACGCTGCAGTTGCGGCCGTAAACACTGAGCCCGCAACCAAAATCCAAGATGAAGCCGATTTGCCCATTAACCCGACCAAAGCTGCGTTTATAGGTTTGACTCCTTGCATAACAAAGCTTAACACTCCAGACAAAACAGCGACAAACAACACTGAACGAGACTTTTTAACAGCAGGAACAACCGCCGCAATTAGCATAGCATATAAAGCCATACTCATAACAATGCAAATATCTTTTGGTACAAGAGTAGTTGCGAAATTCCCCACCACAGTACCAAAAGCCCATGCAAAATAAGGAAACGTCATAACACCGATAAAGTAATCTGCAGGAATTTTTCCCTCCCTACGGATTGTGAGTGCAAAAATTTCATCAGTATTGCCCATAGCAATTATCAAGCGTTGCCAAAGGCTTACGTTTTCTTCTAGCCGCTGAGTCAAAGACAAAGAAAGCACAATATTCCGAAGATTGATAACTATAAGTGAAATAAAAATACTAAAATAAGTTGCGTTTTCAAGCATCAAAGCCATTGCATTCATTTGGCCAACGCCGGTAAAGCTTAGCAAAGACATGGCAACAGAAGTAAAAAACTTAAAGCCATCCGTAGCGGCATTAACACCCAAAGAAAAAGCAAGTGGCAAATATCCCATTCCAATAGGAAAACCCTCTTTTAAGCCCTGCGTAAATAAAGATTTATTTTTTCCCATTATTGCAATAACGCCTCCTAAATCAAAATCTAAACTGCCATAAAATGTAAATAAATGCAAACGGACAAGCATTAACAGTTAAAAAATATTATACCACAGCCAAATAAAAAAAGGAAATAAAAACACTATTTTTGCATTTTTATTTCCGGATTAGAAAAGTAAGATTTTTTTAATCAAAATTATTTTAAAAGATCAATAAAAAATTTTTATCATTTTACCTCAAAGGATTCGCAGTCGGTGCATTGAACAACTGTTGGATTTTCTTCGTGAGTTCCCACTTGAATTTCGTCCAACGCGCAATAGTCAACCGTCCCACAATGATGTTTGCACTGAACAACCGAACATTTTATACTTGGATTTGCGTCTTTACTACTCATAGATAAATCTCCTCCAATAAACATAAATTAACAAATCTTAGACAAAACTGCGTGAGTTTTAGATTTGCCGATGTTTATATTTTGAGCAACCGTCCAGATTAATATTCAAAATTAGATTAAATTTTTAAATAAATTTTAACAACTCCAGAAAAGATCGCAAAACTAAGCGCTTACAAACTGTTTTTATTCCTACTCATAATTATAAAATTTACTCTACAGTAACAGACTTTGCAAGATTTCGTGGTTTATCAATATCGCAACCCTTTAAATATGCAATATAATAAGCAAAAAGTTGCAACGGGACAACTGCCAGCGAAGGCATCATCATATCCGAAATTTTAGGAATGTATATGCAATAATCTGACACAGATTCAGCCTCTGCCCTATGCTTTTCCGTAGTCAAAAGCAAAACTGTAGCACCTCTGGCCTTCACTTCTTTTATATTACTAATCATCTTATCAAATAAAGCATCATTGGTCGCCAAAGCCACAACCAGAGTGCCTTTCTCAATTAGAGAAATCGTGCCATGCTTAAGTTCCCCGGCAGGGTAGGCTTCGGAATGAATATACGAAATCTCCTTTAATTTCAAGGAGCCTTCAAGTGAAACTGAGTAATCAGTATTTCTGCCGATAAAAAATACATTTTTGCAATCATAAAAATTTTTAGCTAAGGCCTTGATGGACTCTTGATTTTTTAAAACTTCCTCTACCTTTGAAGGAAGGTTGAGTAAATTGTCTACATACGAGGAGTACAGATCTGAATTTATTCTGGAAAGCTTTTCTGCCATATAATTTGCCAGCATATATATAACACACAGCTGTGTGCTGTAAGCCTTTGTTGTTGCAACGGCAATTTCGGGACCTGCCCAGGTGTATATCACATTGTCCGAGCAAGTTGCAATGGAGCTACCGACCACATTTACAATGGATAAAACCCTAGCGCCAAGATCTTTTGCCTCTTTAATTGCAGCTAAAGTATCTGCTGTTTCGCCAGATTGGCTAATTGCAACGACCAAAGTGTTCCCGTCAACAATAGGCTTCATGTAGCGAAACTCCGACGCAACTTCAACCTCAACCGGTGTGCGAAGAGTTTTCTCAAAAATGTATTTAGCAACACACCCAACGTGATAAGCCGAGCCGCACGCCAAAATGCAAATCTTGTTTATATTTTTTAAATCATCCAAAGAAAGATTAAAACCATCTTGTTCAAATACAATTTTACCATCTTTTATCCGTGGTCTAATTGTATTCACAATAGCCTTTGGCTGTTCCATTATCTCCTTTATCATAAAATGTTCATGGCCCGATTTCTCTGCAGCAGCAACATCCCAGTCTATGTGTACAATCTCTTTTGAGATTTCTTTTTTATTTTTATTATAAATCTTGATGCTATCTGCCTTAACTATAGCTACTTCCTCATCCTCAAGCCTGATGATATCTTTAGTCCTATGCACTATAGCAGTCGCATCCGAAGCAATAAAGTTTTCACCCTCGCCAACACCTACAATAAGCGGACTAGCCTTTTTTAATGCAATCAATTCGTCCGGGCGTTCCGCACAAGTTATCCCCAATGCGTATGAGCCCTCTATTTTATTTATTACCTTAATCACAGCGCTTAGAATATCGCCATCATAATAAATATCTAGCAATTGCGCCACGACTTCGGTATCCGTGTCAGACAAAAACTTTATACCTTTTTTTAAGAGTTCCTCTTTTATTGAGATGTAATTTTCGATAATTCCGTTATGAACAACAGCAAATCTTCCGGACATACTTAAAATAGGGTGCGAATTTTGCTCAGATGGTTCACCATGTGTAGCCCATCTGGTATGTGCTATCCCTAAGTTCCCAACTAGCTGAGGTATTTTTTGCAATTTTTCGCTAAGAGCATAAAGCTTTCCCTTAGCCTTTGCAACTTCTAAACTATTTCCAGTATGAACAGCAACTCCAGCAGAATCGTATCCTCTATACTCAAGCTTTTTTAAGCCTTCAATAAGTAGCGGCGTAGCGTTATCGTAACCGATATAGCCAATTATCCCGCACATACATTAACTCCCCCTAATAAGACGAACATTATAAATAAAAAACGTCAGATATTTTTTAAGTACGTGCCCAAAGACATCTTATTTATATTATCGCAAAAGTTGATTCTTTGTGATTTTATAATCCTTATTCTACAGTCATAATTTATTAAGTATACCACAAGTTCCACCCATTATCAAGCACGCTTAACGTTGAAATAAAATTTTTTGTATTGTATAATAATATTGAGAAAAGCAAAAATTAAATTCCATAAAAAAGGGATGCCGTATGAAAAAAACAGATATTAAAAAATCTTCATTAAAAAACAAAAATAACAAATGGATGATTATTACTTTAGTAATGGTTATTTTAGTGCCTGTGGCTATCATTATTTTTGTTGATTTTAAAAATCATGGCACCGAACCAATAAAAACCGTTAATAAAAATTTGTCTGATGTTAGTGCTGTAAATATAGAAAAAGTAAACACTGAAACCGACGAAAACCTCCCCGTTAAAAAAAGTCCTGTATCTTTGGATCAAGCTAAAACTGTGACTGTGGCTGAACTCGATTTTTCTGCCTGGAACAACTCTTGTGACCCTATTTTGGTTGTTATAAATAAAGATAACCCTATTTCTGCGGACTATAAGCTTGACATTATAGATTACAAAAATGTAAAAATTAATTCGGTTGTTCAAGAAGACTTAAACAATATAATATCTGCAGCCCAAAAAATTGGGCTAAATGTTTATCCATCTTCCGGATACCGCAGTGTTGAGCGTCAAACAATGTTGTTTAATAATAAAGTTTTAAGATGCAAAAAGCAGGGATATACAAACACAACAGAAGCCGAAATTAAAGCTGCTACCGAAGTTGCTCGCCCATGGACTAGCGAACATCATTCTGGATTGGCTATAGATTTTAACGGTGTTCGAGACGACTTTTATACAACTAAAGAATATGCTTGGCTTATAAAAAATGCCTCCGATTATGGTTTTATATTGAGATATCCTAAAAATAAAATTAATATAACTGGTGTCATTTTTGAACCTTGGCATTTTAGATACGTTGGAAAAAGCGTTGCAAAAGAAATTTCGGAGAGCGGGTTATGTCTAGAGGAATACGTGAAAAGTAAATGCATACCAAATTAAAAGTAAAGGCAGATAAAATGAAAACTTTAAATAAATTTTTGGAATTAAGAAAAAAGATAATAGAAAAAGATTTTAAACATATGAACGATAAGCAAAAACAAGCTATTTTTACAATAAATGGCCCTCTACTGGTTTTAGCTGGTGCTGGTAGTGGCAAGACTACTGTTTTGGTTAATCGTATTGCAAACATAATAAAATATGGTAACGCTTATAACGATGAGGTTATTCCGGACTTTGTTGACGAAAAATACCTTGAAAAATTAAAATTATATCTTGAAAGTTGCAACGGCAAAGGCGCTGATATCCAATTTCCCATTGGTTTGGATGTGGATTCGGCTAAGCCGTGGCAAATTTTGGCCATTACCTTTACTAATAAAGCTGCTAATGAACTTAAAGAACGTCTTGTTAACATTTTGGGAGAGCTTGGAAATGACGTTTGGGCGGCTACTTTTCACTCTACCTGTGCGAAAATTTTGCGCCGGCATGCTGAGAATTTGGGTTACTCTTCTCACTTTACTGTTTATGATACTGACGATATAAAGCGGTTGATTAAAGATTGCCAGGCTGCTTTGAATATTGATGATAAAATTTTGCCGCATAAATCTATTATGGCCGCAATTTCTCACGCTAAAGATAACATGATTGACAGCAAAGAATATGCCCACCAGGCTGGAAATGATTTTAGGTTAACGCAAATCGCCAAGGTCTATAGTATGTACCAAAAACGCTTGATTGACGCTGACGCGATGGACTTTGACGATCTTTTATTTAATACGGTTTTACTTTTTAAGAAAATTCCGGAAATCTTGACACATTATCAAGAGAAATTTCGCTATGTTATGGTGGACGAATATCAGGACACTAATAAGGTTCAGTATGAGTTTATAAAACTAATTTGCAAAAAACGAAAAAATTTGTGTGCGGTGGGCGATGATGACCAGAGCATTTATAAATTTAGGGGCGCTACTATCGAGAATATTTTGAATTTTGAAAAGACATACCAGGGCACAAAAATAATTAAACTTGAGCAAAATTACCGTTCGACTCAAAATATTTTGGACGCAGCTAATGCAGTAATTGAGAATAACAGTGAACGAAAAGGCAAAAAGCTTTGGACGAAAAATGATGCAGGCGAAAAAATTTATTTACATACTTCTTTTAACGAAAGCGACGAAGCCAATTATATTGCTGAGACTGTTTTGAACAAAGTTGCTGAGGGTTCGGACTATGCCGATTTTGCTGTTTTGTATCGGATGAACGCGCAGTCTAGCAACATCGAACGCACTTTTATAAAGTCTGGGATTCCTTACCGAATTATTGGCGGCCATAGATTTTATGAGCGTAGGGAAATTCGTGATATGATCGCTTACCTTAGCGTTATTAATAATCCTAATGATGAAGTACGGTTACGCCGGATTATTAATCGGCCAAAGCGATCGATTGGAGACAAAACTATCTCTAAAATTGCGGAAATTTCTGCTCAAACCGGGCAAATCATGCTAGATGTTATCCGCCATGCCGATGAATACAGCGATCTTTTGCGGGCGGCTTTAAAGCTTAAGAAATTTGCTAGATTAATTGATAATTTTATTGAGATTGCAAATAATCCGGACTTTTCCTTGAATTATTTGTATCAAAAAATCCTAGACGATACGGACTACATCGGTAGCATTAAAATGGAAAAAGATGACGTTGACACCCGTATTGAGAACGTTAATGAGCTGTCTTCTAACATTATAAAATATGAAAAAGAAAACGGAGAAGCAGCTTCTTTGGGTGGATTTTTGGAAGAAGTATCCTTGATGACAGATATTGATAATTACGATAACAATGCCAACGCAGTGACTTTAATGACAATTCATTCGGCAAAAGGACTGGAATTTCCTATTATATTTTTGCCTGGTTTTGAAGAAGGAATTTTTCCGGGAACTCAAGCCATTTATAATCCAGAAGAGCTCGAAGAAGAGCGTCGACTTGCCTATGTAGCGATAACTCGAGCTAAGAGTAACCTTTATATCGTTAACGCAGAAACTCGTCTGCTTTTTGGATGTACGGCTAGAAATAAGCCTTCGAGATTTTCATGCGAAATTCCAGAAAGTCTAATTGAAAAGACTGAAAATAAGCGTATAATTCAAAAGACCTTCAACGATATTAAATTGAATTATAAACAACCAATTAAGACTGCTATGTTTGCCTCTGCACGTATGTTTAACCATATTGAAAAAGCCGAGAATAATGTTGTTTCGTTTGTTAAAGGCGACGTTGTGATACATAAAGTATTTGGAAAAGGCTTGGTATTGGTGGTTAAACCTATGGGCAACGATATGCTTTTGGAAATTAACTTTGACAAAATCGGAATAAAAAAGCTTATGGCAAATTATGCAAAACTAGAAAAAAGCTGATTTAAATAAAAATTTTATAGTCGAAATAATAGAAAAAGAGACTCTTAACAAAGTCTCTTTATTTATTTATTTTTGTACGTAAAAATTTAGTGCGAGATCTTTTATATTTTGCATTATTAAGCGGCTGCCCTCACGAAACTCTTTGCCACTGCCTTCACTAAGGTTCAAATTTTCCGGATATATCGGAGTGCCTATTATGATCACATTTTTTTTTAAAACTTTCACTTTAAACTCATTTGCTCCATTTATGCATACCGGAAGAATAGGAACCTTGGTCTTATATGCAATCATTGTGCAACCTGTTTTTGGTCGCAAAAAATCTCCAGTCTTAGAACGAGTTCCCTCTATAAAAAGCCCTAGTTGTTCGCCTTTGTTTAAAACTTTTTCTGCGGTATTGATTGCAGAAGCATCCCTTTTTCCACGCTCTACTGGAAAAGCTCCCACCATTTTAAAAAGCTTGCCTAAAATCTTATTTTTAAATAACTCTTCTTTTGCCATAAAGTAAATTTGCCTTGGGAATGTAATTGCAAGAAGAACAGGATCGGCATTAGAAGTATGGTTGGGACAAATTATGTACCCTCCACTTTTGGGAATATTTTCAAGCCCGTAAACTTTTAATCTGTATAAAATTCGAACAAATGGCCGGATAATCGTCACTATAAAACGATATAATTTGCTTTTTTTCATAATTTTAAAATTTTCCTCAACTCAATTTTTTCTTTATCACATCTAAAACCAAGTTTATTGATTCTTCAAGATTATATTCGCTAGTGTCCACTACAACGGCATCTGTCGCAAGTTTTAGAGGAGCAACTTTTCTGTGAGAATCATCGTAATCTCTTTTTTTAATATCATTTAAAATTCCATCATAAGTAACATTAAGCCCTTTTTCTAGCATTTCTTTATATCTCCGATCGGTTCTTTTTTCTAAAGACGCCGTCAAGAAAATTTTCACATCCGCATCAGGCAAAATAACCGTTCCTATGTCGCGGCCGTCCATTATCACATTGTTTTTTTCGGCCAAACCTCGCTGCAAATCAAGCAAAAATTCCCTTACCGCTAAAATAGCCGAAACTCTCGATGCCATCATAGAAACTTCTGGAGTTCGAATTTCTCCAGAAACTTCTCTTTCACACAAAAATATTTTTTGCTCTTTATCAATAAATTTTAAGTCGACTTTTATTTTATTTAAAGATGAAACAATCAATTCGTCGTCATCCATGCGATTTTTTATCATATAAAGCCCAATAGCTCTGTACAAAGCACCCGTATCCACATAGATAAACGACATTTCCCTAGCAATCGCCCGAGCAATGGTGCTTTTACCTGCTCCAGCAGGTCCATCTATTGCAATAGCTATCATTCTAGCAATTCCCCTTAATAAAATTATTTTCCCGGAATAAAAAATTTATCTAGTACCGAAAAGGCGATCACCAGCGTCACCCATACCAGGGATTATATACCCTTGCTCATTAACCTCTTCATCAAGAGCAGCGCAATATAAAGAAACATCTGGGTGCGCACTAATTAAAGTTTCTGTCCCCGCTCTAGATGCAATTATGCTCATAAATTTGATGCTTTTAGGGTTCTCATTCTTTATAATATTAACTGCCTCCACAGCAGTCTCGCCCGTTGCAACCATCAAATCAAGCACAACCACCTCCCTGTCGTTAATATCACGTGGGAGCTTGCTGTAATACTTGATAGGCTTAAAGGTCTCTGGGTCACGGTACAAGCCAATATGGCCAATTTTTGCAGCGGGAACAAGCGCCGTAACGCCCTCTGCCATACCTATTCCAGACCTTAAAATAGGGATAACAGCCATTTTCCGTCCGGCCAAAATTTGAGTTCTAGCAATAGCCACAGGCGTTTCGATCTCAACCTCTTTCAATGGTAAATCTCTAGTCGCCTCGTAGCACATGAGCATAGTAATTTCGCTTATTATCTCACGAAATTCCTTCACCCCGGTAG
This sequence comes from uncultured Eubacteriales bacterium, assembly GCA_949068525.1. GTDB lineage: Bacteria > Bacillota > Clostridia > Oscillospirales > Acutalibacteraceae > CAG-557. The sequence continues at coordinate 65,737 of CARTIQ010000003.1, read as the reverse complement.
ATTTATCTCGTAAAAGCGAGATCTTATGTTTAACAAGAGGATGCTCCATGACAAAAATTTGCTGATCCATAAAAATATCCACGACCCTTTACAATGCTTTTTGGTTTAAATTTCGCTCAGCTTGAGACAGCTTTAAATATTTAGGAACCAAATCTTCAGCCCTAACCAACACGTCGTTACCGTTTTTTAAATAATCATCATACGCAGCAAATGCAACACTACTAGCCTTTTGAAAACGTTTACCTTCGGGAGCCAAGAAAATTTCTTTATCCTTAAACTTCGGATCTGACACTATTTTATTATAGCACAAAACTGCGCCATCTCCAACAAAAACAACCTTTTTTTCTAATTTAGAAACTTCTGTACACAAATTTTCTACAGAGATCGCTCTATCTGGAGTGAGTCTTGTAATTTTTTCAACGCATATGTCAAAATTGGCGCTATAAAACTGATTACAATGCGCATCCATAACCGCACATACCGTTACATTTTCAAAAATAAAATTGTAAGCCATAGAATGCAAGGTAGAAACTGCAATGCAAGAAGGCTTATTCGCAAAGGCCATACCTTTTATAGACGCAAGTCCAATTCGTAAGCCAGTAAAAGATCCTGGTCCAATCGAAACCGCAAATGCATCGATATCATCAAGCGATATATCCGTATTTTTTAAAAGATCCGTAATCATCGGCATCAACATTTGACTGTGAGTAAGTCCCACGTTAATAAAGGTCTCTCCCAGTAAGGTTCTGTCCTTCACGATTGCAACAGAGCCCGCCCTGGCCGAAGAATCAATAGCTAAAATCTTCACCTAAACATCTATCCCTTCAACTCCTTCAAAAATAAGCATGCGTTTATTCTCCACCCCACTATACTTTATCGTCACTTTAATCGCGTCATCCGGCAAAAATTCTTTTATATTTTCGCTCCATTCAATTATCAAAATTCCGGTAGTAAGACAGTCAAAATACCCGGTAGAGCTAAGGTCGTCAATGCCTTTCACTCGGTACATGTCAAAGTGATAAACCTTATACTTCCCGCTATATTCATTTACAATCGCAAAGGTAGGACTACAAACGTTATCTTTTATGTTTAGTCCCTGGCAAATTCCTCGAGTAAGCGCGGTTTTTCCGGCGCCAAGTTCCCCAAACAGCGCAATAATTTCTGTTCCAGATAATTTTGAGGCAATAGCCTTACCGATATTCTCCGTCTTCTCAAGGGATTCACTTATTATCTCAATCAAAATTAACTTTCTCCCCTACTTTTCCAAAAATCAAAAAAGCCCAGATACAGCACCATTTTCTCCAATATCAATATTTTCTGCTGCGGGATATTTAGGCAAGCCAGGCATCGTCATAATGTCACCAGTGAATACGACAATAAATCCCGCTCCGTTGGAGACCTTCACATCCTTAACAGTGATTTTAAACCCAGAAGGTGCGCCCAAAAGTTTAGGATTATCCGAAAAAGAATATTGCGTCTTAGCAATGCAAATTGGCAGCTTGTCGGCGTTTATATCATTGATAGCATCAATAGATTTATTTGCAGTGTCAGTGTAAACCACTCCGTCTGCGACGTATATCTGTTTTACGACGATCGATATCTTCTCTTTTATCGGCAATTTTTCATCGTACAGAACTTTAAAATCAGACAATTTATCGGTTGCAGCACAAACAGCCTCCGCTAGCTCTACTCCACCGGCGCCACCTTTTTCAAAAACTTCCGAAAGCGCAAAATCTACGCCCAAATCAGAGCAATATTTCTTTATATAATCGAGCTCTTTCTCGCTGTCTGTTCCAAATTTGTTTATGGCTACAACGACAGGGACCGCAAACTTTTGCATGTTCCGTACATGAGCACCCAGGTTGGCTATTCCTTTTTTCAAGGCTTCCAAATTTTCTATCTTTAAGTCGTCTTTTGCTACGCCGCCATTGTATTTTAAAGCTCTTACCGTTGCCACTACCACAACCGCACTCGGTTTTAAGCCTGCAAATCTGCATTTTATATCGAAAAATTTTTCGGCTCCCAAATCTGAGCCGAAACCAGCCTCCGTTATACAATAATCTGCCAGCTTCAGAGCAAGTCGGGTCGCTTTAACAGAGTTACATCCGTGCGCAATGTTAGCAAATGGCCCTCCATGCATGATCGCAGGGGTTCCTTCTAACGTTTGTATGAGGTTTGGTTTAAAAGCTTCTTTCAAAAGCACTGTCATAGCGCTGTTTGCATTTATATCTTTTGCATAGACCGGATTTTCGTCATAACTATATGCTATTAAAATCTGGCCCAATCGCTCTTTTAAGTCCTCAAGATCAGTTGCCAGGCACAAAATCGCCATGACTTCGCTTGCAACCGTTATAATAAATCCGTCTTCTCGCGGGACACCGTTAACTTTACCGCCAAGCCCTACCACAATGTTTCGCAAAGCACGATCGTTCATATCCAGGCATCGTTTTATCAAAATTCTCCTCGGATCTATATTCAGCCGATTACCCTGCTGCAGATGATTATCCAAAAGCGCACAAAGTAAGTTGTTCGCGCTAGTTATTGCGTGCATGTCTCCGGTAAAATGAAGGTTTATATCTTCCATAGGCAAAACTTGAGCGTACCCACCGCCGGCCGCACCGCCCTTTACTCCAAAAACAGGCCCAAGCGAAGGTTCCCTAAGGGCAATGATAGCACTTTTTCCGGCCCTCGCCATAGCCTGGCCTAGACCTATAGTGGTCGTGGTTTTGCCCTCTCCTGCTGGGGTGGGGTTTATTGCTGTTACCAAAATCAATTTGCCGTCTTTTTTATCTTTTAATCTTTCAAAAAGAGTATCGTTAAGCTTCGCTTTGTATTTTCCATAAAATTCAAGTTCAGTATTGTTTATCCCAATATTTTTTGCAATATCCTCAATTGGCAGTATGTTAGACTTTTGCGCTATCTCGATATCTGTTAGCATTTGGTTTTCCATCCTTTATTAAATTTGAAAAGATTATATCATATTTATAAATAAATTAAAATCAAATCACCGAAATTTTCGCTTGAACTTCCCTTGTGGTCATAATATAATTAGTGGAAGAGGTGGATTCATGCAAAAATTTTTAGATAAAATCAAGAATTATTTTAGCCGTACAGATAAAATTTTTTGGGCGGTTTCGGTTTCTATATCGACCCTTTCTCTAATTTTTTTGCTTAGTGTTTCGAGAACATCAAATTTCACTTACTTTAAAACTCAGCTAGTAGCAATTCTTTTGGGATATCTCGCTGCAGTCATAATAACAAAGTCCGACTATAGGATAATCGCAAAGCACTACCCCATTGTGGCGGCTATCTGTATTTTGCTTATAATTCTCACTTTGATTTTTGGCACGGCAGTAACCGGAAACTCGGGCATAGATGCACGGGCATGGATTAAACTGCCAGGTGGAGTCTCATTTCAGCCCTCCGAACTTGCTAAAATCGGCTTTATAATCACCTTTTCTAAGCATTTGTCCTTTTTAAAAGAAAAAAATGAGCTAAAGTCGCTTCTAAATGTGTCTCTTTTGGGCGCGCATGCTTTGGTCCCCATAGCATTAACGCATCTTCAGGGAGACGACGGCGCTGCGATAATCTTCTTTTGCATGTTTTTGTCAATGTCCTTTGCTGCCGGCGTTCAACTTCGATACTTTTTAGCTGGCTTTGTCGCGATAATTCTCTCTATCCCCATTCTGTGGAACTACATTTTTGCCGACTACCAAAAACAGCGTATAATTAACCAAATAAATCCTGAAGCAGATCCTCTCAACACTGGGTTCCAGCAGATTCAAGGTAAAATTTCAATAGGATCAGGGAAAATTGGGGGACAAGGATTATTTAATGGTCCTCGTGTTGGAAGTAATTCTGTACCAATTCAAGAAAGCGACTTCATTTTTTCTGCAGTAGGCGAAGAACTCGGGTTTATTGGTTGCTGCGTTGTAATTTTGCTAATACTTTTTATGCTCTTTAGAACATTAAAAATAGCACTGTTAGCATCGGACTGTCTTGGAACTTACATCTGCTTTGGTTTTTTCGGTCTAGTTGCCTCTCAAACTATCTTCAACCTAGGAATGTGCCTTAGCGCACTACCTGTAATTGGTGTAACACTGCCATTTTTTAGTGCGGGAGGCTCATCCTCCGCATGCCTTTATCTAGGAATTGGATTAGTTCAAAGCGTGTTTATGCAACAGCACGATGATAACATTAGTGATGAAATGTACGAAGAAATATAAAAAGCTCAAGCAAGTATGAAAAGCTTGAACTTTTTTAAATATAGATATTTAAAACTTATTCATTTTTACTAGTGGCAGACTCAATTATTGAGCCCAATTCAGCAACACCCTCGCCATTAATAGAGGAAAATATTACAAAATTAATATCCTCAAAGCACTCAAAGGGAAAGTCTGTCTTTAAATTAGCAAGCCGGGTTTCTCGCTCTGTTTTATTTAACTTATCGCTTTTAGTCAAAACAACGATAAAGTGAAAACCGTTAGTAATCAAAAAATTAATCATATTAAGATCATCATCAGTAGGGCGATGCCGCATATCTACGATTTGAATAACAAGAGAAATCTTCCGGCCACTATTAAAATATCCTTCAACAAGCTCAGCCCAACGAGCCTTTTCTTTCTGCGAAACCTTTGCATAGCCATATCCTGGTAAATCAACCAGCCTCAAAAGATCATTTACCTTATAAAAATTTATGGACCCCGTTTTGCCAGGCTTAGAGCTAACTCTAGCAATCGACTTTCTATTAGTAAGCTTATTTATAAGCGAAGATTTCCCCACATTTGAGCGACCCGAAAACACGATCTCTTGGCAGGGCGAGTCCTTAAGTTGATCTTTCTTAAAAAAAGAGGACTCAAAAGTAGCACGATTAAAATCCATATAAACCTCATCAATACTAGTCTTTTGCAAAACTTTAAAAATTACGACACAGAGCTTTTTCCTTTATCTAAAGTTTCCTCATTCACCGTAATGTTAAACGGTACGCGATTTTTATCCCGAACAATTTCTGCCTTTGCCTTGCCGTTAACAGTTTTGTCTGTTATTATCACTTTTTCTATAGTATGGTCGCTCGGTACTTCGTACATTAATTCAGACAAAATTTCCTCCATAATTGCTCGCAAACCTCTAGCTCCAGTGTTTCTGTCAAGAGCCTTTTGCGCAACTGCCTCCAAAGCTTTATCCTCAAAAACAAGTTCAACTTTGTCAAGAGAAAACAACTTTTGATACTGCTTTAATATTGAATTTTTTGGCTCCTTCAAAATCCGGACTAAAGCCTCTTTGTCAAGCCCGTTAAGAGCAGTAATCACAGGTAAGCGTCCAACAAGCTCCGGAATAAGTCCATACTTAACCAAATCATGCGGCAGAACGTCCTGCATCCATTTGGTAGAATTTAACTCTTTTTTAGTCTTAACGTCAGCTCCAAAGCCCATGCTAGAGGAACCTGTTCTCTTTTCAACGATTTTTTCAAGCCCATCAAAAGCGCCCCCGCAAATAAACAAAATATTCGTCGTATTAATATGAATAAACTCTTGCTGAGGGTGCTTTCTTCCTCCCTGTGGCGGTACATTAGAAACCGTTCCCTCCAGAATTTTTAAAAGAGCCTGCTGAACGCCCTCACCGCTAACATCCCGAGTTATAGAAGGGTTCTCGGATTTCCTTGCAATTTTATCAAGCTCATCAATATAAATGATTCCGCGTTCGGCTCGTTCAATATCAAAATCGGCCGCCTGAATCAGTCTCAAAAGGATATTTTCAACGTCTTCACCAACATATCCAGCTTCAGTCAAAGTAGTAGCGTCAGCAATAGCAAAAGGAACATTCAAAGCCTTTGCCAAAGTTTGTGCCAAAAGAGTCTTCCCCACGCCTGTTGGACCCAAAAGCAAAACATTACTCTTCTTCAATTCAACCGTATCGTCGCTATCTTTATCGCTATTTCCAAAATATATCCGCTTATAATGATTATAAACCGCAACAGAAAGTGCAACCTTAGCCGTCTCCTGCCCAATAACATACTCATCCAAAATAGCCTTAATTTCTTTAGGACGCAGTAAGTCAACCTCGTCCTTCGAAAATTTGTTTTTCTGATCTTGATCTTTTTTCAAAAGCTCATCCTCAAGGATAGAAAGGCACAAAGAAACACACTCATCACAGATATAAACACCTGGTCCTGCAATAAGTTTCGTTGCCTGCTCCTGAGGCTTATTACAAAAAGAACAGCAAATATTCTTTTCCCTACTTTCATCCTTTGTAGACATAAATCATCACCAATTCCTATCTTTTAAAAATAACCTGGTCAACAATCCCATATTTTTTAGCTTCTTCAGCCGTCATAAAGTTATCACGCTCAGTGTCCTTCGCAACAATATCAATCGGCTGGCCAGTTCTCTCGGACAATATTTCATTTAGCTTTTTCTTAGTCTTAACAATATGGTCAGCGTGGATCATAATATCAGTAGCCTGCCCCTTAGCTCCACCGCTCGGCTGATGAATCATAATGTCGCTGTTAGGCAAAGCAAAGCGCTTACCCTTAGCACCAGCAGCCAATAAAAAAGCTCCCATGCTAGCAGCCATGCCCATGCAAATAGTAGATACATCACACTTTATATACTGCATAGTGTCGTAAATCGACAATCCATCGGTAACCGAACCACCCGGGCTATTAATATAAAGGCTAATATCCTTAGAAGGGTCCTGCCCCTCCAGATACAATAGCTGCGCAACAACCAAGCTAGCAGTCGTATTGTTAACTTCCTCTGTTAGCATAACGATTCTATCGTTCAAAAGTCGAGAATAAATATCATAAGAGCGTTCACCCCGGCTAGTTTGCTCCACAACATAAGGCACCAAGCTCATTCTACTAACATTATCGCCCAAATATTTCTTCAACTAAACCCCTCCGTTCAAAAATAAACAGACATCTTAAATAATTAACAAAATTTAATCGTCTTATTCAAAATAACTAAATTATTTGCTCACACAGTTATCGCGCAAAAAATCCACAGCTTTCTCTGCCGCAATATCGCCCAACAAGTCTTTTTCATTGATAACTTTCTTAATCTGCGCAACATCCATTTTGTATTGTTCTGCAAGAGTTATGTATTTTTCCTCTATTTCTTCAGCGGTAGCCGTCAACTTCTCAAGTTCAGCAATTTTATCAAGAGCAAGTCTCAGCTTAACTTGGCGCTCAGCCTGCGGCCTAAACTGGGCCGTCAATGCAGCAGCATCCATTCCAGTATATTTAAGATAAGACTCCAACGTTAAACCCTGTGCTTTCAGCTTATAAGCAAAGTCATGAATCAAATCCTCAACCTTATTTTCAAACATAGCCTCAGGAATCTCCGCCTTCAAAAGCTCAATCGTTTTGTCAATCATCTGATCATCCGCGTCAATATCAGCCTCTTTTTGTTTTAACTCCTTAAGCTGCTTTTTGATAGACTCCTTGTACTCATCCAAAGTGTCAAATTCGCTAACATCCTTTACAAACTCATCGTCAAGCTCCGGTAATTCTCGAGTTTTAACCTCATGCAACTTGATTTTAAAAACAGCAGGCTTCCCAGCCAAAGAGGTTTCCTGATAAGATTTCGGAAAGGTAACATCAATATCAAACTCTTCCCCTTGCTTGTGGCCAATTAATTGATCCTCAAACCCCGGAATAAACTGTCCCTTTCCAAGCTCCAAAGTATAATTCTCCGCCTCACCACCAGCAAAAGGTCCCCCATCAATAAACCCTTTAAAATCAAATACAACGATATCTCCACTTTCAGAAACTCGGTCCTCAACAGTAACTATCCGAGAATTTCGTTCCCGAACTCGTTCAATCTCTTTATCAATATCTCCTTTAGTAACTCTAACTGGCTTACGCTTAACTTCAATGCCCTTATAATTTTCAATCGTAACTTCCGGCCTAACTGTAACAACAGCTTTAAACGCAAGTCCATCCTTGCCAACACTAATCAAGTCAAAGTCGACCTTATCATTTATAACATCCAAGCCAGCTTCGTCAATAGCGTTCTGCAATGCGCTGGGGTAAACATCTTTTACAGCGTCTTCATAAAAAACATTTTCACCATAATACTTCTCAATAAAAGCCCGAGACGCCTTGCCCTTTCTAAAACCAGGGATGGTAATTCGTTTAACATTCCTTTTAAAGACTTTATCAACAGCGTTAGAAAAATCCTCAGCGCTAACTTCAACCTCTAATTCATAGCGATTTTGTTCAACTTTGTTTGACGTTTTTAAACTCATTATTGTCCTCCTAAAAATGCAGGTATCTTTATCAATTATACCACAAAAAAAATAAAATTTCTACATTTTAAAAAATAAATCCTCACAAAACCAAAACGGGCGAAAAGCCGATCTGGTCGCAAGATATCATATGAAAATTTATGCCTTTATATGAGCCAACTACAGCCTTATTAGCAATACGTTTACCGTGAATATGGCCATAATAGCACTTCTTTATATTATATTTACGTAAGACGTCAATTATCTCAGTGCATTCATAACCAGAAAACACCGGCGGATAGTGCAAAAAAGCAATAATTTCGCAGTTGTATTTTTTTGCCTGCTCAATGGAAAGCATAAGGCGGCCCACTTCGCGGTTCAAAATTTTGATATCCTCCTGCGAACTGCAGTCATATGACCATCCCCTAGTTCCGCAAACCGCAAGATCTCCCACAACCGATGCCGAATTAAATAGTATTGAAAGCGAATTAAAATTATTCTCCAAAAAATAATCCTCTATCTTTTTCCGCGTAGTCCACCAATAATCGTGGTTTCCCTTTAAAAATATCTTTTTCCCGGGCAGCGAATCAATAAACGTAAAATCCTCAAAAGCTTCATTTAGCCGCATTGCCCAAGAGATATCTCCGGCAATAACTACTGTATCATCAGCCTTTACGGTACCCTCCCAATTCTCCTTAAGGCGCTCAACATAATTGTCCCACCCACCAAAAATATCCATTGGCTTATCCGTGCCCAAAGACAAGTGCAAATCCGCTATCGCATAAAGCGACATCTCGCCAACCTCCCAAATCTACTCTAGCTTAGCCTACCCCAGCCGCGCAAAAAAGTCAAATGCGTTGTTAAAAAATATATCCTCAACCAGGCTCTCGCTGTAATTATGCCTCAAAAAAAGCTCATAAAGAACATCCATGCGCTCAACGCAAGGCACATCATCAATAACATCTGCGCCGTCGAAGTCTGTCCCCAAACAGACAACTTCTTCTCCACCCAACGCCAAAAAATGTTCGGCATGGCGTAGGATATCATAACCGCTAGCAAAGTCGCTATCCGAGAGAAACTGCTTTGCAAAATTAATGCCAATCAGTCCGCTGCGACTCTTAACAACATTAAATTGCTCGTCAGTAAGATTTCTTCTATGTAAACAAACCGCGCGAGAATTCGAATGGCTTGCAACAAGTGGGACATCCACAGTACTTGCAACATCATAAAAGAGAGTATCACTAGCGTGAGAGATATCAATGGCGATAGAAAGCTCCGCCATACGTCGAACAACATTCTTACCAAAATCAGTAATCCCGTCGTTTGGCGCCTTTGTCAAAGAACCGCCGCCAAGCTCACAACTACTGTTCCAAGTAAGCGTCATCATTTTAACACCGCAGTCATACAGATAATCAAGGTTCCTGATGTCTCCAGCCAACGCAGCTCCACCCTCGACTGTTAAAATCGCCGCGCACTTGTGAGCTGCCACCGCAGTTTTTATATCGTCAGCATTTTTACATTTGCATATCAGATCCGAGTTCTTTTGAATTTCCCTATCAAACAGCTCTTTGGCACGTTTAAAAAGAGAAATTGCAGCATCCCCACGGCATTCATCCGGTATCCAAACTGCAAAACACTGCGCCCAAGACTCATATTTACGCCCAGACAAAACTGAAAGCTGATAAGCATTGTCAACTATCCCGCCATTCTCGTCGAGTGCGCGAAACAGTGTGTCACAGTGCAAATCAAAAAGTTTCAAAAAAGTCAACCCCTTCAAAGGCATTTTCTATGTGATCGACCGTATAATTACAGCGACCAATATTTTTATTAAACAAAACCGCTATTACATCAAAGCGAGGCTGTAAGCCCGTACTAGTTTGCGATAAATACATCATCGCAGTTTTTATGATTTTTTTCTGTTTAATCGTGTCGACAGCCTCGGTAGCAATAAACGGCGTCCTCGCGTATCTAGTCTTCACCTCAACAAATACAATGCAATTTTCTTTTTCAGCAATAATATCAATTTCTCCATATCTGCTATGGTAGTTTCGGCCAAGAATCTTGTATCCACAATTTTCAAGGTAGAAAACAGCGATATCCTCGCCCTTCTTTCCCATCTTCAAACTGTCAAACATGCATTACTCACCCAAAATCTTTTTTAAGAAGCTTTTTCTATGTATCTCTGCCGATCCGTACCTTTTTATCGCCTCAAGATGCAGCTTTGTTCCATAACCCTTGTGTTTTTCGAATCCATAACTAGGATACTTCTCGCTTAACTTTTTCATCAGCCTGTCGCGCTCAACTTTAGCCAAAATAGACGCCGCAGCAATCGACACCGACAAAGAATCCCCTTTAACTATTGTTTTTGTAGGCAAATCTAAGGCCGGCTCCCTGTTGCCATCAATAAGCACAAGGTCTGGTCGCAAGCTTAAACCTTCTACGGCGCGCTTCATCGCAAGAAACGTTGCGTTCAAAATGTTAATCTCATCAATTTCCTTTTCCGTCGCAAATGCAACATTAAACGCCAACGCAAGCGATTTTAGCTTAATATACAGAGCTTCTCGCTTCTTTTCGCTAAGCTTTTTAGAGTCATCAATGCCTTCAATGACCAACCCCTGTGGTAAAATTACTGCAGCAGCAAAAACTGGGCCAGCCAACGGCCCTCTGCCAGCTTCATCCACACCACAGACAATGTTGTATCCGCTGTTTTGAGCTTCTTTCTCATATATAAGCCAGTCTTTTTCTGCTTTTGTCTTCATCAAAATTTATAAAACTCCTAAAAACAAAGTTAATCCAGCGTTATTCGGCCTAACTTCGCCGCTCGAAATTCGTCCAAGAGTATTATCGCAGCTCGTTCGGTGTCAATTTTTCCACCAGAAACTAGCATCCCACGTTTTTTTGCAATCATCTCCAAAAGCTCTATCCCGGATTTTCCCACTATACAGCTATTTTCAAGTTTATATCTTTTAGCTAAATTTTCAGAATAATCCTTTGTCAAACACATTAAAAGCCGCACTGCAAGCTGTTCTACATCCAATATATTATCTTTGATTGCACCTGTAAACGCCAATTTTTCTGCAACCAGAATGTCGTCAAACTTAGGCCACAAAATTCCCGGTGTATCAAGCAACTCAACGTCCTTAGATATCGAAAACCATTGGTTTCCCTTTGTAACGCCAGGCCTGTCTTCAACCTTCGCCTTTTTGCCACCAGATAACCGATTAATAAAAGAAGACTTACCAACATTAGGGATCCCAATAACCATGACTCGCAAATTTTTTTTAATTCCCCTAGTCCTAGCCCGCTCTAACCGATCCTTAAGAAGACTTTTAACTGTCGGCACAAACAAATTAATGCCCTTGCCCGATTTACAGTCAATTAAAATTGCAGTGATACCCTGACTTTTATAAAACTCAGCCCATTTCCAGTTTTTTTTAGAGTCCGCAATATCCGCCTTATTCAAAATGATAACCTTAGGCTTGTTCAATGTCAACACATCAATATCAGGATTTCTACTGCTAACAGGAATTCTCGCATCCACAATCTCCGCAACAATATCTATAAGCTTTAAATTTTCTGCGATCTTTCGTTTGGTCTTAGCCATATGTCCAGGAAACCACTGTATATCCTGCATTCCACAATCCATAGCAGTACACCTACCCCTAATTAATTGCGAAAAATCCTCTATCTCTAAGTATATCATAAAAAAAGAGACTTTATAAGTCCCCTTTTGCTAAATTAAAATTAACTTCACCACAGCTCTAACTAAAAATTTGAAAACTATCAAAAGGCCAATACCTTAAAAATGCAACTCCGTAAAACTTATTGATATTCACAAAGCCAATTTTTTCAAATCTGCTATCCATTGAACGGTTTCGATTATCTCCTAAAACACAAGACCGCCCAGCGGGCACGCAATATAAAGTATTATTTAATATCGCACCATCACCACGCAATGCAGTAGGTTCATTAATATAATCTTCTTTTAAAACTTGACCGTTAACATAAACCTCATGTTTATCGTAATCAAATTTAATAGCGTCGCCAGGAAGGCCTACAACGCGCTTTATAATGTTTTTACCCAGCCTATCATTAGTATCAATGGTAACAATATCGCCTCGCTTAGGGGTATACATAAATTTATACACCAAAAGTTTATCGCCATCATGCAAAGTTTGCAACATAGAGTCGCCAGATACCGTAAAAAACATAACAAAAATAGTAATGAAAAAGCATGCAGAAAAAGCAAACAGCAACGAACTTCCCCACTCAAAAACTTCCCTAGTAAGCTTAGATACAGTCTCATTATCTAAAGATCCATTAACAGTAACTCCGCGTGCATTGCCTTCCATAAAAACGCCTCCATATTTTTTACTGCAATAAAATAAAGTAGAGACTCTCGTCTCCAAAAACTATCGGATTTTTTCTTTAACCTTAGCAGCCTTACCCAAACGAGCACGCAAATAATAAAGTTTACTTCTGCAAACCTTGCCGTAACGAATAACCTTAATTTCTTTTACGTTAGGCGAATGAAGCGGGAAAACTCTTTCTACACCAACACCATAAGAAACTCGACGAACAGTAAAAGTCTCGGCAACACCACTCCCCTTACGAGCAATAACAGTGCCTTCAAACATCTGGATTCGTTCCCGTTCGCCCTCTTTAATATTAACGCTAACCTTAACAGTGTCTCCAACATTAAACTCTGGTAGCTCGCTTTTAACAGAATCCTGCGAAATGATTTTCAATGCATCCATAATCTATCCTCCAAAATATAAAGCAGTCATACAAAAATCAGCGGACCGCTCGCCTTAATTAATAGCGCAAACGCTACAAATTAAATCCCACCGACAAAATTTTTATCAGCGGCCATCAATTTTAATATTATACCATACAACATGAATTTTTGCAACACTTTTTTAGTTTTTTGCACTATTCGTCTGCGGAGCTGTCTGTATCTTCACTCTTTTCTGAGTTAACCTCACTGCTAGCAACTGGATCTTCTGCATCAACATAATTATCTGCCTCAGGTTGCACGTCATCCGCCGGATTTATTCCTTTTTCATCTGGTTCGGCCTCATCTTTATCCTCAAGCAAAGATTTAATCGACAAACTGATTCTATGGCGGTCAAAATCGATGTCAATAATGGCAGCCTTGACTACGTCACCAATCGACAAAACATCGCAAGGTTTATCGACTCGCCGGTTAGAAATCTGAGAAACATGAATAAGCCCGTCAATGCCAGGCAAAAAATTAGCAAAAGCGCCATAATCAGTTAAGCCAACAATCTTAGCATCAACAACACTTCCCACTGGATAGTCATTCTTAAGAGTTTCCCAAGGGTTTTCACCGTTATCCTTATAAGCCAAAGAGATTTTTCCAGAGTCTTTGTCAAAGCTCTTAACCCAAACCTCAACTTCGTCACCCAAATTCAAGACATCAGAAGGATGCTTAACTCTATTCCAAGATAACTCCGAAACATGTACCATCCCATCAATAGGTCCTAAATCGATAAAAGCACCATAATTAGTAAACGATTTAACCTTTCCACGAAGAGTTTTTCCAACTTCAAGAGTATCAAAAAAGTTTTCAACGTCCGCTTTTTTTGCATCTATTAAAACTGAACGAATCGAACCCACAGCTCTCCTGCGGCGTTCGTTAACATCTATAATCCGAAGCTTAACCTCTTTGCCTTTCAAGTCCTCCAAGCTTTTGCTGCGAGAATCCGTTGCAAGCGAGGCCGGAACAAACACCTTAATGCCGTTAGTAACAACAATAATACCTCCGTTTATGACTTTAGTAACATTGCCAGACAAAACAGTACCATTTTCCTTAGCTGCAATAATATCCTTAAAGCCCTCCAAAGCGTCAATTCGCTTTTTAGAGAGCATGATAGTCCCATCTTGGTCGTTCGTGCGCATAATCAAAAGATTTAGCTCATCGCCAATCTTCACAACGTCCCCAGGCTTAACATTAGGTTCGTTAGAGAGCTCATCCGCCGGAATAAACCCAGCTTGTTTGCGCCCCACATCTACATAAACCTCATTTGGAGCGATCCCAACCACTGTTCCAACTACCGTATCGTCCGTGGTCAAGCTTTTTAAAGATTCTTCTAACATCTGCTCAAAATTTGCCTCTTCCTTTTCATTCTGCCCAATATCATCAGTATTCTTCAAAAAATCTTCCACCCTCTGTTTAACCTCCTCTATAATATCAACCGGCGTCGATGCCCCGGCGGTAATTCCAATTAATTTTGCATTTTTTATATCATTAAATTGCAAATCCTCGGCAGTTTCTATAAAAAAAGACTTGCAATTTTTTTGGCAAATATCAAATAGCTTCGCGGTGTTAGAGCTATCTCTCCCCCCAACAACAAGCATAGCATCGGCCTTTTTAGATAACTTATAAGCCTCACTCTGCCGGCTAGAGGTTGCTCCACATATAGTATTAAAAATTTTAATACCTTCAAACTCCGAGCGTAAAAAGTCCACACAACGCTGCCAAATAGACACACTAAAAGTAGTCTGCGCAATAGCCAAAACATTCGCCCGAGCAAAAGCCTCTCTGTTCTTCTTTATTATGTCCAATAATTCATCATAACCACTAAAAATGTAGAAGTCCGCGTTGCAATGGCCTGCGATTCCAATAACTTCCGGATGATTTTTATTTCCCGCAATCAAGATTACATCTGCATTTTTTGAGGTATCAGACACAATGTTGTGAATTTTTTTTACAAATGGGCACGTCGCATCAAAATACTTTATGTTTAGGTTCTTTATGTTTTCAATGATATCACGAGTCACTCCATGGGAGCGTATAACCAAAACTTCGTCGTTCTCAGGCCAAACCTCCTCCGGGCAAGCAACTACTCTAACGCCTTTTTGAGCCAACTTCTCAACCATATAAGCATTATGTATAATCGGCCCCAAAGTACAAATTAGCTTACCTTCACCCAAAAGCTCCTCTACAGCAGATATGGCCCTACTCACGCCAAAGCAAAAACCCGAGCCAGGGGCTACCTCCACATTATTCAAAAATCAAAACCTCCAAAGTTAACAAAAAACAAAAAAACTAAAATTAATAATAATTATAAAACATCTAAAAATAAAAATCAAGCACAAATTATTATGGGCAACATATATTACTTATCGCTACTGTCCAAGTAGTTTTGCAAGATAACCGTCGCTGCAACAGCATCCACGACATTTTTCCTCTTTTTCCCGCGAACATTGACGTCATTAAGAAATTTAGTCGCGGTAATTGTAGTACCTCGCTCATCGACCATGTAAACTGGCAGATTTGTGATTTTACTCAACATATCTGCAAATGTTCTTGCGTTTTGAGCACAACTTCCTTCGGAACCATCCATATTTTTGGGCAACCCTACAACAATCTTTTGAATGCCTTCATCCGCACAGATTTCGCTTATCTTTTGAGCCAAAGTCTCGCTGTCTTTCTCTTTAATAACACAAAGCGGCGACGCCAAAACTTGATTGCAGTCCGATATTGCAATCCCAGTTCTAGCCAATCCCAAGTCTACTCCCAATACCTTCATAGCAAAGCTCCTTTTTCCTTTTCTGTGCAGACTAACTCAATTTGCCAATAGAACCTTCTAAAGAGGTAACTTTTTCACGCAGAGCTTTAACATTCCTTTTAACGCTATCAACCACGGGAGCCGGGGCTTTCGACAAAAACACCTCGTTTTTCAGCTTAGCTACGTCTTGATCAAGCCTTTTTTGCGTTGCTTTAAGTTCCTTTTTTAGCCTAGCTAACTCTGCTTGCCTATCTACAAGTTCATCCATTAAAATGAATATCTTGGCATCTGTCGTCACGATTGTTATCACTTCTTCACTGATTTTGATATTGTTCTTTATTTCAGCTTCCTTTGCACAAGCCATCTTTTTTAAGAAAAGTTCGCATTTAGCAAACAAATCCACATTCTTAGTCTCAATAAACAGGTTCGTCCTTTTAGAAGGCACAACGTTCATCTCGGCTCGCTGAGCTCGAACAGCCTTTATCACGTCCATTATGGCGCGCATGTCACTCTCAGCCTTCTCATTGCAATGCTCTTTTGCAAATTTAGGGTATTCTGTAATCATGATGGATTCGCCGTCACAGGGCAGCGTTTGCCAGATTTCTTCTGTAACGAATGGCATAAACGGGTGCAGCAGCTTTAAAATTTTATCCATAACATAAATCAGAACACAGCGAGTATTCCCGGCCAACTGAGCCTCTTCCTGAATACGTATTTTCGCAAACTCTATGTACCAATCGCAAAAGTAGTCCCAAACAAAATCATAAATCTTCTGCGCCGCAACACCCAACTCAAACTTTTCTAAATTTTCCGTCACACTAAGGATAAGAGAATTTAGCAAGCTCAAAATCCAGCTATCTTCCAGATTTAAAGAGTGTGGAAGTTCATTTTTGGCATCAAAACCGTCAATATTCATGTGAATAAATCTTGCAGCATTCCACAGCTTGTTTGCAAAATTGCGACAGGCGTTAACTTTTTCCTCCGAAAAACGCATATCATTCCCCGGACTGTTGCCGATTACCAAAGAAAATCTCAACGCGTCAGCACCATGGTTTTCAATAATTTCAAGTGGGTCGACACCGTTACCAAGCGACTTCGACATCTTTCGACCTTGAGAATCTCGCGCCAAACCATGAATTAACACGTTTTTAAAGGGAGCCTTTCCGGTGTATTCAAGCGCAGAAAAAATCATCCGTATAACCCAAAAAAAAATGATATCATAGCCCGTAACCAATGTGTCCGTCGGGTAAAAATATTCGTACTCTACGGTTTTATTCGGCCACCCCAACGCAGCAAAGGGCCACAAAGCAGCAGAAAACCATGTATCAAAGATGTCACTATCCTGATAAACACTGCTAGAACCACATTTGCCGCAGATTTCTACAGTAGTTTTAGAAACCATCGTATTACCGCAATCTCGACAGTAATAGGCCGGAATGCGGTGCCCCCACCACAGCTGGCGGGAGATGCACCAATCCTTAATATTGTTGAGCCAATTGAAGTATATCTTATCAAACCGAGTCGGGACAAACTTCGTGTCGCCATTTTTAACACAGTCAATAGCAGGTCCCACCAAGGGCTGCATCTTTACAAACCATTGAGTAGAAACCCGTGGCTCAATAACCTCGTGGCAGCGGTAGCAAGCACCTACGTTGTGCTTAATCGGCTTGATTTTCACCAAAGCACCGGCTTGCTTCAAGTCTTCCACAATCTTTTTTCTCGCCTCAAAGCGATTAAGGCCACAATAATCCCCACCGTTTTCATTTATAACGGCATTTTCGTCCATAACATTAATTGCCTGCAAGTTATGGCGCAGACCGACTTCAAAGTCGTTTGGGTCGTGCGCCGGGGTTATCTTCACAACACCGGTTCCAAATTCAACATCCACATATGAATCCGCAATTATCGGGATTTCTCTTCCAACAAGCGGCAAAATGACACTTTTCCCAATCAACTGCTTATATCTATTGTCGTCCGGATTAACTGCAACGGCAGTGTCACCAAGAAGTGTCTCGGGCCTTGTTGTGGCAATCTCAACGCAGCCTGTTCCGTCGGATAACTTGTAATTTAAGTGATAAAAATTTCCGTCGTGCTCAGCAAATTCGACCTCGGCGTCAGAAATGGACGTTTTGCACCCAGGACACCAATTAATTATCTTCTCTCCCCGATAAATAAGGCCCTTTTTATAAAGGCATACAAAGACTTCGTTAACAGCATCCTTCATGCCATCGTCCATAGTAAATCGCTCTCTCGACCAGTCGCAAGATGCCCCCATTTTCTTTATTTGTTCGCTTATTTTGTTGCCGTATCTCTCTTTCCAATCGTACGCACGCTTTAAGAAGTCCTCCCGAGTGATATCCTCCTTTTTAATGCCTTCTTTTTGCATAGCTGCCACAATCTTAGCTTCAGTCGCTATCGAGGCGTGGTCCTTACCCGGCACCCAAAGCGCCACATAACCCTGCATTCTTTTAAAACGAATCAAAATATCCTGCAGCGTTTCGTCCAAAGCGTGCCCCAGGTGAAGCTGACCAGTTATATTCGGCGGTGGTATCACGATTGTATACGGTTTCTTATTTTTTTCTATTTTTGCGCTAAAATATCCACCATCTTGCCAAAATTTGTATATCTTGTCTTCAACCTCTTTGGGGTCGTAAGATTTTGAAAGTTCTTTGCTCAAATTTTGCAACTCCTTTTTTTGTTTCGCTTTAAATATTATCTCACCGCGGTACGCTGTTGTCAAGAAAACAAAAGAGGCTTCCTCGAAAAGCCTCTCAAACTTGCAAAACTATTTTTTATTTTCCTTGCCACTCTTTTTCCTTTTCTTTTTGTATCCTTCATCAACAATTTTCTTTAAAGAGATGACGACATCTTCTTGAGCTTGGGCTGGAAGTACCCGATATAAACTTATTAAAGTTTTTTCTTTTTTAGATAATTCATAAATGTGATTGAATCGTTTAGAATCGTAGCAACAGTAAAGATCTTCTCCTGAATCTTTTAAGGTTTTTTTATCTTCGCTCTTTTCAGTTTCAAACAGGTCAGTATACGAGACATTAAAGATTTTTGCAAGTTTTATAATCGTGTTAATGTCAGGAGTAGTTTTGCCTGTTTCATAATAAGTATAAGTAGAGCGTTCTATACTAAGGGCGTTTGCAACTTGAAGTTGGGTATAGCCACTATTCTCACGTAATTTTTTAAGTTTTTGTGATAGCATTTCGTCACCTTTTATTATCAAAGATCCAAAACTAGTATAAATCAAGTTTATTTTACAAAAAAACACAGATAGTTGCTTTTTTCTGTGATATATATTCACTTCACCCCCGGCGTACCAACTACGCTTTGTGCCAAAAATAAATTTGATTTTTCCTCTTGAAATGAGTATAATGTTATGGTATACTTAAGTTAAAGTTTTTATTCGTTCGTTTTTGTAAGAGTGGGGTCACCCGCTCTTTTGTTTGTACTGAGGTGAATTGTGTTTTGAATAAAAAAACTCGTGGCAATAACGTTGTATCAGCTGTTTGGAATTTGGCTCACCCCATTGCTAATGCCTTGGAGCTGGACCTTTGGGACGTCAAGTTTGTAAAAGAGGGCCCAGAGTATTACCTTAGAATTTTTATTGATAGTGATAGCAAAATAACCCTCGACGACTGCGAAAAAATGAGCCGAGCTATAGATAAGCCGCTTGACGAACTTGACCCTATTGTGCAAAACTATTGTTTGGAAGTTTGTTCGCCCGGCATTAACCGAGAATTATCTAGAGACGAACATCTTGAAAAGTTTATTGGTCATAAAATTATTGTGAGGTTGATTCGTCCCTTTGATGATGGGACTAAAGAGTTAATTTGCGTTCTTGAAGCCTTTAATAAAAACGAAATTACTGTCTCTTGTTGCGATAATTGTAATGGTTTTTGCGATTCTTCTAAGGAGCTTTGCATTTTGAGAAAAAACATTGCGTTTATTAAACTTGATGACTTTGACGATTAAATCAAACATATTATTAATTTTTAAATTTTAATTGGAGGTAATTATAAAATGAAAAATAATAAGGAATTATTTGAGGCAATCTCGCTGCTTGAAATGGAAAGGGGTATTTCAGCGGACTTTATGTTTGATAAAATAAAAAAGGCTATTGTGACAGCTTGTAAAAATAGCTACAATGGCAATGATGACGTTTTAATCGACATTGATGAAGGCAAGGGGAAATTTGAAGTTTATTTGCGCAAAACTGTTGTAGAAACTGTTTCTGACTTTGGACGAGAAATTTCTCTTTCTGACGCTAGGGTCGTTGACCCTGGCACAGACATTGGCGAACAAGTTTCTATTAAGTTGGACACTAAAGAGTTTGGCCGAATTGCTGCTCAGACAGCTAGAAATATTATCCGACAGGGGATTCGCGACGGCGAGCGAGGCCTTATGTTGCAGGAGTTTGAAAGTAAACGTCAGGAACTTGTGACAGCTGTTGTTGAAAAGGTTGACCCGCGCTCGGGTTCGGCAAATTTAAAGATTGGGAAATCTGAGGCTTTTTTGCCTAAAAGCGAACAGTTAAGTAGCGACGATTTTAAAGAAGGAGACCATATTAAAGTCTACATATCGGACGTAAAAGAGGGCGACAAAGGGCCTTGGGCATTTATTTCTCGTATACATCCTGATATGGTTAAACGTATGTTTGAAAAGGAAGTTCCGGAAATTTACGATGGAACGGTGGAGATAAAACAGGTTGCACGCGAAGCAGGCGCCAGAACCAAACTTGCCGTTTTTAGCAAGGATAAAAATGTGGATGCTATTGGGGCTTGCATTGGTCCAAAAGGTGCGCGGGTTAATGCTATTGTAGAAGAATTGGGCGGCGAAAAGATCGATATTATAGAGTATGATGAGGATCCGGTTAAGTTTATTGCTGCGGCGCTTGCCCCGGCCGAGGTCTTGAATGTTGATATTGACCCGGAAGTTGAGAATTCTTGCACTGTTATTGTGCCAAACAATCAGCTTTCTTTGGCTATTGGAAACAAGGGGCAAAACGCTAGATTGGCTGCTAAATTAACTGGATATAAGATAGATATAAAACCGGAACATGAGATAAATTAGCGCGATTATATTTTTTAATTTAAGTTTATATAAAGAGAGGTTTAATTTATGCCAAATAAACATGTTCCTCTGCGCATGTGCATGGCCTGCAATGAGATGAAGCCTAAGAAAAATCTTCTTAGGATTGTTAGGGCTAAGGGTGACGATGGCTACTGCAATATTTTTGTGGATAAAAGTTTTAAGGCGGCTGGTAGAGGGGCTTATTTGTGCAAGGACCTTGATTGTTTGAAGAGAGTGCGAAAGTCTAGACGGATAGACAGGATTTTTTCTTATAAGGTTCCGGATGAAGTTTACCTGCAGATTGAGGAGGAGATTCTGGTTGAACAACAGTAAGGTTTTATCTGTTTTGGGGCTTTGCAAAAAGTCCGGAAATTTGGCTTTGGGATTTGATGCTTGTGTTGAATCTGCTACAGTTGCAAAATCTTATCTTATTTTGATTACGCAGGATTTATCAGCAAACACAAGGCAAAAATTATATAACCGGTTGGCTAGGGCGGCTACAGATTTGATTGTTTTGACCGATTTATCTACTTATGACATTGGTAAATGCCTTGGTAAATCATGTGGGGTAATTTCTATTAATAATGAAGGTTTTGCAAAGAAAATTCGATCTCTTTTGAAATTTGATAACATTTACGTGCAGGAGGGGGCTAATATATGATAATAAAATATAGGGTTCATGAGGTTGCAAAGGATTTTAATGTTCCAAGCAAAGAAGTTATTGAGATTATTATGGCAGCTACGGGGGCTGAAAAAAAACATATGACAGCCTTGAATGAAGACGAGCTCAATGTTGTGTTTGAGCACTTTTCGCGAAATAAACAAGTTGAGAGCTTTGATGAGTATTTAGCGGGCAAGCTGGATATTAAGACTGCTAATGATAAGCGCAAAAGGGAAAAGGAAGAAATAGCCTCTGAAGAAGCTAAGCCTACAGAAAAAGAAGTAAAAACTGCGGTAAAACCTTCTGCGAAAAAGGATAGCGATAATGGTAAAGGCTCAGCTGAAAAGACACGGAAAGAAACAAGCAAGACTCTCCAAAAGATCGCTACTCCTATTACCAAATCATCGAGTTTGCATCCGGCTAAAAAGGCTAGCAGCAATGGCGGCGGAGGTACCAACCTCAAAAACAAGCCCGCTGGTAGAGTTATTGACACCCGCGCAGCACAGGTTGATATTGAGAAGTACAACGAGAAATATGATCGCCTTGCTTCGGAGAAGATGAAGATTGATAATACTGTGCGGAAACAGAAAATTACGCAGAAATCCCAGCAAAGAGGCAAACCGAGAAATTCTCGAAAAGAAACTGAGGCAGAGAGGCTGCGTCGGATAGCACTTGAGCGTAAAAATCGTCCCATTACTGTTTTAATTCCGGAAAATATCACTGTTGGCGAGCTTGCTAGCAGGCTTAAGGCTACTGCTGCTGAGGTCATTAAAAAGCTAATGATGATGGGAATTATGGCGTCTATAAACGACGTTGTCGATTTTGACACAGCTAGCCTTGTTGCTATGGAGTTTCACGCTAAGATTGAGAAAGAGATCGTTGTTACCATCGAAGAGCGGATCATTGACGATAGCGAAGACGCCGATGAGAACCTTGTTCCTCGGCCTCCGGTTGTGGTTGTTATGGGTCACGTTGACCATGGCAAGACTTCTCTTTTGGACGCTATCCGCCATTCAGACGTTATTTCTACTGAGGCTGGCGGAATTACCCAGCATATTGGCGCTTATCGCGTAAAAATAAATAAGGGTGACATTACGTTTCTCGACACACCAGGGCACGAGGCATTTACTACCATGCGTGCGAGAGGCGCTCAAATCACTGACATTGCAATTTTAGTTGTGGCAGCTGATGACGGCATTATGCCGCAGACGGTTGAAGCAATTAATCACGCTAAGGCGGCCGAAGTCTCTATAATTGTGGCGATAAATAAGATGGATAAGCCCGGTGCAAACCCAGAAAACATCAAGCAACAACTTACCGAGCACGGAGTTATCCCAGAAGAATGGGGCGGCGACACGCCTTGCATACCTATTTCTGCTAAAAAGCGCGAAGGAATCGATGACTTGCTTGAGATGGTTATGCTTATTGCCGACATGAAAGAGCTCAAGGCTAATCCGGATCGATCCGCTAAAGGAACCATCATTGAAGCTAGACTTGACAAAGGCCGTGGCCCCATTGCTACTGTGCTTGTTCAAAACGGCACTTTGTGTGTTGGTGATATGATCGTTGCTGGGACGGCGGTTGGCAAGGTTCGCGCAATGTTGAACGAACGTGGGGAAAGAGTAAAATCGGCTGGGCCTTCTGTCCCGGTTGAAATTACCGGGCTTGACTCCGTGCCGGTAGGTGGAGATACTTTTAACGCCGTTTCTGACGAACGGTTGGCTCGAGAACTGGTTGAAGAGCGAAAAATCAAACAGAAAGAGGCCCAATTTAGCGCTCAGACTAAAGTTACTCTCGATAACTTGTTTGCACAGATGAAAATGGGCGAAATTAAAGAACTCAAAGTGATTGTAAAAGCCGACGTACAGGGCTCTGTTGAGGCTGTTACGCAATCTTTAGAAAAGCTTAGCAATAATGAGGTCCGTGTTCATGTGATTCATGGTGCCGTTGGCGCTGTTAGTGAATCCGACGTTATGCTGGCAAACGCTTCTAATGCGATTATTGTTGGGTTTAATGTTCGTCCTGACCCTGTCGCTGCAGAAAATGCTGAACGCAACGGTGTAGACTTACGGTTATATCGGATTATTTACGATTGCATTGACGAAATTAGTGCCGCTATGCGTGGACTTTTGGCACCTAAGTATAAGGAAGTTCAGCTTGGCCGTGCGGAATGCCGTCAAGTTTATAAGATCTCGAACGTTGGCACTATTGCTGGATGCTATGTTGTTGACGGAAAAATTTCTCGTAATGCAGAAATTCGCGTTGTCCGCGATGGAATCGTTGTCGCAGAAGATAATTTGCTCTCTTTGCGTAGGTTTAAAGATGACGTTAAGGAAGTTGCGCAGGGGTACGAGTGCGGCATCGGGCTCGAGAAATTCAATGATATAAAGGAAGGCGATGTTTTTGAGGCATTCGTTATGGAGGAATATCGCGACTAAATGGAGGTTTTTTAATGCCTGGGCATAAATTTGAGCGAATTACTGAGGATATTCGGAGAGAGTTAACTGCGATTCTTAGGGAGTTGAAGGATCCTCGAGTGACACAAAGTATGATCAGCATTGTTAAGGTTGATGTTAGCAAGGATTTATCCTTTTGTAAGGTTTATGTAAGCGCTATGGGTGGATTAGAAAGGGCTAAGGAAGCCGTTTTGGGCTTGAAGGCAGCCGCTGGATTTATTCGGCATGAACTTGGTGAACGTCTAAATCTTCGTAATACCCCGGCGCCAGCATTTTTTGCAACTGATTCTATTGAATACAGCGCGGATCTTTTTAAAAAGCTTGATAAATTAAAGGATTTTTGATTTATGAAAGTAGAAATTAACGACATTGCTAAAATTTTGAGAAATAATAATAATTTTTATATTCTGACCCATAAATCACCGGATGGAGATACTTTGGGATCTGCTGGTGCATTATGTCTTGCTTTACAAAGAATGGGGAAAAATGCAAGAGTTCTTTGCAGCGACGAAATCCCGGAGAAATACGAATTTTTATTTGATGGTGTTAAAAATCAGAATTTTGATCCTAGCTATGTAATCAGTGTTGACGTTGCTGATGTTCAGCTTTTGGGCGAAAATCTTTTTTGCTTTGCGGACCGTGTTGATTTGTGCATTGACCATCATTTGCTGCATAGACAATTTGCAAAAGTTTCATATGTGGAAAGTCACTTTGCTGCCACGGCAGAGATAATTCACGAAATTATAAAGGCGCTTAGTGTCACTGTTGACGCGGATATTGCAAACTGCATATATACTGGTATTTCTACTGACACTGGATGTTTTAGGCATTCAAACACTACTTCTTTCTCCTACCGAGTGGCTGCAAATATGATTGACTGTGGTGCTAATGCTTTTGAGATAAATAAAATTATGTTTGACACTAAAAGCCACGCAAAACTTAGTCTAGAGAAGATTGCACTCGAAAGTTTGGAATTTTTTTGCAAAGATAAATGTGCAATGATCAGCCTTACAAATGAGGAAATTGTAAATTCTGGCGCTTGTGAAAGCGATTTTGATGGGATTGCAGCAATTCCAAGACAAATTGAAGGAGTGCTTATTGGCATTTTTATAAAAGAAGAAAAGAAGGGAATCTTTAAGGTTTCTATGCGAACTGATGCAATTATTGATGCTTCGAAAATCTGTGCTAATTTTAACGGTGGAGGCCATAGGTGTGCTGCAGGAGGCACTATATTCGGCAGCCTTATTGATGTTAAAAATAAAATTATTTCAGAAATTGAGCTCTATCTTCATAATACTGAGGTTTAAAGATGAATGGGATAATAATAATAGATAAGCCGCAAAATTATACTTCTTTTGACGTTGTCGCGGTTATTAAAAAATTGCTTGGTGAAAAAAAAGTCGGACATACCGGGACTTTAGACCCGATGGCAACTGGAGTTTTGCCAATTTTGTTGGGACGTGCTACAAAACTTCAGTCCTTTTTGCCTATAGCCGAAAAAGAATACCTCGCAAAAATTAAGTTTGGCTTAACCACAGATACACTCGACATAACCGGGAAGGCAATTTCTTCCGTCTCTAGTCATATTAAAAAAGAGGAATTTCAAACAGCCTTAAAAGGATTTATTGGAGAAATAGAGCAACTTCCTCCGATGTACTCTGCCGTACAAAAAAACGGTGTGCGATTATATACCCTTGCTAGAAAAGGTATAGAAGTTGAGCGTTCTTCTCGCAAAGTTAAAATAAGTAGGCTGGATTTACTCTGGTTTGATGAGGCATTACAAGAAGCTAAATTATTAATAAATTGTTCAAAGGGCACTTACATACGAACTTTATGTGATGATATTGGCAAAAAACTTGGTTGCGGGGCCGTTTTAAAAGAATTACAGCGAACAAAAGCTTGTGTATTTTATTTAAACGATAGCATATCTCTTGACAAAGCGCGAAATCTTGTAGCTAATAATAATCTTCAAAAATATATTTTGCCTTGCGATGGACCATTTAAATCCTTTAACATGGCGAATATCACCCAACTTCAAGCCAATAGATTCCGCAACGGTGGCGGATTAAGCTTAGATAGAGTCTGCTTTAATAATAAACAAAAGTTAAAAGAGCGCGAGATTATCCGAGTTTATAAGGAGAAAGAGAGTTTCTTAGGGCTTGGCAAAGTTAATTTCGAAAAAGGCGAATTGTCAGTAGCTTGTTTGGTTGAAATTTAGATTATATCTATAATAAAATGAGACTATACTTTTATGTGTAGACTCATTTTATGCTTTAACAAACCTCCATAATTTGTCTCGATACTCCAAAGTTGCGTAATCTATACCAATTCTTTTCGTAGCTTTATAATTAAATCGGCAACCGTCATCCTCTATCCACAGCTTATTTGATGTTACTAAATTTTCACCATTTAACATTCTGTCTATCTCAAGCGCCTTGGTCAATTTTCCTGGCCCATCAAACCCCTCAACTCCGCGGATCAAAACTGCTTGAGGAAAATCTTCATCCCCACTAACAACATTAAGCAAATTATGAATCCCATAGCACAAATAAACATAAGCCACTCCCCCATGCTCATACAGAATTTTCGTTCGCTCTGTTTTTCCTTTATGCGCATGACAAGCAGTATCAGCTTCACCAAAGTAACTCTCTGTCTCTGTTATTCTGAGCTTTATCACTTTACCATCAATTTTTCGGCATAGCTGCATCCCCAGCAGTTTTGGTGCCAACTCAATCGCACTTAAAGCATAAAAATCCGGATTTATCCTCACCTGTTTCTAATGCCTCCTCTTTACATAAAAAAAACACGCAGTAACTTAAAACTATAAGTTACTGCGTACAAATTCAAAAATAAATCAATCATTGCTAAAAGGTAATAACGCCAAATGGCGAGCCCGCTTAATCGCCTGAGTCAACCCACGTTGATGACAAGCGCATGTACCAGTAACTCTTCTAGGAAGAATTTTTGCACGCTCCGAGATAAACCTGCGCAACATAGCTGCATCTTTATAATCAATTTGGTCAACTTTTTCAGAGCAAAAATTGCAAACTTTTTTTCTTCCTCTACGCGCACCCATTCGACGGCTCTCTTTTTCCACTTTTTCTGTCATTTCACCAACCTCCTCATTTCTATTTAAATTTTAAAAAGCCTAAAATGGCAAATCATCATCGGCAGGGATTTCCTTAAAGTCATCGTCACTACCATTTTCAAAAGAAGGTGCAGTCTCACCCTGGTGTTTATAAGCTTCTTCACCCGTTGAGCTCGAACTGCCATAGTCAGCTCGAGGAGCCCCCTCTCGCTTAGCTTCTGCAAAATGAACATTATTAGCAATTATTTCAAAAGCTTTTCTATTGTTGCCGTCTTTATCTTGATAAGTGCGAGTCTGAATAGACCCCTCCACCGCAACCAATTGGCCTTTTGCAAAATATTTCGTAACAAATTCTGCAGTATTTCGCCATGCAACAATATCAATAAAATCTGTTGCACGTTCGGTACCAGCCTTAGCATAAGACCGATTAACAGCTAAAGTAAAGCTAGTAACAGCAACCCCGTTTAATGTATGCCGAAGTTCTGGGTCGGCCGTTAATCTCCCCATTAAAACAACATTATTGAGCATTAGAATCAGAACCCTCCTCATTTTTTTCTTTTTTTACTATCAAAGAACGAAGGATTCCATCGGTAATCTTATAGATGCGATCCAATTCAGAAGGAAAGCTTGATCCACAAGTAAAGTCAAAAAGAACATAATAACCTTCTGTCTCTTTATTAATCGGATAAGCAAGCCTTTTTCTGCCCCATTCATCAACAGCATCAAGAACAGCATTTTTTTCAATAAGCTCTTTAACCTTTTGAATCAACGCTGCAACAGCATCGTCACCATTTTTTACAGAAAAAACAATAACTGTCTCGTAAGCATTCTTAATCTCAGACATATATAGCACCTCCTTTTGGGCATTAGACCCCGGCACAATAGTTGTTATCACAAACTAAACCGGAGTAAGGATGTAATATCAAAAAATATGGAAATTACTAATATCAAGTATACCAATTTTTCGCCCTTACGTCAAGGGCAAAAAATTAATATCTCAGCCGCGCTTTTATTGTCAAAGCAAAACGGATTTTGGCTAATCACAATTTTAAAAGTACCTATCATATTATAATGTAAAAAGACGTAAAGGCGAGGGTTAAAGTATGTTAAAAGAAATTAATTATGATAGAAAAAAAGCATTGGAATATGCAAAAAAATGGGCATTTAAACGCAATTCTAAATATTTGAATTTTGAAAAAATTGGCGGAGACTGTACAAGCTATGTTTCCCAGTGCATATATGCAGGCTGCGGCGTAATGAATTACACTCCTATATACGGCTGGTACTACAAAAGTAGTTACGATAGATCACCCTCTTGGAGTGGTGTTGAATTTTTATATAATTTTCTAATCGATAACAAAACCACAGGTCCTTTTGGCATCGAATCGAGTATAAAAGATGTTGAACCAGCAGATATAATCCAGCTAGGCAATAGTGATGGCCAATTTTACCACAATGTGATTATAAATAAAATCGAAAAAAATAAAATTTTTGTGAGTGCCCATAGCGAAGATTCATACATGCGCCTTTTGAGCAGCTATGATTTTGACAAATTAAGGTTTGTTCACATCGTCGCTGCACGTAAATATTTTTAAAATCTTTGAGCATAAATTCTGCAAAACAGTAAAAACTAATCTTACATTCAAGCGGAGGTGGTTTTTACGGTTAATAACAACAAAAATATCTCTAATGTTCCTTTCAGTTTGTCTGTTGCAGCGGAACAAACCAGCGATGCAATCGAATACTTTTGCACATTGTCTCCTGACGAACAGCAAGAAATCATAAATTATACGCATACAATTCAGTCAAACCAAGGTACAGAAAATTACTTAAACCAATTTTCTTCTTTTTTATAAATATTTTATAAAAAAGTACTTTGTTAATTTTGGATTACTCTTGTTTTCTCTTACAAATTCCAGTGTAAACCCACAATTTTTGTAAAAAACTGGAGCCTGAAATGCATTTGTAACAAGGTTGATATTATTAAATCCTCTGTCTTTAAAGCATCTTACCACATGATTTATAAGCTTTTTTCCAACTCCTCTTCCTCTGCACTCCTTTTCAACAACCAAATTATTTATTGTAACTTTAGCGTAGTAACTAAATCCGGTTAAATAACCTACAATTTTATTATTTTCTTTTGCAATAAAACTAAACTTTTTAAAATTATATTCAACTTCATTTTCTTTATCATATTCTGTAAGCAATTTATCAGCAATTTTATCAATATCTTCAAAATTTTCTACATATTCGACAGTTACCACTTTTTCGCCACCATTAACTATTAATTTTCTTCCAATAAGCAAAACATATCCCAACGTCAAATACCTTATGCTTTATAACTCAGATCTTTTAGCTGCCAATCCTTCAAAATCTCAATCATAATTTTAGCATACTGCTTAGCGGCATTTACATCGTGGCACAGATAATTTCCACATTCGGCTTCCGTGGCACCGGGCACCTCCCCTTCAAAAGCTGCGATATAATTCATAGCATCTTTGACTAAATCCAAAGCCTTTTGGTGAGTGATCCCTCTAACCAACAGATAAAACCCAGTCCTGCAACCCATCGGTCCTACATAAATTATATTTTTACGATATGCACTGTTCCTCACAAAACTAGCAAAAAGGTGCTCAAAACTATGCAGACCAGCATCATCCAGAAAAGGCGGGGTGTTTGGTTTTGCTATACGTATATCGTAGGTTACAATGTCATCGTCGACTCGAGAAATATACATTCCTTGCGACATCTTAGTGTGATCCACCTCAAAACTTTCAATTTTATCCATAAAAATGGCACTCACTTTCATATAATAATGCAATTCATATAATGTTATTTCAGATTCTGTTCCAAATTAACTATCCGCTGTTTCGCCTCTTTCAAAAAATACTGTTGGCTATTCACTTTATTTTTGCCTCGCATATCTAGTTTAATATATTCCGTATCAGAATTTTGAATTTTGGCGTTGGTAGTATCATTCAGCATTACGTTTAAAATTTCATTAATTCTCAATTGTAGCTGACCATCATCTATAGGAAAAATTAATTCCACACGTTTGTCAAGATTTCTCGGCATCAAATCCGCACTTCCGATAAATACCTGAGGATTTCCACCACAACAAAATTTATAAATTCTGCTATGCTCCAAAAACTGCCCCACAATGCTTCTAACGCTGATGTTCTCGCTTATTCCCTTAAGGCCAGGAACCAAACAGCAAATTCCACGTACAATTAGATTAATCTTTACACCCTCTTGAGATGCACGATAAAACAAACGAATCATCTCTTCATCAACCAGAGAATTTATCTTTATCGTAATACCCGAAATCAAGCTCTTTTTTGCATTTTTTATCTCGGTTTCTATCATCTTTTCAAAAAAATTTCTCATTCCGTTGGGCGCCACAATCAGCTTGCTATACTCTGGTGGGCGAGAATAACCTGTCAAAGTGTTAAACAAAGAAGAAGCATCGGCGCCAAAGCTCTCTCTGCAGGTAAAAAAACCAATGTCGGTATAAACCCTTGCAGTGAAATCATTATAATTTCCAGTAGACATATGGACATACCGCTTGATACCGTCACTCTCCTTGCGAACAACAAGCAAGATTTTACAATGCGTCTTGAGTCCATATAGCCCATAAATAACGTGGCAACCAGCATGTTCCAACTTTTTAGCCCAGTTCACGTTATTTTCTTCATCAAACCGCGCTTTCAATTCAACTAAAACAGTAACCTGTTTCCCGTTTTCTGCTGCTTTTATTAAGGCATCAATAATCGGTGAATTCCCACTAACTCGATACAGTGTCTGCTTTATAGCCAAAACGTCGGGGTCTTCTGCAGCCTGGTTTATAAATCTTACCACAACATTAAAGCTCTCGTACGGATGGTGCACCAAGCGGTCCCGCTGTTTGATTGCGTCAAAAATGGAGTCACAGCTCCAAAAATCAGCCGGAGGGTCAACCAGAACAAGCGGAGTAAAGCGGAACTTATCAAATCCACTAAGTTGTGAGAATTTCATTAAAAATGTAAGGTCAATCGGCCCTGAAAGCTCATAGATATCTTCCTCCTTCATAGAAAGCATATTCACCAAGAACTCTCTTGTCTTTTTGTCGCATCCCTTCAGCAACTCCAGCCGTACAGGTTCGCCTCGACGTCGTTTTTTTATCGAACGCTGTACCTCGACTAATAAATCTGCAGCTTCTTCGTCAATTTCCAAATCAGAATTTCTAGTAATTCTAAACTGGCAACACGCCTTTATTTTGTGCAGTTCAAACAATTGCGGTAATTTTTTTATTATAATATCCTCGATCAAAATAAAAAATTTTTTCTCGTTATCATCCGAAGGTAATTCTAAAAACCTCGGCAAAATAGACGGGACCTGAACCAGCGCAAAATTCGTTTCACCGTTTTTTAAAAGCCTCACTGCCAAATTTAAGCTTTTGTTAGAAAGCAAAGGAAACGGGCGGCTTTGATCCACAGCAAGCGGTGTTAGTACTGGAAAAATTATCTTATTAAAATAATAATCAATATACTTTTTTTGAGCCGCGTTTAAATCTTTAATCTCTAAAAAATGAATATTTTTCTGTGCCAAAGCTGGTTTTATTGATTTTTTAAAACATTGATACAATTTATTTAAAAAGTTGCGAGTCTTCTCGTTTATCTTAAAAAGCTGTTGTTTTGGGTTAAGCCCAGCCAGGTCTTTTTTCTTATACCCCAAATTGATCTGTTCCATTATTCCGGCTACTCGCACCATAAAAAATTCATCTAAGTTAGAGGCCGCAATCGATAAAAACTTCACTCTCTCAAAAATAGGATTATCTTTCCGAAATGCCTCATCAAGGACTCTATAATTAAAGTCCAACCAGCTTAACTCCCGGTTATTATAAGGAATCCGCTTGCGATTTTCCATGAAAAAGACACCTCCAAAAGAGATAAAATTATATTAAACCACTCTTTACATTAAGCTGAACCTTTAGCCCAAAAACTTCTTCAAAAAATTCGCTGCATTTTGCAACCGCCCATTTTTCTAAATATACATTATCGTCGCTTTCGGCCGTAATTATAAGACTTTCGTCTAAAATTTTTATCTTTATATTTTTAAGTTTTTGCTTTTTAGATTTATCCAATGCATTGCTAAGCCGAAATATCGCCACCAACTTAGAAACCAACAGCCGTTCAGAGTCAGTTAGCCGCCGGTACTCATCATCTTCTAAAGTTGGTTTAGTAAGCTCATTATAGCGAACAATATTCGCAACTAAACACACATCCGCTTCAGCGAGACCATAAAGATCCACATTTTTAATTATATCAAAAGTACTAGCCCGCGGGTCTTTAGAGTTAACATAATAGCCGACTTCATGCAACATTACAGCCAGGTCTAAAAATAGTTTTTTTCGCTTGTCAAGCCCATGCAGCTTTTTTAGACTATCAAAAATAAGCGTAGCATAGTGGTGGGTAGCTTCTATGTGTTCCTGACTAAAATAAAAGTGGTACGATAAGACCTTAGCACAAAAAATAGCACTAACCCCAATGTGCTCCTCAAAGTTTTTTTCTATTTTAGGAGATAAAATTTGTTTAATAACAGCATCCCAAAGTTCAACCTTTGGCGACAAAATCCTCTTAGCGCTCGTCATTTTTAAAATCCGGGAATATATGGCCAAAGCCGTAAACAAAAGCTGAGCATTTTTAACACTCACGTCGTATCGATCGCTAATGGCCTGAACCGAGATATTTTTAATTTGATCATAAAGCCCATTTACAGCAGAAGGGCTAATATCGTAAATGCCATCAACTTCTTTAGCACCACACAAATTCGCAATTAAACTTATCTCGCTTCCTGAAACAATCAAATTTTCTATCTCCGAATTATCAATAGGAAACTTTATCCGGCCAATCATCCGCTCCAAATATTCTTCAACAACCAAGCTAAAATCCGCGGTCTGTTCACGAACTGGCTCCAAAAGTTCGTACAGCTTCGAAGACCCCATATCAATATTCTGCGAAAACAAGATCTTTTCCCGATCATAAATAGAAAAACCTATATTCCCGGCGCCAATATAGGAAATTAGGGTTTTATCGAGATTTTTATATTTAGAATTTTGAAGCGCAAATAAAATCTCAAAATAAACTAGGCTCTTTTCCTGCCTATCCTCCAAAATCCTAACATTCATATCATTTTGAATTTTAATCTGGTCAACAATATAAGCACAATTTTCAGCCTCGCGCAGCAGCGCGCAGGCAATAACACGGCAATTTTTTATGCTATACTCCATCAAAACACTAGAATAATTTTTTAAAATGCTAGAGATTTCATGCAAAGTCTCAAAACTTATTTTTTTATTATTAAAAATTTCGTGTCCAAGTTTAGTCTGTTTTTCCAGCCGGTCAACGTCCACCAATTCGTCATTTTTTAGATTAGATACCCTCATCCTAACAAAACCAGGTTCGATACTTATAAGTGCCGCCATATTCGAAGTTTTCTTTTTTCCCAACCCTGCTCCCTCCTATTTTATCTAAATCTTTTTAATTGCGTTTAAAAAATCTTTAAAATAGTCCGGCAAATCGCTTTCAAACTCAATATACTTTGAAGTTCGTGGGTGAACAAATCCAATATGTTTAGCGTGTAGGCACTGGCCGTTGAGACTTTTAATAATTTTCTTTGGGCCATAAACATAGTCACCCGCAACCTGATGCCCAATATGAGCCATATGCACTCTTATTTGATGAGTCCTGCCTGTCTCTAGCCTCAATCGCAAGTGAGTAAACCCATCGTATCTATTCAGTACCTTGTAATGAGTAATTGCGTTTTTAGAATTTTCACAGGTAACCGCCATCTTTTTGCGGTCATTTTTATTTCTCCCAATTGGCGCATCAACCGTGCCCTTGTTATTTTTCAAACTTTCATAAACCACAGCCTCGTATTCTCTAGAAAAATTATGGTCCTTAATCTGATCAGCTAGATTTTTGTGCGCAAAATCATTCTTAGCAACAATCAAAAGTCCACTAGTATCTTTGTCAATTCGATGCACAATGCCTGGACGGATAGTCCCATTTATGCTAGATAATCGCCCTCTACAATAATGCATAAGCGCGTTAACAAGCGTTCCATCAAAATTTCCTGCCGCCGGGTGCACAACCATCCCCTTTGCCTTGTTTACAACTAGCAAATCATCGTCCTCATAAACAATATCAATAGGGATATCTTCGGGCATCAAGTCCAAAATTTCAGGTTCTGGCAAAACAATTGTTAATTTTTGACCTGCCCGCACCTTGTAATTTTTATCCTTCACAATAGTGTCGTCAACGGCAACGCCCTTCTCTTTTATAATTCTTTGCACATAAGAGCGCGTAACCTGTAAAACATTAGCATCTATAACTTTGTCTAATCGCTCTCCTGCATGGTTTTCATCAACCATAAATTTAATAATTTCATTCACAAAAAAACTAGCTCCTAATTTTTGACGATTTATGATAAAACAAAATATAACCGCCCAAAAGCACAGTACCAGCAACAATACAGATGTCCGAAAAATTGCAAACCGTAGTAAAAAATGAAAACTTCATGTAATCCACAACATAGCCTAAATAAACTCTATCTATAAGGTTACCAATTCCGCCAGAAATCAATAAAATAGACGAAGCTAGAAAAAGTTTATGATTAAAGTTCTTAAACTTTATCAAATAAACAAGAACTAAAATCGTAATCAAAGCAAAAAGAATAAAGAACCATTGCTGATTCTGGAGCATTCCAAAAGCTGCGCCCCTATTTATAGCATAAGTAACGTCTAGCAAATTGGGAACAACACTAAGGTATTCATTAAACTTTAAATGAGTCCTTACAAAATACTTTAGACTCTGGTCAATTGTTAAAAGTACTAAAATGAAAACACACATCCATTTTTTAGTCATATTAACCTCGTGCCCCCTATCTATTTATTAAACTTAAAATTAATGACGCATTTTTCGGCCCAAGACAATAGTAAAATCTTATAAATCTACTTTTTTAGATAATATAGCAGCACATCGGCTGCAAACACTTCCATTGCTAACATTCTTCCCAACGGTTTTACTAAAAGTCCAACAGCGTTCGCATTTTTTTCCCTCAGCTCGAGTAATAGTAACCGACAACCCGGGCATATTTTCTGCAACACATTCTCCATTACCGTTTTTTTCCAATTTAACCTGAGAAACAATAAAAATTTCCCTAAGCTTATCCCCCATCGATTTAACAAAATCGTAAAGCTTACCATCGCAGTGCAAAACTACACACGCCTCCAAAGAAGAACCAATCGTTTTGGCTTCCCTGGCCATCTCTAGGGCTTTTTGAACAGCTTCTCTCAACCGCTCGATTTTGTCCCAAGTTGCAACAAAGTCCTCACTAACGTCTATATTGAGTTTTTCCGGCATAAGATTAAACAAAACCGATTCAACATCATCATCTTTAACATGAGGCATGTACTCCCAAATTTCTTCCGCCGTAAAAGCAAGAATCGGTGCCAACAAGCGGGTAATAACATTCAAAATATAGTAAATAGTAGTCTGCGCAGCCCTTCGTAACAAGCTGTCCGCAGCCTCGACATAAAGGCGATCTTTCAGAACGTCAAAATAAAAATTAGACATATCCACCACGCAAAATTTCCGCACGCTATGGTAAATCTGATGAAACTCAAAATTCTCATAGGCGTCCTTAGCCTTGTCAATAAGTCTGTTGAGCTTGTCAAGTGCCCATTTGTCCATCGGCAACAGCTTATCTAAATCGACCATATTCGTATCCGGATTAAAATCATAAAGGTTCCCCAAAATATATCTAGCAGTATTTCTGATCTTTCGATAAGCCTCCGAAAGCTGCTTTAAAATTTCAGGAGAGATGCGAACATCCGCATGATAAGCAGAAGAAGCCACCCAAAGCCTCAAAATATCCGCACCATACTGATTAACAATTTTTTGCGGCTCAATTCCATTGCCCAAAGATTTCGATTGCTTTTTGCCCTCACCATCAACAACCCAACCATGAGAAACAACCATTTTATAAGGCGCCGTGCCCGTAGTGGCAACAGAAGTCAAAAGTGAAGATTGGAACCATCCCCGGTATTGGTCAGCTCCTTCAAAGTATAAGTCTGCCGGCCAAGCAAGGTCTTCTCTTTGCGCACAAACCGCCGCGTGAGATACCCCAGAATCAAACCAAACGTCCATAATGTCGGTCTCTTGCCTAAAATCACAGCTACCACATTTTGGGCACCTAACACCTTCTGGCAAAAGCTTATCAGCAGGGCGCTCAAACCAAGCATCCGAGCCATCTGCCCTAAAAATCTCTGCCACATGCAGCATAACAGCTTCATCAATTAAAGGCTCGCCGCATTCTTTGCAAAAGAAAATCGGCAACGGTACACCCCACTTTCTCTGCCGAGAAATGCACCAATCCTTGCGGTCCCTAACCATAGAGGTAATCCGGTCTTGACCCCAAGCCGGAACCCACTTAACGCTACGGATAGCGGCAACAGCTTTATCCTTAAAATCTTCAACCGAGCAAAACCACTGTTCAGTCGCTCTAAAAATAATCGGATGTTTGCAACGCCAGCAGTGTGGGTATTGATGATCAATTTTTTCTGTAGCAAAAAGTGCACTAGTGCTTTCAAGGTATTTAGCAATAGCAGCACCGGCCTTTTCGGTAGAAAGCCCCGCAAACTGCCCTGCATCTGCTGTTAATACACCATTCTCATTAACCGGAACAATAACATCAATCTGTTTGTAATTTTGGCAAACATCAAAGTCTTCAAGTCCGTGCCCCGGCGCCGTGTGAACACAACCCGTTCCAGATTCCAAAGTCACGTGGTCCCCAATAATGACTAAAGATTCTCGGTCCAAAAACGGATGCTCAGCCGTCATAAGCTCAAGTTCAGCGCCAGCCAATGAACCAACCACTTGATAATCTCTTATGCCTGCCTTGCCCATTGCAGACTCACAAAGCTTCTCTGCAATAATATAAAAATCATCGCCAACCTTCACCACATTATACTTAAAATCCGGCCCAACGCAAATAGCCACATTCCCCGGCAAAGTCCAGGTCGTGGTCGTCCAAATAACAAAATAAGTTTTATTTAAGTTAACGCCTAGCGCAGTGAGTTTGCCCTTATCGTCTTTAACTCTAAACTTTACATAAACCGAATAACAAACGTCATTTGCATACTCGATCTCTGCCTCAGCAAGCGCCGTTTTGCAATCTGAGCACCAGTAAACTGGTTTCAACCCACGATAAATATGTCCGTTGCAAGCCATCTTAGCAAAAACCTCAATTTGCTTAGCCTCATACTCCTTCTGCAAGGTAATATACGGATTGTCCCAATCCGCCAAGATGCCAAGGCGCTTAAACTGCCCTTTCTGATCTTCAATATAACCCAAAACGAAGGCCCGGCATAGGTTTCGAAGTTCCATATCAGAAATTTCGGCAGAGTTGCTAACTCCGGCCTTTTTGCGAGCCTTAAGTTCAGTAGGCAAACCGTGAGTATCCCATCCCGGCACAAAAGGCGCCTTAAAGCCAGACATATTTTTATACTTAACAATAAAATCCTTCAAAATATGGTTCAAAGCGTGGCCAATATGTATGCTTCCATTAGCGTAAGGAGGACCATCATGCATGATATAAAGTGGTCTCCCATCATTTTTTTGCATCAATTTATCGTATAAATCATCTGTTTCCCACTTTTCCAAAAGCCCTGGCTCGCGCTGCGGCAACCCCGCACGCATTGGGAAATCCGTCTTAGGAAGATTCAGCGTAGCATTGTAATCTTCAGGCATCTATAACAACTCTCCTCAAAATTTCTCACACATATAAAACTTCAGTCAAATCGCACTTACTTAACAGGCTCACTAACATTATAATCTTCTCCAAATTTTAAATCTTCAAATTTACTCGAACCAGATATCTCAGCATTTTTAGCTTCTACTTCTGCCTCAACTGCCTGCGCAGTAGGTGCAACAACTTTTTCGTTATTCATTGTAGGCTCACTGCTGGCAACAGGTTCATTGCCAGCACCTTTAGCATTATCTCTAGAATTAAAATCCACTGGCAGGCGGTCTTCTGCATTAAAAGAGTTTACCAATTTTAAGTGCTCCTTATACAAAGACAAAATATTAGAGCGAAAATCCTTAACAGCTTTCTTCAGGCCAGCCAGAGTCTCTTTTTGCCGTAACACATCGTTATTTATGCTGTTTAATATTTGGTCCGCCCGGAGTCTAGCATCAGCAATAATAGCATCAGCCTCTTTCTTGGCATCAGCAATAGCAGCCGTAGATAGCTTCTGAGCACTAACTAAAGCCGTTTTAACGCTATCTTCATCTTCCCGGTACTGTCCAACCCTATCGGCCAGAATTTTAATTTTCTCAGTCAGGTCCAAAACCTCTTTCTGAAGGTTTGCGTAAGAAACCTGAACCTCATCCAAAAAATCGTCAACATCCTCGGCCTTATAGCCACCAAAGCCCGACTTTCCAAATTTAACATCTTTAATATCATTAACCGTCAACACAAAAATTCCTCCAACGTTGTGCAAAATTTATTAAAAATAAACGCCGTTATTCTCTAGTTCGTCTAAAAGATCGTCTCCAGTCAAGCCAACATTATATGGCGTAATGATATATGTGCTAGTAGCCACCTTCTTAATCTGGCCGCTGTTAGCATAAGCAACACCGCTCAAAAAATCAAGAATTCGGCGAGCTTCGTCCCTGTCAGTATTTTCAAGATTTAAAACAACAGTATGCATTTTAATGAGCTCATCCGCAATAGCACGAGTATCCTCCCCAAAGTGTTCTGGCTTAAACAAAACTACCTGAAGTTGCGCAGTAGCATGGATGTTTACAACTTTATTATTTTGAGCACTGGCACGTGTTGATGAGTTTTTCTGTTCATTTTTTTTATTAGTCCAACTTTCAAAACTGTCTTGTTCATAATCATACTCAAATTCGTCTTCTGGCGGGGTTAACATTTCCTTAAATTTTTGTACTAATCCTGACATAATTTTAGCCTCCCAAATTTTTTATAATTAAATTCCAATCTAGAAAAAATCAGAATTTAAAAAGCAAAAAAGTTCACATAAAATAAAAACACAAACCTAATTAATAATATTATGAACAATTTTTTCTTTAATGTCAATAAATAACCGTTGCATTTTATGAAAACATCCAATTTTTTTTTGGTAATTTTATAGTAACAAAAAAGAAAAACTTAAACAAATTTACCATCATAAAGGTCGCAGCCCTTCACAACAACTTCATCATGCTCTTTAATAGTATTTTCTGAAAAAAGTTTAGATTTATCCACATCAAAATCGCAAAGAACAAAATCGTC
This sequence comes from uncultured Eubacteriales bacterium, assembly GCA_949068525.1. Taxonomy (GTDB): domain Bacteria; phylum Bacillota; class Clostridia; order Oscillospirales; family Acutalibacteraceae; genus CAG-557. The sequence continues at coordinate 26,356 of CARTIQ010000003.1, read as the reverse complement.
GCCAGAAAAAATGATATTAATCTCCCTAAACGCAATCTGTTTACCGCGCCGAACATAAACACCCTTAACAGTCTTTTGAACAACCTTTTCTTGTCCAGTTGCCTCGTCAGTAATAGTCCGGCTTAAAGTTTTCTCATGCACAGCGCTCTTACTAACCGATATCCCCCGATATTCCGAAATATTAATCTTAATAGGCTCATTGCGAATAGACAGGCTGTTCTTATCAATGTAATTACACTGAAAAACAACAGCAGATTCAAGGGCCTCCCCCGATTGATTAATAGAAACAACCTTAGCTTTTATTTTTTCTGCGCTAGCCAGTGGCATAACCAGCTTTACATGTTGACCCAAGCTAAGCTGCGAAGCGTCCGTCCTTTTTAAAGCGCAAACAACAAACCAATTTGAGTTAATAACTAATTTAGCAACATTTTTGGTTTGGCTATGTGCCCGTTCAGAGCTCTCATTTAGCAAAACTTTAATTTTTTCTACCGTTATATTTTTTACACTATCATAGTTAAAAGCATCCTCAAAGCCGTCCACATTCCCCATAAAATAGCCCGAATGCTGCGCTAAAATCTTCTTATTATTCTCCTGCAAATTCAATTTATTTAATTTACTCTTCAAGGTAGAAATTTTTTCATCCAAATTCAAATCCTGCCCACTAGCAATCTGACGCTCGTTTAGCAAGTAAAAAATATTATCGCAATGTTTTGACAATGTATTAAACTCGCAATTACTCATATTTTTAATAAAGCGGTTAAACTCCAAATAAGACTGCTGGTCAATCGAAGCCGGGTTTGTGGAGATAGCAAAACCAGAACTTTTGAGGTTTTCAAGTCTCGCGATTTCCTTTTCAATCTCTTCGGCCTTTTTATGCAAAATCCCTTGGCTTTCAGAACTATAGACCTGCGCTATAATGCCATCTTTCTCAATTTTATCCGCATCGCTCAAGCAAAAGCTTATCGCACCAGACAAATCCTCCGGAATAACCCGTTCGTCCCGAATAATATAGCCATCCGCGTCAAGAGAATCATAAACCCGCACAATGTGTGCAACCTCAGTCTTAATGCTTGGAAAAAACATAGCAAACACATGGTACGATCCATAAACAAGAATCATCCCAACAAAAAAAGCCCATACAATTTTTTTAGCAACTTTTCCCATTGTTTCGTCCCAAAAATCCTTTAAACTAAAGTTTTCGTCCAAGATTTATAGTATTATATCACAAAATTAATGCTTTTTAAAATTTTATAGTCCTCACACAAACCTGAAGCATTTCTTTAAAGCTCAAATAATCATCAATAAAAATCCAGTCTACTCGAGCATCTCTTTTAAACCAAGTGAGCTGTCGCTTAGCATACCTTCGTGTTTGCTGTTTTAAATTTTCAACCGCTACACCCAATTCGCATTGGCCATTTATATACGGAGCCAACTCCTTGTAGCAAATAGCGTTCATCGCCGTTTTGCCGCAGTTAGAGGCCAAAACCCGCCGAGCTTCGTCAATTAACCCAGCATCGATCATTTTATCTACCCGCTTGTTTATCTGGTCATACAAAATCTTCCTGTTGCGGTAGGATAAACCCAAAATCACCGGATTATACGGCGACTCCTCTTTTTTAGAACGCTTAATGTACTCCGTCATGGTAATTCCGCTTGTTTGGTAAATTTCAATCGCACGAATAATCCTGAGAGTGTCGTTCGGATATAGCTTTTTAGCCATTTCTCCATCAAAAGAAGCAAGCTCTGCCAGCAAAGAGTTTGCACCTTCGTTTTTTAACTTTTCAACCAAACTTTCACGTAATTCCGGATTCGGTTTTTGGTCAGCAAAATTAATGTTATCCAGCAAAGAGTTCACATAAAGTCCCGTGCCACCTACAATAAACGGCAATCCACCACGATTTCTTATCTCAATTATACACTCTCTCGCCATTTTTACGTAATCCGATACGCTAAATTCTTTATCAATATCCAAAAAATCGACCAAATGATGAGCGACTTCAGCTGTTTCAGAGGCAGTAGGCTTGGCTGTACCAATATCCATCCCCTTGTAAATCTGCATAGAATCGGCGGATACAATCTCCCCATCAAATAATTTAGCAAGCTCAATCGCTGTTTTCGTCTTGCCACAAGCTGTAGGGCCCACAATGGCCACAACATTTATTTTTTCATTTTTAGGAATACGCACACAACCAGCATTATTCGTAATTTTACTCACACCCGACCAAATTTTTTCTCGATATCTCGCCGCTTAACAGTAACAGCAATCGGCCTTCCATGGGGGCAAAATCTGGGGTCCTCTTTAATTATCCGCTTAACCAGAGCCTGCATTTCTTGCGGTTTTGCCTCTTTGCCGGCTTTAATCGCTGCCCGACACGCGATATTTTCGTACAGCCATTCAACATAATCGCTGCGAATATTCTTCCTGTGCTCCAAAATATAATTCGCCATCTGTGTAACAATATCGCTAATATCAACGTTATCGAGGTAACTTGGCGCAGCCCGAACAATAATCGCACCGTTTCCAAAATCGTCAAGTTCAAAGCCAGCGTTAACAAACAAACTAATATTATCAAGAATAGCAGCGTACTCGTCTTTGCTCAAAGACACAATAACCGGTTCCAAAAATAACTGTGACAGCGGCGCGTCTTTTTCAGATTTAAGCTCTTCAAAAATCATCCTCTCATGCGCTGCGTGTTTATCGATAAGAACGGCCTCATCGGCATTTTTCCCCACAATAATATATGTGTTAAAAATTTCACCTATAATTTTAACGTCAAAATCATCCGGAACCAACGCAATTTGCTCAACCTTGGCGCTATTAATAGGAAAAATCTTATCAATTGCATTTTCATCAATAAACGACGAAAGAGCAATGTCTTCGACTATACCCGTATCAACAATATTCTTGGCCTTTGAAGCACCTTCTTTAATATCTAAAATATTACATACTGTTTCGCCCTTTAATTCTGGCTTTTTAAGGTAAACATTTTCGGATTTCTTTGGCATATAAACCTCTGGTGAATCCGTCGTATCATCACTTTCATCAGCATTGCCCGTGCCAGGCTTATCCAAAACAGTCATTTTTGAATCGGCTACCTCATCCGCTTTATCTGAAAAGTCTATCATCTTAAATAAATTATTCACACCGTTGCAAGCCTTGTTTTTATCAATATTCTTCGCAATTTTAATTTCCGGAATAGAAAACTTATTGTTGCTCAAAATTGCAGGTTTGCCGTTATTTATTAGCGCTGTTTTCACGCCATGATATATTGCATCAAAAATCGGACGTTCATCGATAAATCGGACCTCCACCTTAGAGGGATGCACATTAACATCGATACTATCAAAAGGCAAGTCAATGTACATAACGCAAGCCGGGAATTTTTGAACCATAATTGAGCCCTTAAAAGCCTCTTCCAGTGCAACCATAGCGGTTTTGCTTTTAACATACCGGCCATTTATAAAAAAATGCTGCATATTTCTAGAAGAACGCGGCAAAGTAGGCTTGCTAATAAATCCAGTTATTGTTATCCCATTAAACTTATAGTCTATTGGCATAAGCGAAGTGAAAAACTCTTTGCCATAAACAGCATAAATAGCAGAATCGATTTTACCGTCGCCCGGAGTGTTGAGCTGCAACTTACCCTCTTTTATAAACTTAAAGGCAATTTCAGGGTGCGAAAGTGCGATCCTATCCAAAATTTTCTCAACAGCCAAGCCTTCAGAACTATCTTTTTTCAAAAACTTCATTCTAGCAGGTGTATTATAAAATAAATCCCGCACAATTATGGTTGTACCGGCAGAACAACCACATTCTTCAAATAAAACCTCCGCCCCGCCTTCAATTTTGTAGTGCATACCAATTTCCTGCTCCTTCGGCCGAGTCATAATCTCGACCCTCGAGACCGCGCATACAGAAAAAAGCGCCTCCCCGCGAAACCCCAAAGTAGCAATATTGTTAAGGTCATCCTCAAACTTAATTTTGCTCGTTGCGTTGCGCAAAAATGCATTTCTTATATCGTCCTTTTCAATTCCACAGCCATCGTCACTGATACGCATATACGACACGCCGCCATTTTTGATCTCTATGGTAACGGTCTTTGCTCCTGCATCAATCGAATTCTCTACCAGCTCCTTTATTACTGAGCTCGGTCGCTCCACAACTTCGCCTGCAGCTATCAACTCGGCAATGTGTTTATCCAGAACATTTATCTTCCCCATGATTATCTTCCTCTACAAAAACAATAAGTTAACCTTCTTTAAGCAAATTAACAAGTTCAAACAACTGCGCCATGGCCTCAAGCGGTGTAAGTGTATTTATGTCCAAACTTAAAAGCTTTTTAATAACCTCTTTTTCACCAGGTTTAGCGACATTTTCGTTAATTTTTTCTTGTTCAAATAAGCCAACCTCCTCGCTACTAGTCCCTTCGTCGGCAATTTTTATATTAGTTGCAATATTACCGTCTTCAATCTCTTTCAAAATCACCTTGGCTCTATCGATTATCCACCCCGGCACGCCAGCCAATTTCGCCACTTCTATGCCAAAACTGTCGTCAGTACCGCCGCGCACAATCCTTCGCAAAAACGTGATATCGTCCCCACGTTTCTTGACGGCTATATTATAATTTTTCACACCTGGCACCAAATTCTCAAGCTCAATCAATTCATGGTAATGCGTCGCAAAAAGAGTTTTCGCACCTAATTTGCTGTGATCAGCAATAAACTCAATTACAGCGCGCGCAATACTCATGCCATCAAATGTAGAAGTTCCTCTACCAATTTCGTCAAGAATAATCAGGCTATTTGCGTTCGCAGAGTTCATAATCTGCGCAACTTCCATCATTTCAATCATAAACGTCGACTGGCCGCTCGCCAGATCATCCGAAGCACCAACGCGAGTAAAAATACTCTCAACTACGCCAATTTCAGCATAAGATGCCGGCACAAAGCAGCCAATTTGCGCCATCAAAGCAATAATAGCAACCTGTCGCATATATGTGGATTTGCCCGCCATATTTGGCCCCGTAATCACCGAAATCATGTTTTCGCCTGTGTCCAGTGTAACGTCGTTTGGTACAAACAAAGAGTCCTTCATCAAAGCTTCAATCACCGGGTGGCGGGAATCTTTCAAAATAATTTTGTCACTATTATTAACAATTGGCTTAACAAAGCGATTTTCGTAAGAAGTTATTGCAAAAGACAACAAAACGTCCAGCAAAGCAATAGCCTTCGCCGTCTTTTGAACTCTATTTAAATTATCCGCAACCTGCTCGCGAATCTTACAAAATAGCTCATATTCCAGTTGAACAGCCCTATCCTTAGCCCCAAGCACACGCCCCTCAAGCTCCTTTAGCTCAGTTGTAATGTACCTTTCACAGTTAGAGAGCGTCTGCTTCCTTATATATTCATTCGGGACTTTATCCTTAAAAGAATTTGAAACTTCAATAAAATAGCCAAAAACACGGTTATATCCAATCTTTAGCTTAGGTATACCTGTCCTTGCCTTTTCTTTAATCTCCAATTCCGCCATCACATCTTTACCGCTAGACATATCACCGCGCAAAAGATCAATTTCGCCATTGTAACCGTGCTTTATAATGCCCCCCTCTTTTACAGAAATCGGCGCTTCCTCCACAATAGCATCGTCAATCAATGCATTAATGTCCGCTAAATCATCAATATCACCATTTATTTCAACAAGTAATTCCGATTTTACGCGGGATAACACGTCCTTAACAGCAGGCAGCTTAGAAGTAGCATAGCACAAAGATCGAAGTTCTCGCGCATTGGCAGAGCCATAGACAATTCGAGTCATCAAGCGCTCAAGGTCATGCACACCGCTAAGCTCACTCTTTAGGTTATCCATTAGCACAACGTCGGAGCAAATCTCCTCCACTGCTACCTGCCGCCTCAAAATCGCAGCAACATTAACCAAAGGTTGCTCAATATAATTCTTTATAAGACGCTTACCCATAGCAGTCTTTGTCCTGTCTAGCACCCAAAGGAGCGAGCCCCGTTTTTCTTTGTTACGCATGGTTTCAATAAGCTCTAAATTACGGCGCGTAGTTAAATCCAGGCGCATAAACTGGCTTTCAGAGTAAACATCTAAAGTGTTTATGCGCTCCAAACCGTTTTTTTGCGTCTCTTTTAAATAGTCAAATAAAACCGCCAACGCTGCAATAGTTTCGTTTTTGCCATTTAGATTAAGGTCTTCCAAAGAGCGTGGCTTAAACTGCAAAAGTACAGTCTGTTTGCAAGCATCAAAACTCGTGCTTAGCGGCTTAATCTCAACTGTACTTTTAAGTTTGTCGCTCACAAACGGCTTAAAATCCTTGAACTTCTCCACAGCTCCGCTAACAATTATCTCTCTCGGGCTAAATTTAGATAGCTCATTAACTGCCTGCCGATAAACATCCGCGCCAAAAAGCAGCGTCGCCAAAAGATCTCCCGTAGAAACGTCACAAAAACAAATTCCAATATTAATTTCATCAATGTAAATCGAGCAAATATAGTTATTTTTAGATTCGTCCAACATGGCACCCTCGATAACCGTTCCAGGCGTAATAACCCGCGTAATATCGCGCCGAACAAGCCCCTTAGCAGAAGGATCCCCTAATTGGTCGCAAATGGCAATCTTGTAACCCTTGTCAACCAGCCGAGCAATATACCCCTCACAACTATGATAAGGCACGCCACACATTGGAGCTCTTTCCTCTAGGCCACAATCCCGACCCGTCAAGGTTAATTCCAGTTCTTTCGAGACCAAAATAGCGTCGTCAAAAAACATCTCATAAAAATCGCCTAATCTAAAAAATAGTATCGAACCCTTACAGCGTTCCTTTAAATCAAAATATTGTCGCATCATTGGTGATAATTCGGCCATTTTTAAGTCCCCCTTTGCTTACAAAGCCTATAAAACCTCAGTTATTTCTCCTGTCAAAAACCAATTTTTAATTCCAGTAACCTTAACCATAGCAAACTTGCCAACTAAGTCCTCTTCCCCCACAACGTCAACAATCATGTTTCCCTGTGTCCGCGCCGTTAAAGCACCCTCTTTGGTCGATTTTCCTTCAATCAAAACCTTCACAATTTCGCCATCATACTTTTGGCATTGCCTGGTAGTTATCTCATTTTGAACCTCCAAAAGCTCACGAAACCAAGCGAATTTTTCTTTTTCGGAAATAGAATCATCCATCTCTGCAGCCGGAGTACCGCTTCGTTTAGAATAAATAAAAGTAAATAGCGAGGTAAAGCCAACCTCTTTTATAAGACTCAAAGTCTCGCAAAAATCCTCATATCTCTCACCTGGAAATCCGACAATAACATCGCTTGTCAGGCAGATATCCGGCATTTTGGCCTTTACATAAGAAATAACCTCAAGGTACCCCTGCCGAGTATAACCTCGGTTCATCAGCTTTAAAACTCGGTCACTGCCCGACTGAAAGGGCAAGTGCAAGTGGTGGCAAATATGTTTACCACTCGCCATAACGTTAATTAATTTCGGCGTAACATCCTTAGGGTGCGAAGTCATAAAGCGCAGCCAATAATCTCCCGAAACACTGTCCAAACTCCGTAAAAGCTGCGCAAAGTCTATGCGTTCATCAAGATTTTTTCCATAAGAATTAACATTTTGCCCCAAAAGAGTAATCTCTTTGTATCCGCTACCGATAAGCTGAGAAAACTCATTGCAAATCGCCTGCGCGCTTCGACTTTTTTCTCTCCCTCGCACGTGCGGAACAACACAATAAGAGCAAAAATTATCGCAGCCATACATTATCGGTAAAAAAGCCTTTATCTTGCTAGCGCGCTCAATCGGAAGACTTTCATTAATTTGATTTCCTCCAAAATTTGCATCCGCGCCGTAGGCATCACATTCAGCTTTGCTAGACCAAATATGTTTTTTCTCGGTCAAAATTTTATAAATTAGTTGCGGGAATTTTTCAAGCGAGTTAGTCCCAAAAATAAGGTCGACAAAAGGAAAGCTCTGCTGCAACCTTTCCACAATATGTGCTTGCTCCGTCATACAGCCACACAAAGCAATAATTAAGCCAGGATTTTTCTTTTTTAGAACCTTTAAAGCTCCCACATTGCCAAAAACTCGGTCTTCGGCGTTTTCGCGGACGGCACAAGTGTTAAAAACAATAATATCGGCATCCTCGCAACTTTGAGCAAATTCGCAACCCATAGCTAAAAGCATCCCGTTTATTTTTTCAGAATCAGAAACGTTTTGTTGACAACCATAAGTGCGCACAAAAGCCCGCGGAACCCGAAAATTGACTCTTTGATGCAACAAATTTTTTATTAAATTAAAATACTCCTCAAACTTAGGCACGCAGAGGTTCTCCCCAACATTTTTCAAAATAAAGTCCCCCAAACAACATCATACCTACAAATTTTAACATTTTTAATTTCCTTTTTCAAGCAGCAAAACACCACTCAATTAACAGGAATTCCTATTTCATAAGCATCGCAAACAGTTTTTGTGTCGCCAAGCATTTTTATTTTTCCGTTGTCCAACCACAAAACTCTATTACACAACCTGCGAATTTGCTCTAAACTATGCGAAACAATCAGCACCGTAGTTCCGCTCTGCATAAGAGTGTTGATTCGTTTTTCACATTTTTTCTGAAAAAGAATATCTCCAACCGACAAAATTTCGTCAACAATCAAAATATCTGAGCGGACTATAGTAGCTACCGAAAAGCCGATCCTTGCCACCATACCAGAAGAATAATTTTTCATCGGCACGTCTAAAAAATTCCTAAGCTCCGAAAATTCTACAATTTCATCAAATTTATCACTTATAGTTTTTTTAGAAAATCCCAAAACAGAGCCATTTAAAAAGATATTTTCGCGTGCAGTAAGATCCAAATCAAACCCAGCACCAAGCTCAATAAGTGGTGCAATAGTGCCATAAACCTTTATGGTACCAGAAGTCGGCTTCAAAATTCCCGCAATAGCCTTTAAAAGTGTACTTTTCCCTGAACCATTATAACCAATTATTCCAAAAACTTCGCCCTTTTTAATGTCTACACTAACTTTATCGAGAGCCACAAAGTCCTCGTACATCAGCCGCCACTGAGCTAATTTTATGACATATTCTTTCAAGCTATCTATCTTTTCTTTATTCATATTAAAATGCATTTCTACGTCTTTAACTTCAATTATATTCACGTTTTTATCTTCCAAAATCTTTCACAAACCTCACATTCATGCCTTAAACTGCAAAAATAAAAATTACATATAAAGGATAAACTTGTCCTGCTTCACTTTAAAAAACAGCAGCCCTATAATCAGTGTTCCTACGGCGATTGACGCACAAGTTAAATTCTCTCCAAAACCTGGTACCGTATTATACATCATCACGTCCCTGAAATATTGCACATAATGAAACATCGGGTTCAAGCTCATTATATCCTTTATCTTGTAGCTTAAAATCTCTTGCGGGTACACTATCGGCGTAAAATATGTCCATGCCGTTAACAGCACTGAATAAAGGTGAATTATATCTCGAAAAAACACGCTCAATGTAGATAAAATCATGCTAATGCCAATAGCAAAAACCAAAGTATAAAACACCGGGATCGGAAACAGCAAAACAGTCCAATAAACCGGATACCCCAAAATCACGTACATAATTGCAACAGCGATCATCGAAAAAAGAAAATTTACAAAGCCAAATAGGCATTTTTCGAGCGGAAAAATATACTTAGGTATATAAACTTTTTTTATGAGGCTGCTAGCTCCCAGAATAGACATCATGGCGCTACTAGTCGTCTCCGAAAGCATGTTAAATAAAGTAGATCCAGTTAAATAATAAATGGGGAAATTTGCAACACTAAACTTGAATATATTTGAAAAAACAGCCGAAATAACAATCATCATCATCAAAGGGTTCAAAACACTCCACAATATACCTAAAATTGACCGCCGATACTTTAATTTGATATCTTTCATAATCAAATTTTTAAGCAGATATTTATATTTTTTAAAGGTTTCTACATGTGCTAGCAAAAGAGCCTCTCCTCACCACTAATTCTAGATTTTGTAATAATTATATCACAATTTTCATAAACTTAAAAGACCAAAAATTAAGCAATAAAAGTCTTTACATTTTTTAAGAACAGTTATAACATAAATCACAATAAACTTTTAAGGATGGTAAAAATAATGGCAAAAATAAAGAACAAACCAATGCTTATTTCGATTATCTTTTTAGTTACTGCTTTGATTTTGTCTACATACGTAAAATCAAAGGCCAGCGATCACAATGCAGATGCCACAATTAACACAGAGAATCCTGCGCAAACTGTCTCTAATCGCTTTAATCACAACAACAGTAATGCAGAGATGATCGCTGTTTGGGTGCCGTTTATGTCGCTGAATATGAAAGAAACGGATTGTAGCGAAGCCGCATTTAAGTCTAAATTCGACGAAATAATTAAAACAGCTTTAAACCACAGAATAAATGCGTTAATTGTCCATGTACGTCCTTTTGCCGATGCACTTTATCCTTCAAAAATTTATCCGCATTCTCACTTGCTAACTGAAGAACAAGGTAAAAACCCAGGCTTTGACGCACTTAAGTATATGATAGAAGCTACCCACCAAGCTGGAATGCAGTTTCACGCCTGGATAAACCCGTTTAGGATCCAAGTTAACAGCAACCCGCCTTCGTTGTGCGCCTCAAACTCTTATTACACCTTAAAAAACGATGAAAGCAATCCTCCAGATATAGTTATGGAGAGCGGAAACGATAAATATCTAAATCCTGGTTACGAAAAGGTCCGCAAGTTCATTATAGATGGCATAATAGAGATTTTAACAAGTTATCCCGAGGTCGATGGTGTCCAATTTGACGATTATTTCTACCCCGAAAACGACTTTGAATGCGACAAGTTTTGTTATCAAAATTACTGCGCCATTCCGGGCAATGCTCAGCCGCTTTCTCATCAAGAATGGCGCTTTGCAAACATTAATTCACTTGTTGCCGGCGTACATAGTGCAATTAAAAACATCAATCCAGCCGTGGTATTCGGGATCTCGCCTGCTGGCAACTTAGAGTATAACACAAAAATCGGCGCGGATATCACCAGTTGGTGCAAAACTCCCGGTTACATTGACTACATATGTCCGCAAATATATTTTAGCCTCGATCATCCTACACTTCCGTTTGAAACGGCCATAAAGCATTTTAAGGACCTGCCAAAGCACGATAAATTGAAGCTTTATTTTGGTTTAGCCTTATATAAAGCTGGTAGCGAAACTGCAGACTCAGGTACCTGGCAAAATCACGATGACATTTTGCAGCGAGAATATAACCATTGCAAAAGTTTAGGTTGCGACGGCGTTATGCTATATTCTGTTGAATCTTTCAAGGACAAAATCACTGCTAGAGAGATAGCCAACCTAACTACCTGCTTTAAAAGGCTAGGCTAATCCTCAACAAGTGAGCCAACACAATAATCATCCTCAGCTTTTATTAGCTTTGTCAAAACTATTTTTGAGTGTAAATCCAAATCTGGCACCGCTCTGTTTGCCTCAATTACCACTGGTGTGTAATTTCTTGTGTACCCATGCCAAAAGCCCTTGCTATCACGCATTTCGTATAGCACGGGCTCTATCTTTTCTATTTGAGAATCTAAAAATTCTCGGCGCGCGCTGTCCGTTACTTTTATCATGGATTTGCTTCTATTTTTCTTAACGAGTGGGTCAACTTGATTTTCAAACTCAGCTGCTCTGGTTCCCGCCCTTTTTGAATATGTAAAAACATGGACTTTTGCGAATCCGACCTTCTTCACAAAGCTTATAGACTTTTCAAACTCCTCATCGGTTTCGCCCGCAAACCCGACCATTACATCTGTAGTTATTGCTGCATTTTCAAAGTTTTCTCTCAACCTTTTTACCGATGAATAGTAATCTTCTGGGCTGTAAGTTCGGTTCATCCTCTTTAAGGTTTCATTGCACCCGCTTTGGAGCGACAAATGAAACTGCGGACACAATTTTTTTTGCGCAGATAATCTTAAAATTACATCTTCGTCCATTTGTTCTGGCTCCAGCGACCCTAGACGTACTCTTTCTATCCTGCCAACACAGCAAACTGTTTCAACCGCATCACACAGTGTTAGTCCAATATCCTTTCCATATGAAGAGAGATTTATCCCCACCAGCACAACCTCCTTATAACCATTTTGAGCAAGGTTTTGCACCTCGGCAAGAATTTCATCTATTGGCTTAGACCTAACTCTCCCCCTGGCATAAGGAATTATACAGTATGAGCAAAAATTATCACATCCGTCCTCTATTTTTAAAAAGGCTCTTGTCCTCTCGCTAAAGTCGGTTATTATAGCACTTTCAAATTTAGGATTTCTTGCATCAAAAGCCTTTACTTTAAATATTTTATTTTTCGTTTTTAGAAAATCTAACACATGCGCCAAAATTTCATACTTGCACTCATTGCCCAAGACTATGTCTGCATCTTTAACGTTCTCGATAAAATCTGGATTTGCTGCAAATGCTTGCGGTAAGCACCCTATGAGGACTATTATTACGTTCGCGTTTTCTTTTCTTATTTTATGCAATGCTTTTTTCACCTTTTTGTCGCTCTCTTCTGTAACCGTGCAAGAGTTCACTACAACAACGTCGGAGTCTGTTGTTGACGCGGCCTTTGTCAACCCTATTTGTGCAAACTTTTCCCAAATTGCCTGGGATTCATATTGATTAACCTTGCATCCAAAAGTTACTATAAAAATCTTCATTATTTTCTCCTTTTTTATTACTTTTTAAGAAATTTGATTTTTTTTATTATTTCCCTTGACCTATTTTGCTTATGCTGCTACCATATGACTGTAGCAATTCGTTGTTCAATTTTTTGGGGGGATAAGATGTATAAAAAGGATATTTTATTATCTGACATTGAGGCTGTTAAAAAGTTCGTTTCTTTGGCAAATCAGTATGAGTTCCCAGTTACACTGCTGTCTGACAAATACATAATAAATGGAAAATCTATTATGGGGATTTTTGGGCTAGATTTGTCGCGCCCTTTGCAAATTGAAGTGGAAGATAATTGTCCAACAGAGTTTAAAGAAAGGTTAAAAGAATTTTCTATAGCCGCTGAAGCTGTGTAGTTTTTCTTTAAATATTATACATAATCATAAAATACCAATAAAATAATAAATCAACTAGTTTTAAAGTAAGTCCTCTTTCTAAGCTGCAGTTTAGATGGGGGTTCTTTTTTTCTTTCTTGCCGATTTATTATAGTACATTTAGCGTAGTTTATCAAAACCAGAACCTAGACTGCCTGCGCTTGAAAAAGCTTAATAAATGTGTTATATTTGATGTTAACGAGTGTACGTGTAGTTTTATCAAATTTAAGGTTAAAATTTTCTTACCAAAGCTTGAGTTCATGTGGTTTTTCTGTGATTTGGAATTTTATTTTATGAGGTGATTTTTTGCAAACGCAACTTAAAAATATTAAGGTCGAGGCCGAAAAAGAGATAGAATTAGCCAAAACGCCAAAGGATATCGAGGACATCCGAGTAAAATATTTAGGAAAAAAAGGCGCGCTCACAGCCATCTTAAAGCAGATGGGTAGCCTTTCTAATGATGATCGGCCTATTATTGGTCAGATGGCCAATGAAATTCGTGATTATATTAGCGGGAAAATCGACGCTGGCATGAAAAAGATTAAAAAAGCCAAACTTGATGAGCAACTGTCCTCAGAAAAAATTGACGTTACCTTGCCCGGCGTGTGCAAACCTTTAGGCCACAAGCACCCTTTGAACATTGTTTTGGACGAGGTTAAAGAAATCTTTGTGGGAATGGGTTTTGACATTGTTGACGGACCAGAGATTGAAACGGACTATTATAATTTTGAGGCTCTCAATATGCTAAAGCATCACCCGGCGCGCGACACACAGGACACTTTTTATATTGATGAGAATACGCTGTTGCGCACTCAGACTTCTTGCGTGCAGATTCGCACTATGGAAAGCTCGGAACCGCCTATTCGGATGATTTCTCCTGGCCGTGTTTACCGTTCGGACGCCGTTGATGCGACCCATTCTCCAGTTTTTCATCAAGTTGAAGGCTTGGTTGTTGACCGTGGCATTACCTTTTCCGATTTAAAGGGCACACTCGAGACTTTTTTTCAGGCACTTTATGGCCAAGGCTGTGTTATTCGCCTTCGGCCACATCATTTTCCCTACACCGAGCCTTCTGCCGAAGTGGACGTGCAATGTTTTAGCTGCGGTGGGCACGGATGTCGCTTGTGCAAAAACGAAGGCTGGATCGAAATTTTGGGATGTGGCATGGTACACCCTGTGGTGCTTAAAAATTGCGGCATTGATCCTAAAATTTACAGCGGGTTTGCTTTCGGTGTCGGTCTCGAAAGAATCGCGATGCGCCGCTATAACATCAACGATATGCGCTTGTTTTATGAGAACGATGTGCGCTTTTTGAATCAATTTTGATTTTTTGTAATTCTGGATGATTTTAACTTTAATTTTAAGGTGGTTTTTATGAATCTTTCTATGAAGTGGCTAAAAGATTTTGTCGATATCGACGTTTCGCCTACGGAATTCGCCGAAAAGATGACTATGAGCGGCTCTAAAGTTGAGAAATATACGGTTGAAGGAGAAAGTCTGAACCGAATAGTTGTTGGCAAAGTTTTGACAATTGAGCCGCACCCCAATGCGGATAAGCTTGTTGTCTGCAAGGTGGACGTCGGTGCTGAAGAACCTGTGCAGATTGTTACTGGAGCTAAAAATTTGGCTGTGAATGACATTGTACCAGTCGCTTTGGATGGCTCAACATTAGCGGATGGTACTAAAATTAAAAAAAGTAAGTTGCGTGGTGTCGAGAGTTGCGGAATGATGTGCTCTTTAATCGAGCTTGGCCTTAGTGTTAACGACTTTCCGCACGCGGTTGAGGACGGTATTTTTGTTTTGGATGAGCAAAATTATAGCTTGGGGCAGGATATCCGGGAAGTTATTGGGATTGACGATGTCACAGTTGAGTTTGAGATTACTCCTAATCGCGCTGACTGCCTCTCTGTTATAGGTCTTGCACGCGAAGTTGCCGCTACCTTCGATAAAAACTTGAGACTTCACATGCCAGAAGTAAAAATTTGCAATAATGATAGTGACAACGCCGATTTATCTGTGACTGTGGCCGAAAAAAGTCTTTGCCCGTTTTATAGTGCCAGGGTTGTTCGCAACGTGAAGATTGCACCTTCTCCACGATTTATTCGCGAGCGCCTGCGCGCTGTGGGAGTGCGCTCCATTAACAATATCGTTGACATTACAAACTACGTGATGCTTGAATATGGGCAGCCGATGCACGCTTTTGACTTACGGCGTATTGATGACGGTCAGATTACTGTCCGGAAAGCAACCAAAGGTGAAGTGATTGTTACTCTTGACGGGGTTGAGCGGGAATTGAGTGAAAATAATCTTGTTATTGCAGATACCCAAAAGCCGATTGCTTTGGCCGGCGTAATGGGTGGCGAGTTTAGCTCTGTTTCTGGCGACACGACCGAAATCCTGCTGGAGGCCGCTATATTTGATCCTATTGCTGTACGTAAGGCCTCTAAGGAGCAGAATTTGCGCACAGATTCTAGTTTTCGGTTTGAAAAAGGTCTTGATAAAAATAATTGTATTCCGGCGTTAAACCGGGCTTGCGAGCTGATTGAGCTTTTGGACGCTGGTGAAGTTTGCTCACAGACTTTTGTTGTCGATAACACCGACAGTCAAGTTACAAAAATCCCATTTGACCCTGATTTTATTAATCGTTTTTTGAATATAAATTTGTCTAGCGATGAGATGATCAGCATTCTTTCTAAGGTTGAATGCAAGGTTGTTAACGATGAGGTTATTGTGCCAAGCTTTCGGCCAGACTTAAAAATAAAGAACGACATTGCAGAGGAAATTGCAAGGTTTTACGGCTATAATAACATTGCCTCTACGCCACTTCGCGGGAGTCATTATGGCAAGTATACTGATAGACAAAGATTTGATCAAAAAATTAACGCTACTATGGGGGCTCTCGGCGCTAGTGAAATTACAACATATTCTTTTGTTAGCCCTCGAGAATACGATAAAATCTTGCTTCCGGATGATCATCTGCTTAGAAAGTCAATTGTAATCTCGAATCCGCTCGGTGAGGATACCAGCTTGATGCGAACTACAGCGGTTGTCTCTATGTTGGGGGTGCTTTCTTCTAATTATAGTCATAAAAATGAAACGGCTCAGCTTTTTGAAATTGCCAGAGAATATATTCCGATTGAAAACTCTGACTTACCGGCGGAAAATCACAAGCTTATCGCAGGATTTTACGGTTTGAATGTCGATTTTTTGCAGGTTAAAGGAATTTGCGAAAACTTACTTGATAACTTATTTATAAGAGATTATGATTTTGTTGCTTGTTCCGACGTTACCTATTTTCATCCTGGGCGCTGCGCAAAAGTCTGCTGTAATAATACTATTCTGGGGTATGTTGCAGAAGTGCATCCAGCCGTGCTTGAAAATTATGGTATAGGTACCAGAGCATATATAATTGAGCTGAATGTTGACAAGTTGTTTGCCTCTGCTAATTTTGACATTACTTATAAGCTTATTCCAAAATTTGCATCTGTTAACCGAGATTTAGCTTTAATTTGCGATAAAAGTACTCCTGTTGGCGAGCTTAAAAAAACTATAGAAAAATCAGCTGGTAGTCTTTTAGAAAATGTCGCAATTTTTGATGTTTATGAGGGCGAACAGATTCCTAAAGGCAAAAAAAGCGTTGCTGTTAATATTTCTTTGCAGTCTGAGAGCTCAACATTGACTGAAGAACAGATAAATTCTGCAATTAAAAAAATTATTAAGGCTCTTGAAGCCCAGAGCATCACGCTGCGTTCTTGATTCATTTATAAATTCTGCTTGAAAATTTTGAGAATTTGGTGTATAATTATTGTATCATGTAAGTGAGGAGGCGCTTTTATGCTGGATAAGACTATGACCTTTTCTGTTGACGAAAGTAAAGATGAATTCATTAAACACACGCTGAATGTCGTTTACGATGCGTTAAAACAAAAGGGATATAACCCTGTTAACCAAATTGTTGGCTATATTTTGTCACAGGATCCTACCTATATAACTACGCATAACAATGCACGCAGCCTCATTTGTAAAATAGACCGAGACGACCTTTTGAAAGCCTTGGTTAAGGCATATTTAAACATCAATTAGAGTTTGGAGCTTATGTTGCAAAATATTTGTGATTTGGAGGAATTGATTTGCCTAAAAAAAGCACTATGATGGATTATAAAACCGCTGTATATAAAAATAAACCTTTGGTCCGTTGCGGCGATGTTCTCTATTACGGCAATATTTCTGATGAATATGTCATTAAGTTGGATATTTTAGATAGTAAAATATTGTTTGATGGTGACGCTGCTAGTAGAGTGGCTGTACAGCTTTTGAGTACTGACCCGGATCTTAGCCCTAGAAAAAAGATCATTAAAAAGTGTGAAAAAGAAGGTTTGTACGAAGCTTTGGATATTGCCTACGTATGGCTGTGTAAAGCTTTGGGAGAAGACTAATTTTAATTTTGTTTGGTAAAATAAATCGCTCACAGTTTTTTATCGTTAACTGGAGCGATTTTATTTTATTTATTGGCACTTTATGTATAGCTTAACTCTTTATCTTGCTCTTTAAGTTTTTCATTATTGTTGTTTGCCTCTGAATCGCTGTTAAATATCGTTTCTATTGCCCTGTCGGAATCTTTTGGCGAGTATATGAATTTATCCATGTGATCTCCGGTAAAAAAATAGTTCGGTGGTGTTGGTTTATAGTCGTAGTCGAAGGTGTCTATTATTATTAGCTTTATCTTCATTCTTGCTGGGATTATATTTTTTATATAGACGCTGGCCTGCTGCCCGGGTTTGATTTCTTCTTTAGGCTCTGCTAGGCCGGCTAGATTTGGTGCTAATTCTATGAATGCACCGTATTCCTCTATGGATCGGACTATTCCGGCTACTGTTTCGCCTACCGAGAAATACTCTATATTTTCTGCCCACGTACCTAGGAGCTCTTTGTGCGTTAGGCTTATTCTTTCATTTTCAATCGACTTCACCACTGCTTTTATGTCCATGCCCACAGAGAACCTCTCCCGCGGATGCTCTATTCTGGAGATTGAGATTGTATCTATGGGCAAAAGCGAAACTATTCCACAGCCGATGTCTACAAAAGCTCCAAAAGGCTCTAGATGCGTAACTTTTGCATTTATTACATCTCCGACTTTTAAATTTCTTATATGTTGATTCATACATTTTATCTGCGCGTTTTTTCTAGACAACGTCGCAAAGGTATGGCCATGTTGATCTTTTTTAAAGCCCGTTATAACAAAGCAAACCGGTCTGTTCACACGAGAGATTACCGCTATGTCACGCACTACTCCTTCTTTTATTCCTATTGCACCGTCTTCTCTGCTTATTATCCCCTTCATGCAGCCCAAATCCACTATTAGATTGTGGTTCCCATCGCAGACTAACGCTCTTGCCTCCAGAATTTTTTCATCATAACTTGCCTGGGCTAACGTTGCCGGATTTTGCATCGATAATTTATTCCCGATTGTATCAATAAGCCATCCTTCTGGATAAAAATCTATCATTTTAGTTCCTCCTAGTTTTTTATATAATTATCTATATGCACACGCAAAACTAGAATATAACTTGCTTTGAGCTATACTTGAAATATTAAAATAAATGTACTAAAATATAGCTGTGATTATATAAATAAATTCTGTAAGGAGCCTGTGTGTTTGCTATGCTTATAACAAAAGACTTCGCTTTTAAATTGCTTTATTTGGCGTTTATAGTACCGGCCTTAACATTGTTTAGCGGCTGTTCAAATAATAATTCTGATGCGCAATCGAGCAACAGCAATAATTGCTCAGACAAAAAGATTGGTTATCAATTAGTAATGCCGCCAAAAGGTGATGAAATCGCTCTTATTAATACATCTATGGGTTCTTTTAAAATTCGATTTTTCCCGGAAGCTGCACCAAAAGCGGTAGAGAATTTTAAGACTCATGCCCAAAATGGATATTATAATGGGTTGATTTTTCATAGAGTTATAAAGGGCTTTATGGTTCAAAGTGGCGACCCAGCTGGCAACGGAACTGGCGGAGAGAGCATCTGGGGGCACCCGTTTGAAGATGAATTTAGCGATAAACTGTTTAATATATCTGGTGCGCTCTCTATGGCGAACTGTGGCAAAAATACTAACGGAAGCCAATTTTTTATAAACCAGGGTGACAAAGAATCTTTTAGCGGCTGGGATTATGCTCAGCAAATTTATGAAAAATATAAAGACAACAAAAATGCCGCCATTATCGATATGTCTAAAATCACAGACGAAATAAGGGAGTTGTACGATAATAACGGCGGAAATCCGCATCTCGATGGCTATTTTAACACTCAGAATAAAGGTCATACTGTGTTTGGCCAGGTTTTTGAAGGTATGGATATTGTAAATAAAATCGCCAGTGTTAGGACTAATTCTTCCGACAAACCGGTGACAGACGTGATTATTAAAAGTGTTGAAATAACAAAATTTGAAGGGTAAATTATGAATTCTTATAATCATGCAAATATTAAGTTTTTGTCGGTAATAGCGTATCTTGGCCCACTCTTTGTCATTGGCAAATTTTCTTATGAAAAAGATTGCGATCAAGTTAAGTTTCATTGCAAACAGGGCGAAGTTTTGTTTTATATTATGGCTACGTTGGTTTTAGTTTCTATTTTTCTCGACTTTTCTTTTAATTTTTTACTGGATTCTCTTAGCATCATTTGCTTTTTGTTCAACATTGGCGTTGGCGTCAGTTGGGTGATTTTATCCATTATGGGAGCCACTTCTGCTCTTTCTAGCACAAAGGTCCGGCTGCCTATTGTTAGCGCTGTGCTTGACAAAATAAACAACAAATAAAGAAGGATAATTTTTATGGATTATGACAACCGCAAGGGGAATACTTTTAACTCTTTTAAGGAGGAAACCCTTGATTTCTCAAAAGCTCCAAAGCAGACGGTGTACTGTGTTTTAGCATATGTTTATATTCTTTGGATCGTTGGCTTACTTGCCGAAAGAAATAATGAGACAGTCAAGTTCCACGTTAATCAGGGGATTATTTTGTCTGCTGTCTCATTTTTTTCGCTTATTATCATCAATATTCTATCAGACTTTTTATATTCCATTGCACCAATTCTTGCTAGCGTGTCAGCTCTTTTGGAAATTTTATGGCTGATTTTTTATGTTATATTCACTTTTTTAGGAATTAGAAATGCCGTAAAGCAAGATAACAGGCCACTTCCACTTATCGGATCGCTGTTTAATTTCGTTAAATAATTTTGGGTTAATACAAAATTTAGCGCCGCACTATACCGCGCGGCGCTTTTTACTGTTGATTTTTATTCGATCATCTTAAAAAAATCATCTTCAGAAATAATTTTTACACTTAGGTTTTGAGCCTTTTCTAGTTTACTTCCTGCATTTTCTCCAACTAAGACAAAGTCTGTTTTTTGCGATACACTACCCGAAACCCTCCCTCCCTGTTTCTCGATCATCTCGGTGGCCTGACTTCGAGACAAATTGGGCAAAGTTCCTGTTAAAACAAAAGTTTTCCCGTCAAACACCGTTCCTTCAGATTTTTTGCTCTCGCTCATTTTTAAACCCAGTTTTGCAAGATTTTCAATCAACAGCCTATTTTGTTCAAGTACAAAATAATTAACTACACTTTGCGCCATAATTTCGCCAAACCCATCTATTGCTGCAAGTTCTTCCTGCGTTGCTGAAAAAAGCTCCTCTATATTGCAAAAATTTTTAGCCAAAAGTTTTGCGGCACCTTTGCCTATATGGCGGATTCCTAACGCATAAATTAATCTATAAAACTCATTATTCTTGGAGTTTTCTATTGATGCTAACAGATTTTCTGCGGACTTTTCCCCCATTCGTTTGAGTGAAGCTAGCTCTTCTTTCTGCAATTTGTAAACGTCTTCAATTGATGACACTAAGTTGTTATCCACCAAAAGCTCTAAAACGGCCGGTCCCAGGCCGGTTATATCCATCGCATCCCTAGAAGCGAAATGAATCATATGTCTTAGCAGCTGCGCTGGGCATTGCGCATTAGTGCACCGCAAAACAGCCTCACCATCTTCTTTTATGACTTTTGCTCCGCAAGAAGGGCATAATTTCGGCATATAAAAATCCGTTGAATCTGCGTTGTGTTGCTTCATTGCAACAACTTCCGGAATGATCTCTCCGGCCTTGCGCACAATGATTGTATCCCCGATTTTTATGTCTTTTTCGCGAATAAGCCCCTCGTTGTGCAAAACAGCTCTGCTAACCGTAGTTCCAGCTAACAGAATCGGCTCAAAAACCGCGGTAGGCGTCAGAGCACCTGTTCTGCCAACCTTCACTTCTATGTTTAGGAGCTTGGTTTCTTTTTCTTCAGGCGGATATTTAAAAGCCTCGGCCCATCGGGGGAACTTTGCGGTGCTGCCGAGTTTTTCTCGTTGGGAAAATGCGTTAACCTTAACAACCGCACCATCGGTGCCAAAAGGGAATTTTTTTGCAGCGTATCTTAGCCTCTCAACCTCTTCAATAACGTCTTCAATGTCGCTAAAAACCCGACTTTGGGTAGGCGTATTAAATCCTAGTTTTCGCAAGTAGTCGAGTGATTCTTTGTGTGCAAACAAATCTTTACCCTTTATCTGCTGGATGTTAAACATCACTATGTCCAACTTTCTTTTTTTTGTCACAGTGGCGTTTTTTTGCCGCAACGAACCAGCTGCTGCGTTTCTTGGGTTTTTAAAGGGCTTTTCTCCAGTTAATTCCTGCTCTTTTACAAGCTGCAAAAAGTTTGCATTTGACATATAAACCTCGCCCCGGACCTCAATAAAAGGCACATCCTCAGCTAAATGCATTGGCAAAGATTTTATCATCCTTAAATTTTCCGTGATGTCCTCCCCAACGGCTCCGTCACCACGAGTAGAACCCCGAACAAAAACTCCGTCAATATACTCAACCGAGACGGACAGCCCATCAACCTTCGGCTCAACTACATATTCCACAGCCCCAACTTGAGCCTTAACCCGTTTATCAAAATCCCTCAACTCATCATAAGAAAAAGAATCGTGCAAACTCTCCATCTTCACAATATGATCAACGGGTGTAAACTTAGCAGATGCCGAACCTCCAACCCTTTGAGTAGGGGAATTACCTGTTAAAAGCTGTGGGAACTGCGTCTCTAAGCTTTCTAGCCGCCTCATTAGCATGTCATATTCGTAATCATCTATTTCTGGTGCGTCCTCATCATAATACTTTTTGTTATGGTAATTTATCTGCTTTTTTAGGTCATCTACTATTTTTTCTGCGTCAATCAAATTCATAGTATGCTAAACGTCCTACTTTCTTAATATTCTAATTTATACAAACTTTTTTGCAGCCTCAATTATTAATATTTCCAGCAAACAGCGCAGGAACTTCGCCCACAATTATAGTCTCTGCGATCAAAATGCTAGTACTAACAACGGTAGCAACTGGGTAGCCCGGTATTAGCGCAAAAACCTCGGTGCTAACTTCCAGATACAACCTATGCTTGGTTTGATTTATCCCAGCAGATACAAACTCGCTCTTAAAGTCAACAGCCACACAGCCAGAAGTAGAAATATCGATCGAGATTTTTGGACCTCTACCATTTAAAATTTCTGTTCCAGTAAAAGTTCCAACAGGGATTTTAACTTTAGGAACATCTTTGCTGTTTAGCTTTTCCTGTATCGACATAGTCATAAACGATTTTAACGAATTGACCTTTTTCATATCAGTACTTATAGCTAAAATTTTACCATCTTTGTCTTTTTGTATATCAACTATATCAGAATAATCTATATCTAACCGTGAAAGCTCATCCGCCACCACCTGGTTAATCACCTTTGTAGAAACCGTCTGCGCCTGATTAAAAACAACTGACTTTACAAGTGGCCGCATCTGCCTGTCAAATAAAACAGTTAAAATAGATATAATTATAACCATTATTGCGAATTTTAGTTTAATAGATAATTTTTTTTGCTTGTACTTTGGCTTTTTCACAACCCTCCCCCCAATATATACCGGATAATTCAGTATATTTGGACACAAGAGGTTTGGTGAAAATTAGCCTGTCGGATTAGCGTGAATCATAACGTGTTTTATCGAAGTATTTGCACGTTCAATGTCATCATGCAACTTATGAGTCAGTTCATGTACATCTTCAAAGCTCATATCCTTATCTATTTTTACCTCTATGTCAACATATATGCGGCTCCCAAAAAGCCGAGTTTTCAGCATATCTATCCCCTTTATATCTTCGCAATTTAAAATTACCTCCCGAATTTTTTGTTCAACCTCCTCCGGTGCTGCAGAATCTATAATCTGAGCAATTGACGTGCGCAAAATATTGTAAGCAACTTTTATTATTATGGCACAAATCACAAACGAAGCAATCGGATCCAAAACTGGCAACCCACACATGGCTCCAGCTACACCAATTAGTGAGCCAATTGAAGACAACGCATCTGACCGATGATGCCATGCATCTGCATATAAGGAAGTCGAATTTATTTTATCGGCAGCATTTTTAGTGTAACGATACATCCATTCCTTCACGACTATCGAAAAAACCGCCGCAAATACCGTTATCTTGTCCGGAATAACAATGTCCCCGCAAAAAACACTTTTAACGCCATAAAAGCCAATCGTTGCCGCCGTACCAAAAAGCATTAATGCCAGTACAATTGCCGCAATACATTCAAACTTTTCGTGGCCGTATGGATGTTTTTCATCGGGCTTTTTTTTAGAAAACCCTGCCCCAAGCATCACAACTATAGTGCTCAAAACGTCCGAGGCCGAATGAATAGCATCCGAAACCAAAGCAATCGAATTTCCAAATATCCCCGCGGCTAACTTAGCCGCCGTTAGCAAAAAGTTTATAATCATAGTATTGATGCTAACTTTGTAAATAACTTTTCTAGCCTCTGCCTTATCCAAAACCTTCACTCCATATCCGTGTAAACACAATGTTCTTTTTCTTATTCAGCTACATTTTTTGCCAAATTTAGTTAATATAATACTCTCAATATATGCAAAGAGAGCCTAAACTGCGCTGTTTGAAAAATTAAAAAAGATAATGTAAAATATAATCATTATTGAACTATATGATAACACATTATAAGGAGAATTTCTATGCTTAAAAAAATCGTTTGTTTATTTATCCTAACAACGCATCTAGTTTTTTTTAGCTCTAGTAATTTTAAAGCTGACGCAAATTTCAATATTGATTTTACTCCATCATGCGAGGCTCTGTATCTTTATAATTTGGACAATAGTGTTGAGATTTACAATAAAAATGGCGACAAAAAAATGTACCCTGCTTCTCTTACAAAAATAATGACGTATATTGTAGTTGCTGAGAATATTAAGGATTTTGATAACACCAAAATAACAGTAAAGAAGGAACTTTTGAGCAGTTTATTGGGCACTGGAAGTTCTGTTTCGGGCATTAAAACAGACGATATTTTGTCGATAACTCAGCTGCTGCACTGCTTAATGATAAAATCTGGCAACGATGCAGCATTAGTTCTAGCAGATTACGTTGGCGGCGATGTTCGCACATTTGTAGATATGATGAATAATAAGGCTGCCGAATTGGGTTGCAGTAAGACACACTTTGTTAACCCGCATGGACTTCACGATGATGACCATTACTCTACTGCGATAGACATTGCAATAATGACTAAGTACGCTATGACACTACCGGAGTTTATGGAAATCTGTTGTCTCCCCACTTCGTACGTCTTAGGGCAAGACAAGTACCCACTCGTTACAACTAATAGTATGATCGATCAAGCTCGTGGAGGGAAATATTATTATCAATACGCAAGGGGAATTAAAACTGGTCACACCGAGGAAGGTGGATATTGCTTAGTCTCTTCTGCTGCTTATAATGGATATTCCTACCTCTGCGTTGCGTTGGGTGCCCCAATTAAAAACTTAGCCGGAAATAGAATTACCGATAATAATGCTATGCTCGATTCAAAGTCTATTTATAAATGGGCATTTACAAATTTAGAGTTAAAACCAATTTTAAAAAAGAAGGATCCTTTGTCTGAGATAAAAGTTAAACTTGCAACTAGTAAAGATTCAACCTTGCTACACCCTGCCGATGACTACTCTGTGCTGCTGCCAAAAAACGTAAACACTAGTAGCGTAGACGTCAAAATAGAAAAATCTGAGTCAGTTGACGCCCCGATTAAAGTCGGTCAAAAACTAGGAACCGCAGTATTATCCTATGCAAACAGAGAGTTGGCACACGTGGATTTAGTCGCAGCTGAGAATGTCGACAGAAATATTATTCTTTACTTAATTCAATGCATAGTAAATATAGTAAGCTCAATCTGGTTTAAAATAGCTATTGTAGCGCTGATACTTTTGATCATTGCGTATATATTTCTGGTTAAATCATATAACAAAAGACCACGTAGAAAAAGAATGAAAATCGGTAAACGGTATAAATAAAAAAATAGAACCGTTAAAAAATTAACAGCTCCATAAATTTTTAAACACAAAAACACATCAATCGTTTTTGAATTTTTAATACATTATAATCTACCAAACCGGGCAAAAACAAGAACAAGCATAGGTTAATTGTTATGTAATAATTTTTGCTTACACTTCTATGCTGCTTTGCGTTAGCTTTTTGTTTAGATATTTATTTTTAGTTGCAAGACCACCTCTAATATGTCTTTGAGATTTATTTAACTCCAGTATGATTTTTACCTCTTTATATAAGCTCAGATTTATCTGTTTTAATCGTTCCGATACATCTTTATGTACAGTAGACTTGCTAACTCCAAATTTTTGCGCCGCACTCCGTACTGTTGCTTTATTGTTCAAAATGTGTTCCCCGAGTTTCACGGCTCGCTCCTCTACGGCTCCTTTCACATAGTATTCCTCCTACATTTTGTTTGTCACTTAATTTATATGTAGGAGGTTTTGTAATTATGTTTTTACCCAAAACTCAAAATGTTGATCATTGGTATAAATTATTTAAGTGAAAATTAATGTATCTATACATCAAAATAGAGATATTTACTGGCGTTCCTCATTGACAAAAGCATAAAGTTAGATTATAATACATTAAGTAGCTGTGAGTGTGCTGGAATTGGTAGACAGGCACGTTTGAGGGGCGTGTGTTTTTCAACGTACGGGTTCAAGTCCCGTCACTCACACCATCCCTAGAAGACGTCGGTTAATGTAAGAATTAATCGACTTTTTGTTTTGCC